>JAFTQR010000017.1 GCA_017462645.1 Acholeplasmatales bacterium | reverse complement strand
TGATTATGTAAGCAATTTTAAATCTGAGTATACAAAAAACTATAGTTTAGATTTAATCTCTATTCGTTTTACAGATTCTTCAGAATTAGAAGATACATTAAGAGCATTTGGTTTAAAAATGTATAATAAAAATATCTATTATATTGATTTCGAATCTAATTGTAGTTCTTTAAACTATGATGAATATATTGAAAAATATGACGATATTAATTTAAGCAAATTAAATTCATCTAATCATATCAATATTACTTCTTCATTCCCAGAAGCAATGCTAGAAATCTATATCCAAATTTATAATTATTTATATGGTGGATATAGAACTACATTACCTACATCATTATCTAATTTACCTGAAATTAAGGAATTAAATGATTTAAGAAAGGTAACAAGAAGTATTTTAGAACAATACAATAAAGATGATACTAAATATCAACAAACATTAGATTTATTAGAAAATGTTGAATTAACTAATACTAAGGATGATATTAATAAATTGACTAATAATTCAACTAATTATTTATATGATACATTAACTTTAGATATCGATGGCTGCTTCTCTACTTCTGAGCAAACATATAACGGTA
Organism: Acholeplasmatales bacterium; assembly: GCA_017462645.1. GTDB lineage: Bacteria > Bacillota_I > Bacilli_A > Acholeplasmatales > Anaeroplasmataceae > Anaeroplasma. The sequence continues at coordinate 21,914 of JAFTQR010000017.1, read as the reverse complement.
GCAAATATTTATTCTATAAGCTAGGTGAGGGTGCTATCGCTGAAGGTGAGCATGATTATAGAGAAGATGGTTATACTAAGGATAGTACTAATGACTGGATTATCAACAACATAATTAAAACTAATGAAGAATTAATGCTTGATATTAAACAAAAATTAACTACAAATGCATTAACTGAAACTAACATTACTACTTATTTATCAGAGGAATGTGATAAGGTTGGAGTCAAGGTATATGTTGAAGCATGTGAAATCAACTATGCTATCGCTAACTCTGATTACAGCAAGACTAAATCTAAAGCTGATAATGAAAATATTTTAGCTGTTCTTAATTATAAGGACAAGGATTGGAATTTAAATATTAAAGCTGACATTAATGATAAGAACTCTATTTTAATTCCAGGTACAAATGAAGCATTTGGTGTATTTGATTATTTAGAATCTCAAGTGGGTGCTACTACAGCCATTACTTTATTAACTAATAAGATTATTAAGAATACTCAAGCTTATAAGGATACAAATAAGGATAGAGACTTATTCATTGATAATATTGATGCTATGCTATCAAACTTCAAGGCTGGCTATTATGCAGCAAGTGGATATCCAGCATCAATTGGTAAGTATGACTTCCTAATGGCTTATTTCCATTCGTCAGATATTGATGACATTGTAAACGATTATTTCCGTGTACAATATGCATCAGCTCAACTATTAACTGATTATTCAAGTGATGAATTAACAAAATTCTTTAAGAATTTCACTGATTCATTATATGATAAATATTTCTCACTTTCTGGTTCAAGATTAATTGTTTACTTTGATGGTGATGATGATGCTGAAGCAGATGATATTTATTTTGATGAAAATAATGAGTTTGCTGCTTCTACTGAAGAAAAAGAAAACTGGATTTATAGAACAGTTGAATTCGAAGGAAATACAACTACATTGGGTGAAGTTGCTAAAAATTTAATTTATGAAGTATATAAAGAAATTTGTGCTTCTACTGATGACCACAGCACTGTTGTTTCAGAATTAATAAGTGAAATAAACTCTTCTGCTAAGGTAATTTATAACAACAATCCAATTGTTGCTGAAAATACTTGGGCAAAATATCGTAAGCTAGGTTTACGTGTTACTTCTGAGGAATTTACAGTTGATAATACAAGTGTAGATAGTAGTTTCTTATTAAAGCAACGTTTATATGATTACAGCAAAGGCGAAAGCTTAGATAAGGATGGCAATGTAATTGCAACATATAATTATTTTATCAATGAAACTGTTCCAACATGCTATATCGAACCATTATCAGAAAGTGATGTTGCATTAGATGATAAGACAATATTAGCTACTGAAGACGGCTTTAATTTAATTTTAGTAACTGAAGGTTCTACAAGCCCTTCTGCAAAATGGTCTGAGGAGGATCATGAAGATACAATTCTTAAAGATATTAAGATTAAATATAATGATAAGTATACTTCTCAAACATTAATTGAAAATGTATTTAACGAGAATGACAAGCTTAATGAAAATCAAATTAAGCTATATGTATTAGAATATGTTACTTCTAATACATCTGATCTATCTGCAACTGAAATTTCAGATGCATTATCTACATTTATTTCACCTATATTAAAAAGATATACTGGCGAGGAAACTCAACGTATTATTCTTTTAAACTTTATAAAGTATAAGGTTAATCCAAATTCTCCTATCTATGACACTATCGTTTTTGATAATGAAAGCTATAATGGAGAAAATGGTTATTTAAATAAGATTTTTGAAATCAATCAAAGAATTATAGATGATTACAAATTCATTTATAATGATTTCGCTGGAACTTCAGACTCATATAAATATATAGATGAGAATGGTAATGAAAAAGACTGGTGGACAGCTCTTGAAGAATCTGTTGATCAATTCTTAATTAACGATAATGGAGGGCAAGAATAATGAAAAAATTTACAAAAAAATTATTTTTAGCAGCTCTATCTTCTGCAATGCTATTATCTTTAGCATCTTGTAATAAGGACGATTCTTCTCAAAACGTAGAAAGAAATACAAACATACCATATGGTCCTTATGCTGAATTATTGGACTCTACTATCGCTACAAGCGGTAGTGGGGATAACCAATTAACTATTTCTTTTAATACATACTATAATAGTCTAAGAAAAAATGGATATGATTTAATATTAAGTACTATAGAAAAGGAAATATATTCTGCTGAATTTAACGCTATAAATGAACTAATTAATTGTACAGACGTTTCTACATTATCATCTGAAACTAAGAAAACATTAAACTATAAGGATAATGCTGAGGATGAATACAAGGAATTAAATGACATTGAAAAGCTTAATGAATATAAGCTAGAATTCCTTGATAGTATCAATAATTCATTATCAACTGCAATTTTTAGTTCTTCAGATGCTGAAAATCTTGATACACTAACTGATGATGAAAGAACTGACTTTAAAAAGCAATATATGATTTCAAAAACAGTTGAAGGCTATACATTCACTAATGACTTTATGAATCAAAATAATCCTTCATATAATGTAGAAGAGGGAACTATTCGCATTGATTTCTCTACTATTGATACTGACATTATTAACGAATTAATTCTTACTTATGCTAAAGATTTATATGCAAGAAAACAATTATACATAATTGCTGATCAGGAATATATTACTGTTGATGATGTTCAAGAGGAAAATGATTATTATTTCTTCAATGACGAAGAATATGAGGATACATATACAAACACATATCAAACATTTGGAAATTATAATGCTATAATTATTCAATTTAATAATTATAAAGAAGCTGTTGATACAATGCAAAAAGCATTAGGTTCTACTAACATTGATTCTTCAAATGTTCTAAATGATTATTTAGCAATTTATAAAGAATATTATAAATATAAGTTTGAAACTAATGAGACAATTACTGCTGATTATGATGACTTTAATTATATAGTAAATGAAGATGAGGATGAGCTTTATGAACTTCCAACTTCTATTCAAACATTAGTTTTAGATACTCTAGAAGATGGAGATTATCTAATTGAACCAAGAAATATTGATAATAAATATGTATTAGCATATAGAATTCAAACAACATACGATGTTAATTCTTCCACTGAAAAAACATTATATTCAGATTTAACTGAAGATCAAAAGGAATACTACATTGAATTAATGAAAAATAATGTTATTAAAGGTAATGCTAGATCATATTCTACTATTGCATTTAAGGATGCAATTAGTGAACTAGGTGATAATTTCAAAATTTATGACCCATTATTCGAATATCGTTTTGAATATACTTATTCTAATGAATATGAATTAATCAGCAAAAAAGACTTTAATGGTAATGAAAATAATATATATTCAATTAATGGCAAAAACTTTACTGTAGATCAATTCTATGAGCTTGCTAATAAGCGCTTAGGTACTAATATAATTCTTACTCAAATGCAATACGAATTCGCTACCCAATTTATCGAAAATGAGGATTACATCACTTCTGAAACAATTGAGGACAACGAAGAAAATTTCAATACAGTATTTAATAAATTCAAAAATGATGAAAACAGTACATACCCAGTTGAAGTTGGTGAAAAACTATTTTTATTAAATTCATTTGGATATGATAATAAAGAAGACATCTTAAAATATTATTATAGTGCAAAGACAGCGTTATCTGTATATTTAAGTAAAAATGTATTTACTGAATGGGTTAATGAAGATCAAAGTGTAGATTTAGAAGCTCTTTCAAATGGCATTTTAGGAAACATTCTTAAAACTGGTAATGAAAAATATGATTCATTATTCGAATTAAATGTTGATCACATCTTAATTAATATTGATGCAGATGGTGATGGCTCTCCTGATGATCCAGATGAATTCATCAAAAATAATCCTACTATTGCTGAAGATTTCGAAAATGAGGTTGTTGCATTAGCAAAGGCTATTTATGAAGAGGCTACATTTGAAGCTTATAACCAAAATACATTATTTGAAAACCTATCATATATTGTAAAAGCATATAATAGAGGAGAAACATTAAAATCTAATCCTTCAAAAACTTGGGATGAATATAAAAAATACAACTTCCTATTAACTGCTGAGCAATTAGCTTCAAGCGGAAATATTACAGAAGAATCAGTTAGTAATTTTGTTACTCCATTTGCTGATTATCTAAAGGGAATCAATAAAACTGCTGAAGCAAATACTAAATATGAAGACGGCAAGTTCTTCTTATACAATACGGCTACAGAGGAAGGTGCATTAGCTACTTCTTCTAGCGAAATTTCAACTGATACATTATGTAAAACTGTATATGGATATCATTTAATCGTATTAAACGAGAATAAAGAGCCTGAAACATTAGAGTTCACTGCTTCTGATGACCCTCTTAATAATAGTGTTGATATTAAGATTCTAATTGAAGAGGATGAGGATGATGAAGCAAACAACATTATAGCTATTATTGATAATGTTTATAATGAAGAAAAGTATGAAGCAAATATTAATCAATTATTTGTATATTATGTACAATTAAAGAAGGGAATTGATTCATCTTTAGATGAAGATATTGAAACTTTAATGTCTTCATTATTCGATGATGTAATCAACACATATTGCTCTTCTAACTTCCAAACATTATTGTTATTAAACAACTTAAATGTTACGTCAACAGATGAAAATATTAATCAAGGCATTTCAGCTAAGATTGAATACTATAAAAATATGGTTACTCAATTCGATGATAAAACTGAATATAATTCATGGGTTGATGGCTCATTAAATTGGACTAGACCTGATAATGTATAGTGAATAAGGCATAGGTAATGAAACCTATGTCTTTTCTTTTATATTTTTTAAAAATATATACATATCATATTAAAAGTATGATATATTAATTGTAGGGTGATTATTATGATAAGTTATGATGATATAAAAAAAAATGAAGAAATAAATACATATATTAAAGAAGCTGATAAATCATTAATTGCGTTAGGCTATACAGAGCATTCATTTGCTCATGTTACAAAGGTAGCCAATGATGCAGCAGCTATATTAAAGCATTTAAATTATAATGAGCATGATATTGAATTAGCCAAAATTGCTGGATACATGCATGATATTGGTAATTTAATTAATCGCATCGACCATTCACAATCAGGTGCTATAATGGCATTTAGAATTTTAGATCATTTAGGTATGGAGCCAAGTGATATTGCCTTAATTACCTCTGCCATAGGTAATCATGATGAGGGCACTGGAGTTGCGGTAAATCATATTGCTGCAGCGTTAATTATTGCTGATAAATCTGATGTTCGTAGAAGCCGAGTTAGAAATGAAGATACTACAAGCTTTGATATACATGATAGAGTTAATTATTCTGTTTATGAATCTAATTTAGAATTAATTGATAATGAAATAATATTAAATTTAAAAATTGATACTACAATTTCACCTGTAATGGAATATTTTGAAATATTTTTAAATAGAATGCTAATGTGCAAAAATGCAGCAAAAAAGCTTGGATTAATATACAGATTAAAAATTAACAATCAAATTTTAATGTAACAAAATGCCCAGTTCAAATTGAACTGGGCTCTAATTTTTTTATTGTTTTAATAAAGATAATCCAAGCTTATGCTTATTATAATCAATCTCAATTACATAAACATGAACATTATCACCAACGCTTAATATATCTGATGGATGATTAACCTTTTTTGTAGACATCTTAGAAATATGAATTAATCCATCATATTTAACACCACAATCAACAAACGCACCAAAATCTACTACATTTCTAACTGTACCATCTAATTCGTCTCCAACCTTTATATCCTCAAAATGAACAATATCATCTCTTAGCTTTAATCCATCACAATCATCACGAATATCACGTAAAGGTGCAACAAAAGCATCTAATATATCATTTAAGGTATACATATCTAAATTTAATTCCTTCGCAACAGCAAGCTTATCTAGCTCCTCTACTGCCTTCTTCATTTCATCCTTGCCTAAATAGCTAGAGTCAAGCTTTAATATAGCTAATAGCTTATTAGCCTTATCATAGCTTTCAGGGTGAATACCTGTCATATCTAAAGCATTTTTACCATCTAAAATTCTTAAGAAGCCTACACATTGCTCATAAGTTTTTGGACCTAGCTTCGCAACCTTCTTAAGCTCCTCGCGAGAATTAAAACGACCATGCTCCTCTCTATAGGCTATAATATTTTTTGATACAGCCTTAGATAAACCTGATACATAAGATAATAGTGATACTGATGCAGTATTAAGGTTAACACCAACCTTATTAACAGCATCTACTACAACATCATCTAATGATTTATTTAGCTTACTTTGGGTAACATCATGCTGATATTGACCAACACCTATTGATTTAGGGTCAATCTTAACTAATTCAGCAAGAGGATCCTGAGTTCTTCTAGCAATAGAAATCGCTGAACGCTTTTCAACTGTTAAATCAGGGAATTCTTCTATAGCTAGCTCTGAAGCAGAATATACTGAAGCACCTGCCTCACTTACAATTACATATTTAGCATTAAGCTTATTTTCCTTAATAACCTCTGCAATAAACATTTCAGTTTCTCTTGATGCAGTACCATTACCTATGGCTATAATTTCTACATTATATTTCTTAATTAAATCTACAATTGTCTTCTTAGATTGGTTTATAAGCTTAGAGTCAACAGAATAGCCCTTTGCCTTTTCATTAGGATAAATAACGCTAATTTCTAATACATTACTAGCCTCGCTAATTACTGCAAGCTTACAACCTGTTCTAAAGGCTGGGTCAACACCAAGCACAACCTTACCCTTCATAGGGGCTTGTAATAATAAATTCTTTAAATTTAAGGCAAAAATATTAATCGCTTGTTCCTCTGCTGTTTCTGATAGTATTGATCTTATCTCTCTACCAATAGATGGAGCTATTAATCTTTTATATGAATCCTCAATAGCTTCAATCAATTCAGCCTTAAAAATAGACTCTCTATTTCTAACAACCTTATATATTAAATAATTAATATCTCTTTCTGGCTGTAATTCTACATTGACTGTAATTACATTTTCATCCTCTGCACGATTAATGGCTAAAATTCTATGAGGCTTAGTTTTACCAATAAACTCCTTAGTATCATAATAATTCTTATACTTTTCCTCTTGATCTAAATCATTATTCTTTTTCTTACAAATAATGTTTCCATATTTTAAGGCAGCATCTCTAATATATTTACGATATTCAGCATTATCACTAATTCTTTCTGCAACAATATATTTAGCATGCATAATAGCATCATCTGCAGTTAATACCTTATCAGTAATATATTGAGAGGCAATTTCCATTTTATCGCCCTTTTGCCATAGCTTCATCATGATATCAGCTAATGGCTCAAGACCTAACGCAATAGCCTCAGTAGCCTTAGTTTTCTTCTTTTCCTTATAAGGACGATATAAATCCTCAACATCGATTAATTTAGTAGCATTAATGATTGATGCCTTTAGCTCATCGTTCATCATACCCTTTTCCTCGATTAATCTAATAACATCATCCTTACGCTTTTGAAGATTTACGCCATATCTATAATGCTCATCAATGCTTCTAATAGCTTCTTCATCTAAGCCACCAGTTGCCTCCTTACGATATCTAGCAATAAACGCTACAGTCTTATCATCTGCAAGCATTTCTAATACCGCAATAATTTGTTGATGCTTAATATTTAATTCTTTAGAAATAGTATCTAATACCTGTTCATTTAAGTATTCCATAGTCTTCTCCTATAAAAACAAGGCCCTTTAAGGCCTTGTTAACTCTTATAATCCTTGAATATATTTTACTAAGTTTGAAATAACTGAGAAATTGTTGCTTGTAACTGTTGTTGATGAAATAGGCTTATTTCTAATTTCATCCTTTAATTGGAACTCACCATCAAAAATTGAAGTGATAAGAGGTCCTTCAAATTCTTCAGTATCTCCTACAGTAAGCTTATTATCATTCTCAGAGCCTACGAATAATTCATCTGATAAAATTTCATTATTTGTACCAATATTTAAATTTACGATATATAAATAAATTTTATCCTCATCTGAAGCATTTTCATTATATTTGTCAATTACTCTTTGTAAAGAGCATAATTGATCAACTAGCTTATCATAAGCTTCTACATAATTTTCATCGTCATCACCTTGCTTTTCAGCAAAGAATGTATCCATATTATATGCAAAAACAATCACATTAGACTTTTGAATAGCATCCTCTTTACCGTTAACATAATTAACTAAGCCCTTATGATTTCTATATTCAAAATCTACTTGATATATTTGGTTGTCCTCTAAATCTACAACATCATATGTTTTAGCAAAATAATCAACCTCATTAATAGTTACCTCATCAGTAGCCTCATCATCATTATTATTTAACCAAATTACTAATCCAATAATAGTTCCAATAATCACTAATAATGCAATTATAGAAGCAATCCAAAACTTTTTATTTCTTAATAGTCCTTTTCTTTTTTGACCTTTAACAGCCTTTCCAGAAACCTTTCTAACTACACGTGCCAAAGTAAATTCATCTCCTTATTGTCTCTATATTTTATTAGAGCACATATTACACTCTATTTTATCATAGATTTAAATTACTTACAATATTTATTTTTAATAAAATAAATAGGGGAATATTTTTCCCCCTATTAATTACTCAATAATTAAACCATTTGAAATAATTTCTAAAACATTATCAAATGTTAATGAATTAGAATATATTGAAACCTCTAAATCATTAACATAATACTTATAACAGCTATTACCTGATAATAATAAACCACTTTCTAATATTTCAAAATTATTATATGAATCCATCGCAATACAAGTCTGATATACTTCTGTCTTTTTAACAATTATCGTATAGCTTTTTTCACCACTATAAACCAATACAGTACAATCATCTAATACTTGTGATGAGGCTAGATTAGAGCCCTCTAAAACATAGCTTACAGTTACACCTATACTAGTTTCCTCTTCCTCATTTGTAGTACCCTCATTTGTATTTTGTTCCATAATTAAATTAGGATTAAATAAATCTGTACTCAAACTTGGATTAGCAGTAAAATCAATAAATTCAACCAAAACCTTAACATTACCCTCTGTATCATAAAACTCTGATTTTACTGGTTTTTTATCGACAATATTATAATAAAATTTCATTGTGCTAAATCTAGCATTATCTAATAATTTAGCCTCAATAATAATATTATTACCATCAATTTCATATCTAGCCGCTGAATCCTTTTTGATATCATTAGTAATAGCATTTAACAAATAAGCATGTGTACTATTTAAAGGCCATTCAGAATCAAATTTAAATTGCTTATTTAATGATGGTGTTAAAACATAAACACCTTCATTATTTTTAACAATAAGCTGCTCATGACCATTAGCTGTTGAAAATTTTACCTTATAATAGCTAGGTTTTAAGTAATCAACAGTAATAACTGACTTTACCTCCTTATCAGCTCTATAAATAGTCATATTACATGTTAAGGAATATGAATTTAAGGAATTAATATAATTTGTAGCACCCTCTAAGCTATTCATATCCTTACTATTATTGCTACAGCCACATAAAACAAACATAAAGCACATCGTTAAAACAATAAATATTCTTTTCATTTCATCCACCTATTTCCTTATTCAGTAGATGTTATGCACACATTTTATTATTTATGCATAACATATTATTTTCTGGTAAAAATAATGATAAAGGAGGTATTGTAATGAGTGTTATTCAAAAAATAGCTTTATGTTTTACTATTATTGGAGCTATTAACTGGGGCTTAGTTGGTATTTTTGATTTCAACCTAGTCGAATATCTTTTTGCTGCAGGTAGTGCAATCACAAGAGGTATTTATATTTTAATTGCAATTTGTGGTATCTTTAATGTTGTATTACTATTCTTAAGAAATAAGCATAAAATTGTTGAAGAAGATTTTGATTAATAGATAAGGCCAAGAAATTTAATTCTTGGCCTTTATTTTATCTTATTTTCTTCTTTTCTTGATGCTCTAGAGCTAATTCCTTTATTTTTCTTAAACGATGATTTAAGCCTGATTTTGTAAGCTTAGGGTCATATTCATCATGAATGATATATAAAAGCTCTGTTAAGGAATGCTCTGGGTGCTCTTTTCTAACCTTCATAATCATTAGAATCTTCGAATCTAGTTGTTCTAAAGGGTAATTATACTCTAAATATTTAATATACTTTAGCTGTTCTTGTGAAGCAGCATTAGTTTTATCCTGGTTAGCAATCTCTAAATTAACTGTTCTTTTAGCAGTAGCCTTTATTTCCTTTGTGATATTGATATCCTCATAATAGGTCATAATAGATGTAGCACCTATTCTATATAAAAAATCACCAATAGAATCCTTAGATTTTATATAAGCTACTAAATAATTTTTTCTTTTAATAATTCTAGCATTCAGTTCGAAGTAATTCATTATTTTTTGAATATATAATATTTCATTTTCAGAAATAGTTATTATTTCTAGATGGTTTCCGCGTGAGGCAGGATCATTAACGCTTCCTCTTACTAGAAACGCTCCTCTTAAATAGGCAGCATATTGATTATATTCTAAATCTGATTCTCTTAGAATAGATTGTGAGCCAATTAAATTTAATTCTGTTATAATAGAATCAGCTCCATTAATTATCATACATGTGAATACAGTATGATTATCAAAGCGATTTATTACTCTTGATGATATTTCATACTCAATTTTATAATATGACTTACATATTTTAATAAATCTTCTTATAACACCCATGTTATTACATGTAAATGATAATCTCATAGGTCTAGCAAGAATAACCTCACCACCAAATCTAAGCATTGCCTCAAGCTCTAGCTTAGCTGCCTTAGAATCAGTGTTATTCACTTTCAATAAATCATTTTTTACATCTAAGGCAAAGCTCATTATTACTCACCACAAATCTTCAAAATTTCGTTTAAATTTTTAACAACATCGTCAGGCTTTGCTTCTAGCATAACCTCAGGATTTTTAATATATAATACACCAATAGCCTTGACATTTGCAGCCTTTGCGGCAGCTATATCATTGGCTGTATCACCAACATAAATTACGTTTTTACCATTTAGCTTTTCTTTAGCTAATAAAATACCATCTGGGGCAGGCTTATGATTTGAAACCTCATCTGCACCAATAACAATATCCATTTTATCTAATAAGCCGAATAATTCAAGTCCATGTCTAACTAGGTCTGTTTTCTTAGACGAAACAACACCTAGTTTAAAGCCTTTTTTATGCAATGTTCTAACTAATGCGTTAGCCCCTGGAAACACCTTAACCATTGAATCATGATTAGCAATATTAAACTTACGATAATATGCAATCATTTCTTCTATTTCCTTTTCATTGTCTGAATATCTTGAGAAGGTTTGAGATAAAGTAGGTCCAAAGAAGGAATCTAATTCCTCTTCTGATAATTGATAATCAGGTCTAAAGTGTGAAAATGTATGAACAAAGCTTCTATCAATTAATGGCTTAGTATTTAATAATGTACCATCTAAGTCAAATAAAACTGTATCTACCTTGTTTTCCTTAATATACTCAATTACCTCGCCGTAATAATCTTGTGGACCTTTAATTCTTTTTACAATTAGGAATGTAATACCACATATAATAAATATTACTGATAATGCAATAGATACTGGAATTGGACCAAGCTTTAGAATTTCATTTTGACCACTCATAGATCTTAATGATTCTGTAAATATTCTAACTAATCCATACCATACTAAATAAATGCCTACTAAATCACCTGTTTTAAGCTTTTTAAATTTTCTTCTTAAAACTAGCATAATAATTAAGCCTACTAAATTTAAGGCTGATTCATATAAGAAGGTAGGATGATAATAATCAATACCATTACCACCATCAGCAGGTGATATTCTCATATTTTCAGTTATAAATTCAGGTAATAGCTTTTCAAATAAATCGGGATGTTTTATTTTTGGACCAAATAGCTCATGATTAAAGAAATTTCCCCATCTACCACATATTTGACCAATTAAAAAGCCTGGGGCAACAATATCTAATATTTTATAAAGTGAAATTCTTTTCCATCTACAATAAAATATTATCGCAATAACTGCGGCTATTATACCACCTTGAATAGCAAGACCTGCCATACCATTTCCATCAAGCCCTAAAATTTTATCTAAAGGCCAGCCTTCGTCTAAATTAAATAGTATATACCATAATCTAGCACCAACTATGGCAAGAGGCGCTATTATAATAACACCTGTATATATATCTTCGCTTGCGATACCTAGCTTTTTACCCTCTCTTATTGCAGCATATACTGCTATTAAAATACCTATTATAATACATAAGCCATAAATTGGTATTAACAAACCAAAAAAGTCTAGCTTTTCTGGTAAATACAAATCATGATTCGCAAGAAAATTAAGCATTTTCCTCACCTCCAGATGATGCTTTTTTATTTACCTTAGAGATAAATTCCTCTGCAGCAAAATGACCTAAAAGCTTAAGCTTTTCATTCATCGCAGCTGATTCTACTAATAAGGATACTGTTCTACCTGGTAAAACAGGAATTGTAACCTTACTGATTTCAGTATTAAAGTATTTAATCTTATTGGCCTCTACACCTAATCTATCATAATACTTGTTATTATCCCATGATTCTAGTTCTACAACAAGTCTAATACTTTTACTAGGTCTATATGCACCAGCACCAAACATGGTTACAACATCTACTATACCAATACCTCTAATTTCGATAAATCTTTGTAGTATTTCTGGAGCACTACCAATTAAATATCCTGGCTCTTTTTCCATTATTTCTACTAGGTCATCTGATATTAGCTGGTGTCCTCTTTTGATTAAATCTAACGCTGTTTCTGATTTACCTATACCGCTTTTACCTATAATTAATGTACCCATACCATTAATATCTAATAATGTACCATGGACAGATAACTTTGGTGCCAGTTTATCCTGTAGATAGGTATAAAGCTTGGATGATGTTGGCGTAGTTCTTAGATTTGATTTAAATATAGCAATCCCATATTTTTCAGCCATATCATAGAATATTTGATGAACTATAACATTCTTAGAAAACACTAGACATGGGGGCTTTAGCTCAAATATTTTCTCTACGTTTTTATTAATAATATCAGTGTCTAGCTTAGCTAAAAAGCTAGCATCCTTTGAACCAACTAATACTAATCTTTTATTATCAAAATAATCAAAAAAGCCGGTAAATTCTAGGCCTGGACGTGATATCATATCCTCTTCAATTTTTGCATCTAAGCCTGCCTTACCGGCTAATAATTCTAAATTATTATCCTCTGCAAGCTTATGAACATATATAAAATCCTTCATACGCTATCTCCTTAATGAAGCAAGCTTCTTTTTAATTATATATAATGTGAGCATTGAATATATTATCTCTAATATAATTATATATGCAATCCATACTGCATTATACTCAAACACCTTATACACATTACTATTAAATAAGCAAGCAAATATTAGTATTGTAATAAATAAAAATAATTGCTTAAGCTTTCGATGTGATGATGTAAACATGGCAGGTAAAACTGTTATTATTGTCATTATAAAGCTTGTTATACCAGCTACAATAAAAATAATCCATTTTTGTTCTGAAACAAGCTGGTTAATAAAAAAGCCTGATATTACCAACGAAGATATTAGCATAATGTTTAATTCAGATAAGAAATCACAAATGAAATTCTTAATTTGATGTAATACACCCTTTGATTCCTCATCAAGCATATCATTAATCATCTGCTCAAAAAGCTTTAGCTCATCCTCTGTCAAATCTGGATGCTCTGCCTTAAATTGCTCTAAGGCCTCATCAAGCTCCTTTTTCTTTTCAATAAGCTTATCTCGTTTTGCCATGTAATCACCTCACTTTACAATAATTTTTTTAAATATTTACCTGTATATGATGCTTCTATATTTATTAGTTCCTCAGGTCTTCCACTAAATAAGACTGTACCACCCTTATTTCCTCCCTCAGGACCCATATCAATAATATAATCAGCAAGCTTAATAACATCTAAATTATGCTCTATTATTAAAACTGTAGCCTTATTATCTGATATTCTATTAATTACATTCATTAATCTCTTTATATCATCAACATGTAATCCAGTCGTAGGCTCATCCATGATATATAAAGTTTTAGGAGTAATTTTAGAATGAAGCTCATAAGCAAGCTTAACTCTTTGAGCCTCTCCACCTGATAATGTTGTTGATGATTGTCCAAGCTTAATATAGCCTAATCCAACATCATATAGGGTTTGAAGCTTTGATTTAATTTTAGGGATTGCATCAAAAAATTCTAATGCATCCTCTACTGTCATTTCTAATACATCAGATATAGATTTACCCTTAAACTTAATTTCTAAGGTTTCAGATTGGAATCTTTTACCCTTACATACCTCACATGGTACAAAAACATCTGGTAGAAATTGCATTGATATTCTTTTAATACCGTCACCCCAGCATGCCTCGCATCTACCACCTTTTACATTAAATGAGAATTTACCCTTATCATAGCCTTTAATTTTAGCATCTGTTGTTTGAGCAAATAATTCTCTAATGTCATCAAATACTCCTGTATATGTTGCAGGATTACTACGTGGAGTTCTACCTATTGGCTGTTGAGATATAGAAATTATTCTATCTATATTCTCCAAACCATTAATTTTATCAACTAAGCCTGGAACTATTTTTTTATTTTTATATAGTTTTACATAAGCATTCTTATATAAAACCTCATTAATTAATGATGATTTACCACTGCCTGATACTCCTGTTATACAGGTAATAACACCAAGTGGTATCTTAACATTAACATTTTTTAAATTATTTTGTCTAGCACCTACTATTTCAATGAATCTATCATCAAGCTCTCTTCTTTTTTCTGGTATGTCTATCTTCATTCTTCCTGCTAAATAATTACCTGTAATGCTATTATGATTTTTCATAACCTCATTTGGTGTACCTGCAGCAATAACCTCTCCACCATGAACACCAGCTCTTGGTCCAATATCAACCAAATAATCACATGAATACATTGTTTCATCATCATGCTCAACAACAATTAAGGTATTTCCTAAATCACGCATTTCCTTTAATGTTTGAATTAATCTAGCATTATCTCTTTGATGCAAGCCAATAGATGGCTCATCTAATACATATAATACACCTGTTAGCTGTGAACCAATTTGAGTAGCTAATCTAATACGCTGAGATTCACCACCTGATAATGTTTCAGCACTTCTTCCAAGTGATAAATATTCTAATCCTACATTAATTAAAAATTTTAATCTATCACATATTTCCTTAATAGCTAGCTTAGCGATTTCTCTTTTTTCCTCAGATAGCTCTAAATTAATAAACCAATCATATAGCTCCTCAATAGACATATTACATATATCAGCAATATTCTTATCATTAATAAAAATATTTAAAACAGATTTGTTTAATCTTTGGCTATTACATGTCTCACATACATCCTCGACCATATAGCCCTCTATCCAATCTCTAATCCAATCAGAGTTCGTTTCTACATATCTTCTTTGGAAATTAGTAACAACACCCTCAAAATATTCCTTTTTATCATGATTTCTACCACTTGTTGATTTCATTTTAAAATCAATCATATCAGGAGAACCATATAAAATAACCTTCTTTTGAGCATCAGTTAAATCCTTAAAAGGCTTATCCATATCTATATCGTAATACTTACATGTTTGTTGAAGCATTAAATTATTAAGATTTTCTTTATCCTGATTTTTATATGGCAAGATTGCATTATTATTAATGCTTTTTTCTTCATCAATTACTAAATCAGGAGATACAGAAAGCTTTTTACCTAATCCATTACAATCCGGACAAGCACCTAATGGACTATTGAATGAGAATAATCTTGGCTCTAAATTAGCTAAAGAATAGCCGCAATCTGGACATGCATGAACAGTTGAATAAAATTCCTCTTTATCATCATGATATAAAACACAATATCCATTAGATTCCTTTACAGCTAGTTCTACAGCCTCAAATATTCTACCTCTTACGCCTTCCTTCATAACTAATCTTTCAAGCACAATATAAATATTATGCTTTTTATTTTTATCAAGTGAAGGCATTTCCTCTAGCTCAATCATTTCACCATCCACTAAGGCTCTTACATATCCTGCCTGCATATATTTATTAAATATAGCCTTATGCTCACCCTTTTGTCTAAAAACAACAGGTGATGTAATATATAATCTTGAGCCTATTGGATGCTTCATAATATTATCAACAATTTGGTCTATAGATAATGATGAAATAGGTGTTTTATGAGTTGGACAATATGGTGTACCTACTCTTGCGAATAAAACACGTAAATAATCATAAATCTCAGTAACTGTACCTACAGTTGATCTTGGATTATGGCTTGAGGATTTTTGATCAATTGATATGGCAGGAGACAATCCCTCAATAGAATCAACATCAGGCTTTTCATTGCCGCCAATGAATTGTCTAGCAAAGCTTGATAATGATTCAACAAATCTTCTCTTACCCTCTTGATATATTGTATCAAATGCCAAAGATGATTTACCACTACCTGATAAGCCAGTCATAACAATCAGCTTATTTTTAGGTAACTCAATATTAATATTTTTAAGATTATTCTCTCTTGCACCCTTTACAATAATCTTATCCATTAATGTCACTCCTTAATTCTCTGTAGGAACTCAGCTTCCTCCATAATATAAATACCAAGCTTTTTAGCCTTATCATATTTAGAACCTGGATTAGCACCAAGTATTAATATATCTGTTTTCTTACTTACTGAATCAGATAAAGCACCACCAAAGCCTTCAATTAGCTTTTTAGCCTCTGTTCTGCCCATAGATTCTAATGTACCTGTTAATACACATTTTTTATTGGTAAAATAGTTTTCCTTAATTTCACCCATATCATATTCCATTTTTAAGCCTAAATCCTTAAGCTCATTTATTAACGCAATATTATCCTCATTCTGCATATATTGCGTAAATTCCTTAGCTATAGCTTCTCCTATATCTCCTATGGAAATAATATTCTCAAAGGTAGCGTTCATTAGATTATCTATATTTTTAAACTTCTTACATAAAAGCTTAGAAATCTTAGCACCACAATGTCTAATACCTAAACCAAATATTAATCTATCTAAATTATTTTCCTTTGATTTTTCTATAGCTTGAATTAAATTATCAATACTTTTTTCACCAAACTTAGGTAATAAAATAAGCTCATTATAATAATTATTAAGCTTAAATATATCAGCAATATTTTTAATAAAGCCTAATTGATATAATTGTTCACATACTCTTTCACCTAATGAATCAATATCATAAGCAGGCTTAGAAGCAAAATGAATTAGCTTATTAACAAGCTTATCCTCACAATTTGGATTTAAGCAATAATAATCAGCCTCTCCTAAAGCTCTAACCAAATTACTACCACAGCAAGGACAATTACTAATCATTTTAAATTCAATACAATCGTTATTTCTTTCCTCTAAAATAGGCTTTACAACCTCTGGAATAACATCTCCAGCCTTTCTAATAATAACTGTATCATTTATATGAATATCCTTTTCCTTAATATAATCCTCATTATGTAATGTAGCCTTAGAAATCATAGAACCCTGTACAAATACAGGCTTAAAATTTGCAACAGGTGTGATAACACCAGTTCTACCAACCTGATATGTAATATCTAAAAGCTTTGTAGATACCTCCTCAGGTGGGAATTTATAAGCAATAGCCCATTTTGGATATTTAACAGTTTCTCCTATTAAATCATGAAACTCCATTTCATTAACCTTAATAACTATTCCATCAATATCATATGGAAGAGAATCTCTTTCCTTACCAATAGAATCAATATAAGTAATAACATCATCAATAGTATTACAATGAGAATAAAGCTGATTAACCTTAAAGCCTAAATTCTTCATTTCTATTAAGGATTCCTCTTGAGTTTTAACCTCTTGACCTAAATAATAGTATAAGAATACATCTAAATTTCTTTTAGCTGCAACCTTACTATCAAGCTGACGAACTGATCCAGCTGCAGCATTTCTACAGTTAGCAAATATCTCCTCTTCATTTGCCTCTCTTTCTAGGTTTAATGCCTTAAAGCTTGCCTTAGGCATAAAGATTTCACCTCTTACCTCAATAGTAAGTGGTGAATCTAGCTTTAATGGTACTGTTTTAATAGTTTTAACATTATGTGTAATATTTTCACCAACACTACCATTACCTCTAGTAGCAGCTAGATTTAATAATCCCTTTTCATATCTTAAAGCAACAGATAATCCGTCTATTTTTAATTCACAAAGATATGTAGCATTAGATGCTACATTTTTTACTCTTTTATCAAAATCTCTTAGCTCATCATAGCTAAAAGCATCACTTAATGACATCATTTTAGCAGTATGAGTTACCTTTTCAAATTTAGATAAAACCTCTCCGCCTAGTCTGATTGTTGGAGAATCAATTGTCTTTAATTCAGGGTTTTCATTTTCTATTTTAATAAGCTCATTCATCAGCATATCATATTCATAATCCTCCATTATAGGCTTATCATTATCATAGTACGCTTTAGAGGCCTTATTTAAAATTTCCTTTAATTCGTTAACTCTATTTATCATATGACAACAAACTCTCCTTTCTACGAAAAATATATATAATATTATACCACATATCTACACTAATTATAAAGTTTTTATAATATAATTATAAAATTTTAAGGCTATCCGAAGATAGCCCTTAATTTTATTTATATATATATTGATTTAAAATTGTTTCTAATAGTTCTTGCTTACCAGATTCATTTTTAATTTGATCATGAGCTAATGCATATTGTTCTAATGCTTCAAAATCAACATTTTGATTCTTTATTTCTAAGCCAATTCCACTATTATATGAAGAATATCTATTCTCAACAAATAATTCTAAAGCCTTATCCTCATATAGCTTAGCAGCAACCTTTAAGCCCTTAGCAAATGTATCCATACCTGCGATATAAGCTATAGCTAAGTCCTCCTCCTCAAAAGAGCCTCTTCTAACCTTTGAATCAAAATTTAAGCCTCCCTTATGAAGACCTCCATTTTTAATAACCTCATACATAGCTAATGTAGCATCATAAACATTTGTCGGGAATTGGTCTGTATCCCAGCCCAATAGCATATCACCTTGATTAGCATCAATGCTCCCTAATACATTATTAATTCTTGCAAGATTTAATTCATGCTGGAAGGTATGACCTGCAAGGGTTGCATGATTAGCCTCTATATTCATTTTAAAATATGCATCTAAATTATATTTTCTTAAGAATGATAATACAGTTTGCGTATCAAAATCATATTGATGCTTTGTTGGCTCCTTTGGTTTAGGCTCAATTAAGAATTGACCTGTAAATCCAATCTTCTTAGCATAATCAACAGCAAGCTTTAATAAATATGCAAAATTATCTAATTCTAATTCTGTGTTAGTATTTAATAGTGTTTCATAGCCCTCTCTACCACCCCAGAATACATAGTTTTCTCCACCAAGCTTCTTTGTGATTTCAATAGCCTTTTTAATTTGAGCTGCAGCATATGCAAAAACATCTGCATTACATGATGTACCGGCACCATGAACATATCTTTTATGGTTAAAGCAGTTTGCGGTACCCCATAAGCATTTAATGCCAGTTTCTTGCATTTTTTCAAGGATATAATCAGAAATTATATCTAATAATTCATTAGTTTCAGCTAAATTTTTACCTTCAGCAATAATATCTCTATCATGGAAGCAAAAATAAGGAATTGAAAGCTTAGACATAAATTCGAAACCTGCATCAACCTTAGCCTTTGCAGCACTAATAATATCTCCCTTATTCCATGGTCTATCTGCAGTACCTACACCAAATTGGTCAGCACCTTCTGCACATAATGTATGCCACCAGCTCATAGCGAAGCGCAAATGTTCCTTCATTGATTTACCTAATACGATTTCATTTTCATTATAATGCTTAAAAGCTAATGGATTAGTACTATTTTTTCCTTCATAATTAATCTTTTTAAAATTAAAATATTCCATATTAAATCTCCTTAAATATATCTTTATTATTTATATATAATTTCTTATAAATATCATATCCCTTGTTATAAATAGCTACCCATTCATTGTTAGGATATGTAATATTATCTACTGTAATAATTCTTGAAATACATTCATCAAAGCTATTATATTCATTGCCTGCCATCATAGCTAAAATAGCCGCTCCAAGTGATGGACCCTCATCCTGCTTAATTTGAATTACGGGCTTATTTATCATTGAGGCTATAATTTCTTTATAAAGCTTAGATTTAGCTCCACCACCACTAATTAACACTTTATTCTTTTCATCTTTAATTAGATTATAACAATCCTTTATAGAGTATCCTACGCCCTCCATAACAGCTCTTATCATTTCACCCTTTGAGGTAGTGTTTTTAATTCCCATAAAAACACCCTTAGCATTTGAATCTAAAATAGGTGTTCTTTCACCCATTAAATATGGTAAATAATATAACCCATTAGACCCACATAAGGCTTCCTTTGCAAGGTTTGTCATTTCATTATAGCTAATATTAAACATATTATCCCTTAACCATTTTAATGAGGTTCCACAGCCATTAGTAACACCCATAATATGATATTTACCTTTTAAAGCGGTAGAAAAGGATTGAACCTCTCCATTTTGGGCAATATATAATTTTTCTGTAGGTGAAAATACAACACCTGATGAGCCTAAAACAATCGATAAATCACTACTATTTACTATACCATTTCCTAAAGCTCCTGCAGCCTGATCACCAGCGCCCGCACAAACAAATACATTACTTAATCCTGTTTTTTGTTCTATTTCCTTAGATAAATAGCCTATAATATCACTGCTAGACTTTAGGCTGCCAAACCATTCAATTGGTATATTAAAATAATCTAACAATTCCTTAGAATACTCTAATTTATTTATATCCATTATTTGCATACCAGAGCTATCAGAATATTCTGCACAAAATTCTTTAGTTAGCATATAATTGATATAATCCTTAGGCACCATTACCTTATTAATTCTATTATATATATCAGGCTCATTATTCTTTACCCATAATAGCTTAGCTAAGGTAAATGGAGCCATAGCTATATTACCAGTTATAGCCTTAAGCCTATCATTTGTTATTTCGTTTCTTAATACATCTCTTTCATTATCAGTTCTATTATCACACCAAATAATAGAGTTTCTTAGAACATTATCACCCTCATCTAGTAATACTAGACCATGCATTTGTCCAGATAAGGCTAAGCCCTTAATGTTCTTAGAAATATCTAATTTTCCAATACTTTTTAGCACCTTTATAGTCTTATCAAGCCAAATATTTGGGTCTTCCTCTGCGTATCCGTTTTTTATTGATATAATATCATATTCTTCTAAATATGATTCTATAACATTACCAAGCGAATCAAATAAAACTCCCTTAACACCAGACGTACCCAAATCTAAGCCAATATAATAATTCATATTAATCACCCAAACTTTAGTAATATTATACCATTAATATTAAAAGACAAAAAGACTAGATTTAATTATTTGAACTGACCCTTGTCAAGTAGACACGGTAAATAAATAATAATTAAAAGTAAATAAAGTTACAATTGGCATGATATCTGACCTCGTTAGGTGTCATGCCTTTTAAATTTTTCTGAAGTCTAAAATTATTGTAAAAGAAAAT
>JAFTQR010000016.1 GCA_017462645.1 Acholeplasmatales bacterium | reverse complement strand
TATAATAAATTTTTGATATTTTTAATGCAGATATAAATTAATGTATAAGTTTTTTTAATTAGTCAATAATATAATCGAAAGGAAGATGATTATATATGACTAATGTTGGATGCAATGCCAAGACTTGTGGATATAATGAAAATAATATCTGTAAAAAGAAAAAAATTGATGTTGAGGGCTTATTTGCTAAAAGTAAAATAGGCACATTTTGTCAATCCTTTATTAATGAAAATACTAATAAGGATATGAAGCAGGAAATTGCTGATGAAATGTCTATTGGTTCATCAACAAATGTTTCTTGTAGTGCAAATTATTGCAAGTACAATGAGGAAAATATTTGTAAGGCAAATGACATTACTATTGGTAATCAAAATGCTCAATATAGAAGCGAAACACAATGTGATAGCTTTACATTAAGAAAGTAATTTTAAAAGGACTCAATGAGTCCTTTTTTGCTATTAATGCAATTTTATATATATATTTTGTGAAAAATAATTATTATTTTCTGGTTTTTGATATAATGATATTGTTTTTTGGAGGAGAAAAATATGAATAAATCATTAAAATATATTTCTATTTCAATATTATTATTAATTCCATTAATTGGTTGTATAACTAGTGTTTTTTTTACTGATGATACATATTCATTATTTATTGCGTTAATATTTGGAATTATACTATTTGTAGGCTTTTTAGTAAGCATGCTTTATACATTATCTTATTTTTTTGGGAAAACCTGTTTAGCAACTATTACAAAAAAGAAATATCATCCAAGGTCATATGGTTCAACTCGAAGAGGATATACTATATATTATGCTATAGGTAAAATTAAGGGTAGCTTCGAGCTATTTGAATTAGATGATGATGTTAGTATTACTTTAGATGTTGGAGATAAAATAGAAGTTAAAAAACTATTATTTGCCACTACAGTCGATACTAAGAATGTAGTTCATCAAACAAGAGAAGAACATGAAAATGATCCTCAATATCAAAAAACAGCAAAAAAAGTTCAAGAAAGAAATTCACGCATGATTAAAATGGATTTAATTGTGATTGGTATAGTTGTTGCTGTATTTATTATAATAATGTTAATTACATATTTAAAATGAAAAAGGGTTCCAGTTGGAACCCTTTAATTCATATATTATGTAATTACTTAACGATTACACCCTTAACTAAACCAGATAAAGCACCAGCATTAGCCTCATCAGTATCAACATGCATTGCTAAAGCATAGCTATTTGATACTCTAACTACTGTATCACCGAAGATAATCTTTCTACCTGTTTCATTGCATACCTCAACAGATACAACATCACCATTAGCTACATTTAATTCCTCTGCATCAGCAGGAGTCATATGGATATGTCTCTTTGCTACGATAACACCATCAGCTAATTCAACCTCACCAGCAGGACCAACAAGCTTACAAGGAGCAGAGCCCTTAACGTCACCAGACTCTCTAACAGGAGCAGTAACACCTAAAGTTCTTGCATCAGAGAATGATACTTCAACTTGGTCAACATTACGGCATGGACCTAAAATAGAACAATTTAATGAGCCCTTAGGACCAACAACAGTTACCTTTTGGTTAGATGCGAATTGGCCAGGTTGGCTTAATTCCTTCTTAACCTCTAATTGTGCACCAGCACCAAATAAAGTTTCTAAAGTAGCTTGAGTTACATGTACGTGTCTTGCACTAGTTTCAATAATAAAATCTTTCATAATTACGTTTCCCCTTTATAAATAATTTATTACTATATAATTATAGCATATTTTTATTAAAAAAAACAATAAATAATAAAAAAATACACCAGTGGTGTATTAATTCTTTAGCTTATTATAAACTTTTTCTACAATTGGCTTTGGAACATATTTAGAAATATCACAGCCAAATGTTACAAGCTCCTTAATTGCAGAGGAAGAAACAACCTGATTTTTAGTTGTAGGCATTAATAAAATAGTTTCAACTCCTGGATAAATATCTCTATTATATTGAAATAAAGAAAACTCATTTTCATAATCACTATAGTTTCTCATTCCTCTTACAATAATATGAATATTATTTTCCTTACAATATTGAACAACTAAATCAGAAGAGGAGGTAACAATAACATTTTTTAAATCCTTTGTACATTCCTTTATCATTTCTATTCTTTCTTCAGTTGTAAATGAATATTTTTTATTAACATTATAAGATACTAAAATATGTACCTCATCAAATAGCTTGCTTGTACGTCTTATTAAATCTAAATGGCCATTAGAAATAGGATCAAATGAGCCCGGATATACTGCCTTTTTCATATTCTCACCTCAGTAACAATATTATATAACATAAAAATCGCTTTGTCATCATATTATTTTTTTGGTGATAATTTTGAAAATAAAAATTTATATTTTTTTATCTATTTGTCTATTATTAACCTCATGTACACATAAAATTGATAAAAAGCCTTTTGAAATTATAGACTATACTAGTGTATATGCTTATAGTATAAATAATCAAAATTATGAGATAGTAGAAATAGAATACGAAATAAACGATCCAATTGATGTGTTTTTACTATATTCTATAGACCAAAATAATTTACCAGCTGGTTATACTAGCAAATGCTATTCAAATGTTAATGTCATAGATTGTAAAATTATTAATGAGGATGTCTACTATATAGTAGATAATAATATATTAAATGTACAAGATATCGATATATTTAATCAATTATTATCACTTGGTGTACAAAAAATAGGCTATAAAAATGCATATTTAATGTATAATGATACATTATTAACAAAAAATGACATAAAATGAGATAAATAATAGATAAAATTTAGTTGATTTTATGATACAATTATAATGGTGATTTATATGACAACAATTGTTATCGCAACAAATAATCAAAATAAGGTTAGAGAATTTAAAAGCCTATTTGATAATCCAAATATAGAATTTAAAACCTTAAAGGAAATTGGATATAATAAGGAAATTATAGAGGATGGAAATACATTTAGTGAAAATGCCCTTATTAAGGCTAAAACAGTTTCTAAGGAGCTAAACGTTATCGCAATAAGTGATGATTCAGGCTTATCATGTGAAGCATTAAATGGTGCCCCTGGAATCTATTCAGCTAGATATGCAGGACCACAGCATAATGATGATGACAATAATGCGTTACTAATAAAGAATTTAAGTGATAAGGAAAATAAAAATGCTAAATATGTTTGTGCTATATGCTTATATCATCCAAATGATGAATATAAAATTATAGTAGGTGAATGCCATGGTAC
Organism: Acholeplasmatales bacterium; assembly: GCA_017462645.1. Lineage (GTDB taxonomy): Bacteria > Bacillota_I > Bacilli_A > Acholeplasmatales > Anaeroplasmataceae > Anaeroplasma. The sequence continues at coordinate 4,290 of JAFTQR010000016.1, read as the reverse complement.
AATTATTGATACACCTAAAGGTAAAAATGGCTTTGGCTATGACCCATATTTTTATATAGATGCATTTGGTAAAACATTTGCGGAGGTCCCACTAGAACAAAAAAATACAATTTCTCATCGAGCTAAAGCCTTAAGAGGCTTAAAAGAGGTTATTAATGAGGATTTTAGCTTTAAGCGATAGTCATTTTGATAAAATTAAATTAGATTTAAATAAATATGACTATATAATCCATTGTGGAGATTATGGATTATCTAAAAAGGATTTAATTAATAATAATGTATACTTTGTAAAAGGAAATTGTGATTTTAGTGGTGAAAAGGAATTAGAGGTAAAAATAAATAATAAAATAATTTTTATTACTCATGGTGATAAATATAATGTTAAATCTACCTATAATAATTTAATCTATAAAGCATTATCTATAAATGCAAATATCTGTTTCTTTGGACATACTCATAGACCTGATATGTTTGTATTAGATGATATAATATACATTAATCCAGGTGCTTATTTAGATGGATTTTATGTTGTTATAGATGAAGAATATATATATTTTTATAAGGATAAGGAAATATATAAAAAATTTGAATTTAAGTGGTGAGGTAAATGATTCTTCAAGAGGTTTTACAACTTGATAAGCAGCAATCGTCAATTAAGAAAATTGACCTCTTTTTAGTTGGTCAAATTAAGCTTAGTGATGATTATATGAAGGCCTTAGCCTATAAGGCTGATATTCTTCATGCTATCAATAAAACCAATGAAGCATTAAGATTATTATTCTCATATATCCCATCACTAAATGCTATGAAGGTGGATGGTGTTATTGCCTTATGTGATAGTATTATAAATATATTTATTGATACTGAAAAATATGAAGAGGCATACAAATATATTAATATTAAAAAGAATTTTTTGCCTATTTCTAAATTTGTATTAAATGTTAAGGATGAGATAAAATTATTTTTAGCTAAAAAGGAAATTACCCTAGCTAAAAATGCTCTTAATAAATTTTTAACAGAGGATATTACAAGAGAAGAGGAAATGTATGCAAAGGAGGAGCTTGCCTCTATTTATTATAATGAAAGACAATATGATAAATTCATAGAGCTTGCTCGTGATTTAGAGGCCTATTATCAAGCTAATATGGCCTTACCTAAGCTTACAGATTTAACAATTAAAAGATTAAAAATGGCTTTCTATAGCGGTAATTATAATAGAGTTATATTAGATGGTAATAATATTATTAGAGAAGAAAATCTAAATAATAAACAAATATTAAGTATTGCTACATTATTAATTAAAAGCTATTTAGCTAGTAATGATTATAAAAGAGCTAGTATTATAGAAAGTGATTATGAGGAATATATTAATGATGAATATATTGATGAATCATTAGAATTCTGTAAATCAGCATTAGAGCTATATACTAAAACAAATACGATTGTTTCTATTAATGAATATCAAAATAAGATTAAGGATTTTACTAATAAGAAGCAGCCTTTAACAAAGCCTAAATCCAATAAAAAGGAAGAAATTATTATTCCATTTGTTGATACTAAAATTGAGAATAAAATTTTAGAGGATATTAATGATGGAATTAGCTATAGTACAGGATTTCTTAATCCTATTATTGAAGAACCAAAGACCCTATTTAAGCAAGATATTTCTAAAGAATATAAGGAATATAAAAAAATAGAATTATCTAAAAATTATGAAGCATTATCTAAAATATTTAATTCAATAAATGATATTGATTTAAATGTTAAATTTAGAGAGCTATATAGAAATTGTTGTATCAATATTTGTAAGAATTTTGATATAGACGAAATATATTTATTATATTATAAAAGAGGATATTTAGGCTTACATTATAAAAAGGAAAGAGCCTATGATAAAAGATTAAAGTTTGAGGATATTGAGAATACAATTAATTTAGCCTCAATGGAATCTGAGGCAGAATTATTCTTAGATCCTCAAAATCCTGAATTTAATAAAAATATTGTTACTAATTTACCTTATGAGGAAATACCATATGGATTCTCATATCCAATTGCTGATAAGGGACATTCTATTGGTTCAATTACCTTCACATCTAAACAATCATTTATTGATCAGGAAATGGTTTATGAATCACTATTATTAATTATTCAAATGCTAAATACTAGATTATTAACTTCTTTAAAGCAGGATGAATTAGAATATAATAATAGAAAAACCTTCTTTATTAATCAGCATATGTCATCTGGTATAAAGGAGGAAATGGAAGGATATCTACATTTCTCTACTCAAGCATGTGAAATGCTTGGTGTTTTAGAAAATATAGGTATTGATGATTTTCTTATTAATATGAAATCTACATATGTAGGTGAATACAAAAGATTAAGAGAAGAAATATATACCTTAATGAGTGAAAATATCGTATATGAATATGAATATAAGAAGAATGATAAATGGATTAAGGTAAGAGAAAGATTCTATCCAACCCTAATGGATGGAGTAATATGTATATTATCATTAATTGATGATATTACTAAGGATTTTAATGATAAAAATGATTTAATTGCCTTAGCGTATACTAATCCTATATCTAAGCTTGATACAGAGGTAAAGCTAATAGTTGATCTTGAAAAGCAATATATGTATAAAAGATTAGCCTTGTGTGTATTTGAGATTATTGATTTTTCACTTTATAAGGAGCTATATGGATTTAATTTTGCTAATCAATTAATTTTCACAGTAGGTAAGGAATTAAAACAAGCCTTTGAAAATGATTTTAATTTTGATGTATATCATTTAGAAGCAGATAGATATGCAATTCTAATGAATGGAATTAATGATAAAAGAGTTGTTGATTCTAAATTGATAGCTGCATTTAATAAAATTTCTAATAATTTATATTCATTAAATTCAAGAGTTAAATTATTATTTAACTGTGGTGTTTACCGTTTAGGTAGAAACGTTAATTTGGATGAGCCATCTAAAATTTTATTATTCGCAATAGATGCCTTGACTGATGCTGTTGATATGGATAATATTGGTCATCATATTGCTCATTTTGATGGTGAGGCTCAGAAAAAGAGATTTGCTCAAAATAGCTTAATAACACATATCTCAGAAAGTATTGATCATGGTAAGCTAGGTCTTACATATCATCAAATTGTTGATTTAGTAAATACACAGGTTTATGGATATCATATTATGCTAAATTTAGATAATTTTGATGTTGATTATAAATATATGGACGAGGTTATTAAGAGAAGAGGTCTTACAAGACAAATAGAAAAATATGCTATTGGAAATACATTTAAGGAATTAAAAATGCTTAATGATAGTGTTAAGGGTTATGTTATGTGCTTTGTTAATGTTAGTAAGCCAACCTTAGATGAGGAATTTTATAGCTTTATTAATCAACAACAATCCTTCTTTAAGGTGCCAGCTCAATATATTGTTTTAAAAACAGATAATGCTAGTCATCCTGTTTTGCAAAGATTAAGACAAAAGGAATATTTAGTTGCTACTGATAATCTTATGGATGTTTATAGAAATGCTTGTGATTATTTTATTTATGATTATCATAGTGTAGGTAAGGAAAGTATTTTAGAAATACTTGAGCTATGTGATAATCATAACGTTATATGTATTTTAGGTGGTATGAATACAAAAGAGGATATTGAAATGGCTAGAGAAGATGGATATGCGTTAATTTATGGTAGCTTTTATAAAAAATCCTTAAGAATGAAATCAATTATAGAAAAGCTAAAAAATTAGTTATATTATATATAATCCTCTCATATACTTTTATTGAAAGTGGAGAGGATATATATATGAAAAGAAAGCTAAAACTACCAATCTTATTATTAGCAGTTGTAATTATGCTGTCAGTATTCTATATTAAGGAAGCTAACAGTAATGGCTCAAACAGCACTCCTGCAAACAGCGATGATTTAACAATGTCTGCCTTAAATCCAGAATTTACAGAGGCTAGATTATTAGGAATTGAGGAGGCAAATGCTCAAATCCAAATTTGGGAGGAAATGATAGCTAGTGGTGATTTATCTGCTGATGAGGTATTAGAAACTAGTGCTTTAATAGATGATTTAAGAGATTTAAAGCATAAGGAGGCCTCATTAGAGGAGGTTATTATGGATGAATTAAGCTATGATGATGTATTAGTTGTAGCTAAGGATAGTAACGTCTATGTTGATGTATATACAGATAATGAAATTACTAAGCTTGCTGCTGTAAAAATTGCAAAGCTAGCTCAAACAAGCTTTGGTACTGAATATACT
>JAFTQR010000015.1 GCA_017462645.1 Acholeplasmatales bacterium | reverse complement strand
TTTGGATTATTAGCTATGAAGGAGCTAGATAAAATAAATAATCATAGTGATACTGCATCAGATGAAATGATTACCTTTTTAGTTATTAATACATCTGGGCTTTGTTTAATACCTACAACCCTTTTAGCTATAAGAACACAATTTGAAAGTGGTAATCCGACTATTATTGTGCCTTATATTTTAATTGTTTCAATAATATGTACGGTATGTGCAATTACATTAGATATGGGAGTGAGAAAATTTGCAAGAGGCTAGCTATTATGTAATTATTTTCTTTATTGGAATAGTAATGATTTTTTCTTTGATAAAGAGGAATGATGCTTACACATCATTTATTGAGGGTGCTAAGGAATCAATGCAAATGGGGTTATCCATTTTACCATATTTATTGGTTATGTATGTAGCTGTTGCAGTATTTAAAGCATCTTATTTATTAGATGATTTATTGTCTACATCATATATACCCAATGAAATATATATGCAGGGTATATTTAGACCTGTATCCTCACATGCATCACTTTCTCTTATGATGCAAACTATAACAGAATATGGTGTTGATAGTAATGAGGGTATTATTGCAGCTATTCTTCAGGGTGGAAGTGATACAACAATTTATGTTATGGGATTGTATTTTGGTGTTATTGGCATAAAAAAGACTAGGCATGCGTATAAAATAGGAATATTATGTGACATAATATGCTTTGTAATATGCTTGATAATATATTTATATATATTATAAAATTATTTTCATTGTATTTTATTGTGTTTTTTAGTATAATTTTATAAGGTGGTGATTGTCGTGGATGATAATAAAGAGAGATTACAAAAGGTAATGGCTGCCTGTGGAGTTGCTTCAAGAAGAAAATGTGAGGAGTATATTTCATCGGGTAGAGTGAAAGTAAATGGAGCTGTTGTAACAGAATTAGGAACAAAGGTAGGTAAGAAGGATTATATAGAGGTTGATAATAAGCCTTTACAAAGACAAAATCTTGTTTACTATGTTCTAAATAAGCCTACAGGATATTTAACTGCTGTTAGTGATCCATTAGGTAGAAGAATCGTAATGGATTTAATTGATAACGAAACAAAGAAAACTAGAATTTTCCCAGTTGGTAGATTAGATTATGATACATCAGGAGTGCTATTATTAACAAATGATGGTGAATTATCATATCGTTTAACTAAATCAGCTAAAGAGGTTGAAAAAACATACCAGGTAAGAGTTAATGGTAGAATTGATCAGGATGCTGTTGTTAGATTAATGAAGGGTGTTATGATTGATGGTGTTATGACTAAGCGTAGCAAGGTTGAGGTTTTAGATATTGATAAGGTTCATAATTCATCATTAATTTTATTAACGATAACTGAGGGTAGAAATAGACAGGTTCGCAAAATGTGCGAGGCTATTGGCTATGAGGTAAAGAAGCTTAAAAGAGTTGCATTTGGTGGTATAACGCTTGAGGGATTAAGTGTTGGTGAATATAGAATGCTAAAGCCTCATGAGGTAAAGAAGCTATATAGTTTGTAAAAACTATATTTTTATGTTAAAATATATAAAATATATAAAGGTCGGATTAATATGAAAAATTTTGTGGTTGCTATAGATGGTCCTGCTGGTAGTGGCAAATCCTCAATTTCAAAAAGAATTGCTAAGGATAGAGGATTTACACATATTGATACAGGTGCTATGTATAGAGCTATTACATTAGAGGCATTAAGAAGAAAAATAAATTTAGCTAATGAGGATGAGTATACTTTCTTAAAAAATACTAGTGTTATTTATAAGGAGGGTATAACTTATTTAAATAGTGAGGATGTTTCTAAACAAATAAGAACAAGAAATGTTACAAATAATGTTTCTACTACAGCTAAATTAAAGGTTGTAAGAGATAAGATGGTTGATTTTCAAAGAGAATCAGCTAAGGAGGGTTTAATTCTTATGGATGGACGAGATATAGGTACTGTGGTGCTTCCTAATGCTGATTTAAAGATTTTCTTAACAGCTGATCCGGAAATTAGAGCGATTAGAAGATGTAAGGAAAATGCATTAGCTGGTATTGAAAGTGATTATGAAAAGATATTAGCTGAAATAAAGGAAAGAGATTATAAGGATTCTAATAGAGAAATTTCACCTCTTAAGCAAGCAGATGATGCTATATTAGTTGATACAACTAGTATGAGTATAGAAGAGGTTTGTAATAAAATAATTAGTTTAATAGATGCGAGGTTATAGATATGGAAAATTTTAATTTAGATAATGTAAACGTAAGAAAGCTTCATGCTGGTGATAAGGTAGAGGGTGAGGTAGTATTAGTAACAGATAATACTATTTATTTAGACATTCAATGTTTTACAGAGGGTAAGATGCACCTAGATCATTATACTAAGGACAAGTCAATCGAATCATTTAAGGGTATCGTTAAGGTAGGAGATAAGATTAAATGTGAGGTTGCTAAGGTTAGTGAGGAAAGTATTTTATTATCAAGATTAAACCAAATTGGTGAGGAAAATCTTAATAAGCTTCATGATATTAAAGAAAATAATGAAACAATTAAGGTAAAGGTTACTGGTGATGCTAATGGTAATGGCTTTACTGGAGCATATTTAGGGATTCAAGTATTTATTCCTAAGAGTCAAGCTACTGAATCTGTTAAGGTAGGAGAGACTGTTGAGGTAAAGGTTATTGATGTTGATAATGAACGTAAGAAATGTGTATGCTCAAGAAGAGCTATTGAACAAGAAATTTATCAAGATAATAAATCTAAGGAATATGATGCAATTAATGTTGGTGATGTATTAAAGGGTACAATTACTAAGATTGAAAAGTATGGTGCTATTGTTAAATTTGAATATAATCAAGGCTTATTAAAGGCTAATCAGGTATCACATATGTTTGTTGATATAAATAAGGAATTATCTGTTGGACAAGAAATTGAGGTAAAGGTTACTGCTAAGGAAAATGGTAGACTAGAATTATCTCGTAAGGCTTTATTAGAAACACCATTTAATATTTATGTTAAAGACCATACAGTTGGACAAACTGTAAAGGGTAAGGTTTGTAATAAGCTAGCATTTGGTTTATTAATTGAATTAGCTCCAAATGTGAAGGGATTATTACATAGCTCTGAATATTCACATAATCCTAATGACAACTTTAATAATCATGTTGTTATTGGTGATGAGGTTGAGGTTGCAATTTTAAATATTAATGCGAAGGACGAAAAAATTTCATTATCTCGTAAAGCATTAATTGATAACCCTTGGAGTAGAGTGGATGCTAAAGAGGGAGACCTTGTAGATATTAAGGTAGTAGAGGTTAAGGAAAATGGCTTATTAGTTGAAGCATTAGGTGTTGATGGTTTTGTTCCTCAATCTGAAGCTTTAACTCAATTAAAGGGTGAATTATCTCAATATTATGCCAAGGGCGATGAGGCTCAAGCAATTATTATTGAAATTAAGCCTAGAGAATGGAGACTAAAGCTTTCAATTCGCAAGCACTTAGTTAACCTAGAAAGACAAAATTATGAAAAATACTTAGACTCTAATGAAGAAATTTCATCTTCATTAGGAGATATGCTAAAGGATATATTAAAGTAATAAAAAGATTTATTGGTGGTGATTTTTATGTTACCTAAGGTAGCGATAGTAGGTAGACCAAACGTTGGTAAATCTACATTATTCAATCGTATAATAGGTGAGAGATTATCCATTACTGATGATCAACCAGGTGTAACAAGAGACCGTATTTATGCTAAATCATCTTGGCTAAATAAGGAATTCTCAATAATCGATACAGGTGGTATTGAATTAGGTGATGCACCATTTTTAACAGAAATTAAAGCACAAGCTGAAATCGCAATGGAGGAAGCTGATGTTATTGTTTTTGTAGTTGATTGTAGAAGTGGCTTAACTGATGATGATAACTATATTGCAAAGCTATTATATAAGACAAATAAGCCTGTATTATTAGCTGTAAATAAGGTTGATGATCAAAAGTTTAAGGATAATATTTATGAATTCTATTCACTAGGCTTTGGTGATCCAATTCCTGTATCATCTTCACATGGTATAGGTACAGGTAATCTATTAGATGCTATTATTGAGCATTTCCCTACAAGAATAGATACTGTTAAGGATGAGTCTATTAAATTTTGTTTAATTGGTAGACCAAATGTAGGAAAATCATCTTTAACAAATACTTTATTAAATGATAATAGAGTTATTGTATCTCCTATTAGTGGTACTACAAGAGATACTATTGATACAAGATTTAAATCAAATGGCAAGGAATATGTTGTAGTAGATACTGCTGGCTTACGTAAGCGTGGTAAAATCTATGAAAACGTAGAAAAATATTCTGTTATTAGAAGTGTAGATGCTATTGGTAGAAGTGATGTTGTAGTATTAGTATTAGATGCATCTACAGGTATGATTGAACAGGATTTACATGTTGGACAATATGTGCAGGAATATAAAAAGCCATGTATTATTGTAGTCAATAAATGGGATTTAGTTGAGAAGGATTCTAAAACAATGCAAAAGTGGACTGATGATATAAGAGCTAATTATAAGTTCTTAGACTTTGCTCCAATAGTATTCCTATCTGCTAAGGAAAACAAAAGAGTTCATACATTATTCCCAGCAATAGAACAAGCTTATAACGCTTATCATAGAAGAATTCAAACCTCAGTATTAAATGATGTAATTAATGATGCTACAGCTATGTTTCCACCTAGTGAATTTAATGGTGGTAAGATTAAATTCTATTATGTATCACAGGTAGGTACAGAGCCTCCTACATTTGCATTATTTGTTAATGAGCCTAAATATCTACATTTCTCATATCAAAGATATTTAGAAAATCAAATTAGAAAGAATTTTGATTTCTTCGCAACTCCTATAAAATTAGAATTTAGGAAGAGGGATTAATTATGAGAATTTCAATTATTGGTGGAGGTTCATGGGGAACTACACTTGCACAAGCATTATCAGATAATAATCATGATGTTTTAATAAGAGATATTAATGAGGAATTTGTTAATAAAATCAATAATGAGCATAAGCATCCTTTCTTTGATGTGGTAATACCTGAAAATATTAAGGCTACATTAGATTTAAAGGAAGCAGTAGATTACACAGATATTATTGTTCTTTGTGTTCCAACTAAGTTTATTAGAGGTGTTATTAAAGAAATTAATTCCCTTATTAACACTAAGAAAACATTTGTTAATGTTAGTAAAGGAATTGAACCAGGTACCTCATATAGAGTAGGTCAAATCGTTAAATATGAAATTGATAGAGAAAAATTTGGTGGATATGTAGTTTTATCTGGTCCATCTCATGCAGAGGAATTAATTTTAAGAAAATTAACATCTTTGGTTGCAGCATCTAAAGATTTAAAGCTTGCTGAAAAGGTTCAAAAAATATTTAATAATGATTCATACTTAAGAGTATATACATCAAGAGATGTTATCGGCGTTGAAACAGGTGGAGCAATTAAAAATGCTATTGCAATTATTTCAGGCGTTTGCTCTGGTATGGGCTTAGGAGAAAACGCACGTGCATTCCTAATCTCAAGAGGTGTTAAGGAAATAGTTTCAATTGTTACAGCGTTAGGTGGTAAAATGCAAACTGCCTATGGTTTATCTGGTATAGGTGACTTAATTGTCACTGCATCATCAATGAATTCCAGAAATTTCCAATGTGGATTAAAAATTGGTAGTGGAATGTCTATTGAAGAAGCACTTGCTAGTATGAATCAATCTGTTGAAGGCTTAAGAGCTATAGAAGCAGGCTATGAAATTGGTCAAAAATATAAACTAGATTTACCTATTATTACAACAGCATATAAGGTTATTAAGGGTGAATTATCTGCTAATGAAGCATTGCATTTATTATTATCTAGAAGCTTAAAAGAAGAAAAATATTGGTAAACAATTATTAGGCCTTTTGCATATAATACTGCAGGAGGCCTAATATGGATTTTAAAAGAGTTTTTGATTTATTAATGATGTCTAATATTAATAGTGAGGATGTGAGTAAGCTTATTGCAGAAGCATCCACTATGGATTTATCAGACGAGGAAAACCAACGTATCTTAATACGTAAGGGTTGTAGTCTAGCAAATAAGGAGATATCTCCTGACATGGAGGATAGAATTATTAGTATTCTTAAGGAAAAAGGTATTTCTAATGATTTGTTTAGCTATATAAAATAATTATTGGAGAATTTTATGTTAAAATTTAGAATTATTACAGATAGCTCTTGTGGAATAACACAAGAGGAGGGAAAAACACTTGGAGTAACTGTTTTACCTCTTACATTGCATTATGAAAATAAAGATTATTTAGATGATATTGATATATCAACAAATGAATTCTATGAAATGCTATTTAACAGCAAAAGTAAGGAATTCCCTAAAACATCTCAGGTAGCACCATTAGTTTTCAAAAAAGCATTCGAGGATTGCTTTGAAAATAATGAAATACCAATCGTATTAACTATTGCAGGTTCTTTAAGTGGTACACTTCAATCAGCACGTATTGCTAAGGATATGCTTGAAAGAGATGATATTTATATCATTGATTCTAACACTGCCTTAGGTGCTGTTAAAATAATGATTATGAAGCTAACATCTACTAAATATGATAAAATAGAGGATGTATTAATAGAAATTAAGCATATGGTAGATCATGTTAATTTCTATGCAGTGCCAGATACATTAGAATATTTATATAAGGGCGGAAGATTATCTAAGACATCGGCAATATTAGGTAATATATTACAGCTAAAGCCTGTTATACAGCTATCAAAGATTGGAAAGCTTGTTCCTATTGCTAAGCTTAGAGGGCTTAAGCATGCATTTAAAAAAATTGCTGAGCAATTAAAGGAATTCCCTATTGATGAAAAATATCCAGTTCAATATGGCTATTCTACAAAGGAAGAAAACATGTATATGCTAATAGACTATACTAAAGAAGAGGTTAAGGTAGATTATACTAAAATTCAAATCTCTCCAGTTGTAGGTGCTCATGTAGGGCCTGGTGCGTGTGCTATCTTTTATATATCTAAAATTTTACCAAAAAAATAAAATGGACCTAGGTCCATTTTTTTATATTAGCTCTGTAAATTTTTTATCATAGTCAGAGAATATTATTACATATGGTATTAAATATAATACACTAAATAAAGTATTATCAATAATACCATGAACCATACCAAATGCGAAGAACGCAAGAAGTATAAGCTTATCCTTATCCTCAGCTCTTTTTACTATTCCAAATCCAACCTCAATATGATGATATATCATAGTAATTAAACCAAATACACCACCAATAGCTATTGCTGTAACAAATGTATTATGACATAACCATACGCCAACATTAGTAGTATCAGGATGGAAATCTCTATATAGCTCAAATAAATAAGCAGGTGATGGTCCAAATGCCATATGGGCTGGATCATCAAATGTATATTCTAGGGTAGATAACCAAAATTTATCTCTACCTGTTAAATATAATCCCTGATCAAAGATTCTATTTAAGCTTATTCTAATTGGATCAACAACAAAATATGCTAAAACTACAGCAACAATTGCAGCTCCAATAAATGAAAAATACCATATCCATTTATTCTTTTTATCCATCATAATAATATAAAGAAGAAGTGGTGCCATTAACGCAACTGTTAATTGACCTCCTCTAGAATCACTTATTAATACAATTACTGCAAACACACAAAGAATAGCAATAACATCTATTCTTTTTAATGTTTTTCTTAGAATACCACATAAGAATGGTAAGCACATCTCAATAGAAATTATAAATGCATTTTTATCTGCCCATCCAATAAAGGTTTCATTGTATGGCCTATAAATTGTAATTTTAAATTCCTTAAATAAATTAGGATTAGTAGCAAAGAATGCTATTATATATTGTAATGCTAAATATAATGCAAAAACATAAAATATTTTTTCAAATAAATTATATTTCAAATTATTTTTAAATGAACTAAATGCTATACTCAATAAGGTAATAAGTAATAATACAAATGAGAATGCATATCCATATAAAATATTATAAGCATCCTTAAATTGGACTAAGAAGGATAGTCCGCTTTCCGTTTCATAGGTAAAGAAGGCTGGCTCATTAAAGAATATATTTCTAACTAACGTAGATAAAAATGATACAGCTGTTAATACACTAAAGCTTATACTCATTATATTAAATCTAAGCTTAATATTTTTATTTTCCTTAATATTTCTATATACATATATTCCTATTGATATTAATACGGCTATTATAAATATATACATCGCAAATGGTATGTTGCTAAAGTAGAAGAATTCTCTAAAACAGGTCATACAAAATGGTATAAAGATTAAAATAGTTTTAATATCATAAGTTAATATTGGTGTTAAAATTATAAATACGGCTAAAGCTGTATATGAAAGCTCAATAGAGTTAATTGACCATCCTAACAAGCAGAATGCAGCTATTATACCCATATACCAATAGCTATGAGCTATTTGTTCTTTATTATTTTTTATGTAATTAAGCATGGTACACCTCCAAACTATGAATAATTATAACATAAATATTAACAAAAATATAGACAAATTCAAATAATCGTGTTAGAATAAACTATATTAATATTTAGAGGTAGCAATGCAAATGAGTAATATATAGAGAAGGCATTCAATGAAATATATGAAAGGTAACCATTGCCGAATAGGCTAATAGGCATATTAGACCTATGGGGATATAGGAAATACTTATATCACTCCTACATTTTGTAGTGGCGCTAAAATATATTAAGGGTAATGGGCGCTAGGTCCATTTTTTTAGTTTTAGGAGGGATTTTATGAAGATTAGTAATGTAGATGTAAAGGATTTAAAGGCAAAATATGGAACCCCACTTTATATATACGACCAAGCACATTTGAGAAGTAATATATTAGGGTTTAAGAATTATTTTAAATCTAATAGCTTTAAAACAGAGGTTATATATGCATCTAAAGCATTTTGTATTAAGGAAATGCTTAGATTATTAATGGAATATGATATGTCATTAGATGTAGTATCACAGGGTGAATTATATACTGCATTAAGCGTTGGCTTTAATCCTTCTAATATTTATTATCATGGAAATAATAAATCAATTAATGAATTAGAATATGCATTAAATCATAATATTGGATATATTGTTGTTGATAATCTAATGGAATTAGAGACGTTAGAGGAATTATGTAATAATTTAAATAAGAATGTAAATATTTTAATTAGATTAAATGTAGGTGTTGAGGCACATACACATAAGTTTATTGTTACAGCACATGTTGATTCTAAGTTTGGTGTTTTATATAATTCATCAGATTATAATCAAATGATGGATATTTTAAGTAAGTCAAGTAAGGTTAGATTTAAGGGCTTCCATTCTCATATTGGCTCTCAAATCTTTGATTTAAACGCTTTTACTGCCGCAGTAGAAAAGCTTGTAGGCATTTGTAAGGACTTTAATGAGCCATTAGTATTAGATATTGGTGGAGGCTTTGGAGTAAGATATACAGATGAGGACAAGCCAATTCCATTTAATATTGTAAGTGAAACATTAATTAAGACGTGCGAGGATGCCTTAAATCAAAATGGTGTTAAAATTGAAAAGCTATGTATAGAACCTGGTAGAAGCATTGTTGCTGAAGCAGGATATACTTTATATACAATAGGTTATATTAAGAAAACACCTAACAAGCAATACTACTTTATTGATGGTGGTATGACTGATAATATTAGACCTGCCTTATATCAAGCACAATATGCTTGTGATATTGTAGGTAAGGAAAACGAGTTTAAGAAGAATGTTGTTACTATCGCAGGTAAGTGCTGTGAAAGTGGTGACCTAATTATTGAAAATTGTCCATTACCTGATGCTGAAAAGGGTGATTTATTAATTACCTATACAACAGGTGCATATGGATATTCTATGAGTAGTAATTATAATAAAGCATTAACGCCAGCTGTTGTTTTTGTAGAGGATGGACATGATAAGCTTGTTTGTAAAAGACAAACTTATGATGAGCTATTAGAAAGAGAAATCTAATGCAAGTAATTAAAATGCAATGCTGTGGAAATGATTTTTGCTTAGTTGAATATAATAGCAATATTAATTATAAAGAATTTTCACAGAAAATATGTAATAGAAAGCTTGGTATCGGTGCTGATGGCTTAATTATAGTTAAGACAAATCCTTTAGAGGTTATATTTTATAGCTCTCAAGGAATTAAAGAGCAAATGAATGGAAATGGCATTAGATGCTTTTCTAAGTATTGCTATGAAAAGGGCTATAAAAGAAGAAATATGGTTGAATGCTTAACTCAGGTTGGAAGATTAAGTGTAGTTATAGAATCGGAGGACCCGTTTTTATGTACTGTAAATATTGGAACACCATTTTATAATAATCAAATGCTATTTATTAGTGATGGCTTAGATTCATTTGGTAGAGTCTTAAAAATAGGTAGCTATAATGTTATGACCTATTCATTAAGCTTAGGTGCAGCTCAAACAATTGTATTTGTTGATAGCTTCGATGATGAGGTTATTAAGCTAGCTTGTGAAATAAGTGAATATAAAATATTTACAAGAGGAACAAATGTTAGCTTTGTTAAGATAGTAGATAAAAATACTATGGAGGTAAAAACCTATGAATATAAAATAGGCTTTACCTCAGCTAGTGGTCTAGGCTGTGCTGCAGGAGCTGTTGCGGCTAAAAGATTAGGCTTTGTAAAGAATAGTGTTAAGGCTATTTTAGAATTAGGAGAATTAGAAATTAAAGTAGATAAAAAGGAAAATGTCACATTAACAGGCTCTGCTAAAGAGGTATTTAGATGTGAGTATATGGAGGATTAATTATGTTAAAGGGAAGTATAGTAGCTTTAGTTACACCATTTAATAATGATGGTAGTGTTAATTTTGAGGAATTAGGTAATTTGTTAGAATACCATATTGCTAATAATAGTGGTGGTATTGTTATATTAGGAACAACAGGTGAGGCTTCAACTTTATCTTTTGAAGAGGAAGCTGAAATTGTTGAATATAGTGTTAAAAAGATAAATAAGAGAGTTCCATTAATTGTTGGTTCTGGTTCAAATGAAACAGAAAAGGCAGTAAGAATGTCTAAGAAATATTCTGAAATGGGAGCTGATTATGTATTAGTTATTACTCCTTATTATAATAAAACAAATGAAAGTGGGCTTATTAAGCATTTCCAAGCTGTTGCTGATGCATCATTATGTCCTGTAATTATGTATAATGTTCCTGGTAGAACAGGTATGTCAATGTCTATTCATGCTTTAGAGGTATTATCTAAGCATCCAAATATTTGTGGAATTAAGGAAGCATCAGGAAATATTAGCTATTCATCTAAGGTTGCAAAGCTATTAAGTAATGATTTTGCTATGTATTCTGGTAATGATGATATTATTGTTCCTATGATGTCTATTGGTGCTATGGGTGTTATTTCAGTTGTTGCAAATATTGCACCAAAGCAAACAGCTAAGATTGTTGATTTATGCTTAGAGGGTGAATATGTTGAGGCTAATAAGCTACAACAGGATTTATTAGATTTAATTAATGATTTATTTATTGAGGTAAATCCAATTCCTGTTAAGGAGGCTATGAATTATTTAGGTATGAATGTTGGTGGATATAGAATGCCACTAGATTATATGAGTGAAGGAAATAAGAAGATTTTAACGAATGAAATCGATAGAATTAAGGAGTTGATTTACTAATGAAGGCTTGTGTAGTTGGTTACGGCGCAATGGGTAAAATTATAAGTGAAATGCTTGGGGCAGAACTAGCTTGTAATGTTGCTTTAGAATGTGAATATAAATCACTATTTGATGTTAAGGATTCATTTGATGTAATAATTGATTTTTCAAATCCTGCTAATTTAGATATGATTTATGATTATTGTAAAATAAATAAAAAGCCTGTAGTATTTGCTACAACAGGCTATACTAATGAGCAATTAGCTAAGATTAAGGATCTATCTAATTATTGTCCAGTATTAAGAAGTGCTAATTTTTCATTAGGTGTTATTCTAATGAATAGATTAGTAAAGGAAATTACTCCAATCCTAAAGGATTCATTTGATATTGAGATTACTGAGGCTCATCACCATCATAAGGTAGATGCACCTAGTGGTACTGCTAAGATGCTTTTAAAGTCAGTAGTAGATGCTACAGGCTTTGAACCAGTATATGGTAGAGATGGTTATTCACCACGTAAACCTAATGAGGTTGGGGTTCATGCTATTAGAGGTGGATCTATTGTTGGTGAGCACGAGGTAATGTATTGTGGCGAGGATGAAATAATTAGTGTTCGTCATTTAGCTCAATCTAAGAAAATATTTGCTGTTGGTGCTATAAAAGCTGCAAAATGGCTTGTTGATAAGAGTATCGGCTATTATGATATGGAAAATGTATTATTTGGATAATGATATTTACAATATACAAATAATACAAAAATACATTTAATAATATGAAGCAAGAATAATAATTAAACAGTTTTTTAATCAGTGTTTGCGTTGCACGAACAAAATTAAAAAATGTACGTGAAAATGTTTATTTTTGTTGAAATTCATTTCATTAAGGTTTATAATTGTTTATATGCTTAAATTGGCATAAAAGGAGAGAGATTTATTATGAAGAAATATAATGTTGGTATTTTAGGTGCTACAGGTGCTGTAGGTCGTGAAATGTTAAATATATTAGAAGAAAGAAATTTCCCTATAAACGAGCTTAGATTATTAGCTAGCTCAAGAAGCGTTGGTAAGGAAATTATGTTTAGAGGCGAAGCAGTAAAGTGTCAATTAGCACAAAAGGGTGCATTTAAGGGCTTAGATTTCGTATTAGGTGCTGCTACTAACGCTATTGCTAAGGAATTTGCTAGTGATATCGTTGAATCTGGTGCTGTATTTATTGATAATTCAAGCGCATTCCGTATGTGTGATGATGTACCTCTAGTTGTACCTGAGATTAATGGTGATGATGCATTCCTAAACAAGGGTATTATCGCAAATCCAAACTGCTCAACTATTATTACATTAGTAGCTGTTAATGCTATTAATAAATTATCTAAAATTAAAGGTATGAACGCATCTACTTATCAAGCAACATCTGGTGCTGGTGTAGGTGGACCATTAGAGCTTGAAAACCAAATGAAGGCTATTATTAATGGTGGTGAAATTACTAATGAGGTATTCCAATATCAAATTGCTGAAAACCTAATTCCACAAATTGGTTCATTCTTAGATAATGGCTATACAACAGAGGAAATGAAAATGCAAAATGAAGGTCGTAAGATTATGCATTTACCTGAATTATTAGTTACTTGTACTTGTGTACGTGTTCCTGTAGTTCGTTCTCATTCAATTTCTGTAACTGTAGTAACAGAGGATAAGCTTGATATTGAAGCTGTAAAGGCTGCTATAGCTAATGAAAAGGGCTGTAAGCTATATGATGATCCAGAAAATAAGATTTATCCAATGCCTTTAGTAACTTCAAATCAGGATTTAGTATATGTAGGTAGAGTACGTCAAGATTTATTAAATGAAAAAGGTATTACATTATGGTGCTGTGGTGACCAAGTTAGAAAGGGTGCAGCAACTAATGCTGTACAAATCGCAATGAAGCTAGCACATCTTGATGAAATGTAGGAGGTTGTATGTTAGTAGTGACAAAATTTGGTGGCAGTTCGTTATCATGTGCTACCCAATTCGAAAAAGTAAAAAATATTGTAACATCTGACCCTAAAAGAAAGATTGTTGTAGTTTCTGCATTAGGTAAAAGACAAAGTAGTGATACAAAAATTACTGACCTTTTATTTATTTTACATGCACATTTAAAATATTCTGTTCCTTATGAGGATATTTGGCAAATGCTATATGATAGATTTGTTGGTGTTGAAAAGGAATTAGGTATTGATTATGATATCACAAAGGATTTAGATGCTCTAAAGGAAGAGCTTAATAAAAATATTTCTCAGGATTATTTAGTTTCAAGAGGAGAATATTTAACTGCTAAGCTTATGAGTAAATATCTAGGTTATACATTTGTTGATGCTAAAGACCTATTAATTTATAATTATGATGGTGTTTTAGATGATGCTCAAACAGAAAAGAATGTAAAGCTTGCATTCTCTAAGTATGGTACTATTGTTGTTCCAGGCTTCTATGGCTCTTATCCAAATGGTTCTGTTAAGCTATTATCTAGAGGTGGCTCTGATGTAACAGGCTCTATCTTAGCTAAATGCTTAAATGTTTCATTATATGAAAACTGGACAGATGTATCTGGTATTTTAGCAGCTGACCCTCGTATTATTAAGAATCCTAAATCTATTAAGGAAATTACTTATGCAGAATTAAGAGAATTATCTTATATGGGCTTCTCTGTATTACATGAGGAAACTGTATTCCCAGTTCAACAATTAAATATTCCTATTAATTTAAAGAATACAAATGATCCTCAAAATCCAGGAACAATTATTAGAAATGTATGTACTGATAATGAAAATATTGTTACTGGTATTGCTGGTAGAAAGGATTTCATTTCTTTCAATATTTCAAAGGATCATATGTCTAATGAAATAGGCTTTATGTGTAAGACTTTAGCTATTTTTGAAAAATACAATGTTTCAATTGAGCATGTACCTTCAGGAATTGATTCATTCTCAGTTGTTGTTGCACAATCTTCAGTTGAAAAGTGTCAATATGAGCTTGTAACTGAATTAAAGACACAATTAAACTGTAATGTTACTGTAGAAAAGGATATTGCCTTAGTTGCAGTTGTAGGTAGAAATATGGCTAAGAGAAGTGGTGTTTGCGCTAAGGTTTTCCAAACATTAGGTACTGAAAAGATTAATGTTAAGCTTTTAGCACAAGGACCATCTGAATTAAATATTATTATTGGTGTAGCTGGTGGAGATTATGATAAAACATTATCTTCATTATATGAAAGCTTAATTGCTTAAAAAATAAAATGTGAGATTGAATCTCACATTTTTTTCTTTTTATGATACGTAATCTGTTTCCTCTTTAATTATAACCTTAGGCTTTCTAAAGTTATTAATAATAGGCTTGATATATAATAGAGTAATTAATAATACTGCAAGTGATGCATACCTTAAAATATATGCAAACCAACCATCGTCTTTATTTAAATACGGTAAATTATCCTCAGGTGGAGAAACGGTATACATAAAATTAACATTATTTGTACCATCATATAACACACTATTTAAATAAATTGACAGCATACCAATTACACCAAGGAAAATAAGACAATTAATATAGTCCCTAATAGTAAGCTTTAAATTTCTAAATAAATATAATGCAAATACTGATATAGCTGCATGATATCCAAAATATTGTAATGTTAATATCCAAAGTCCATTTCTTGATGTATATGTAGCTATTAATATAGCAAATATACCACCAAATAAGCAAGAAGGAATCATAAAGGACATTATAATCCTTTTAATTTTATCACTTTTAGCCAAGAATAGAACAAATAGGAATATTATTTGTATTGAGCATAGGTGAAATGGTAAATCAGCCTTTGGAAGATATCCACCAAGTGTATTCTCATTTTGAATAATATAATAAAATACCTTTATAATTTCAGATATGACCCCTATAATAAGCATTCCCTTTAGCATTTTGCTATAGCTAAGCTTTCTTGTAAGAATAAAACCAACTATGATAGCAGTAAATGATACTATCATTAAAATAATGTGCTTATAACCAAATAAATCGTGCATAAAATACCTCCAGTTAATTTCATTATATATGAAATAAATATTTTAGCAATTAATAAAATTATTTTTGTGTTAGTTTTTCCATAAATGCTTATTTGTCGTGTTAAAATCAAAATAGAGGGTGATAAAATGAAGGTTATAAATATTACATCTAGAACAATTACAATTGAGCTTGTTAATAATTATCCATATTATAATGATAAGGATTTTAATGTTTATGTTAATGATTTATGCTTTAATGAAAATAGAAATGTTTTTACTATTTATGATTTAAATCCAAATACTGAATATAATATTTCTATATTAGACAAAAGCGTTGTTGTTAAAACAAAAAATGAGTCAGCTTGTCTATATGTTAAGGATTTTAACGCAATAGGTTATGGAATTAATGATGATACAGCTAAAATCCAAGCTGCTATTATGTGCTGTCCAGAGGATGGCTGTGTTTATATAAATAAGGGAACTTATTTAGTTTCATCATTATTTTTAAAATCAAATATGACTCTATATTTTGAACAAGGAGCTAAGCTATTAGCTAAAACAGATAGAATGGATTATCCAATTTTTCCTGGTTTAGTTGATGGTTATAATTTTGGTGTATGGGAGGGCTCTGAGGTTAATAATTTCGCATCTATTATTAACTGTGTTAATGTTAAGAACGTAGATATTTGTGGTCAGGGTGAAATTGATTGTCAGGCTGAAAATGGTGATTGGTATATTAATCATAGAGTTATGAATATAGCATGGAGAGGACATGCGATATTTACTAATAGAAGTGATAATATTAATTTTATAGGATTATATGTTCATGATACACAAAGCTGGGCGATTCATCCATATTTTAGTAATAAGCTTTCTTTTATAAATATGAGGGTAGAAAATAAGCCTTCTATGCCAACAACTGATGGAATTGATCCTGATTGTTGCTTCGATGTTAAGATATTAGGATGCTATTTTAATGTAGGTGATGATTGTATTGCGATTAAGTCTGGAACAATAGAATTAGCTAAAAAATATAAAAAATCATGCTCTAATTTATATATTTCTAATAACTTTATGGAACAGGGTCATGGTGGTGTAGTATTTGGGTCTGAATCATCAGGTGGAGTAGAAAATGTAATAGTAGAAAAATGTATTTTTAAAAATACTGATAGAGGCCTAAGAATCAAAACAAGAAGAGGTAGAGGAAATATTGGTGGAATTAATAATGTATCATTTGATAATATTATTATGGATTCTGTAAAAACACCTTTTGTTATAAATATGTATTACAATATGGGTCCTGCAGGTGGTCATACAGAATATGTATGGACTACTAAGAAGCTACCAGTAGATGATAGAACTCCTATTATTGGTAAATTTAGGTTTTCAAATATGAAATGCACAAATGTTGAATATGCCGCAGGAGTGTTTTTAGGATTACCTGAATCTAAAATAGAAGGCTTAGAATTTGAAAATGTAAGCTTTAGCTATAATAATGCTTGTGAGGAAGGCTATCCTGTTATGATTGAGCATAATTTTACAATGAAGAATATTGGATTATATTGTTTTAATGTGGAAAATGTTTCCGTTAAAAATGTTGAATTTAATGGAAATATAGGAGATAATATAATAGAAAAGGATAGTGAGTAGTATGGAACATTTACAATTTACATTAAATGCTATTTTACCTATTTTATTACCTGTATTTTTAGGTTATTTCTTAAAAAGAATTGGCTTTGTATCTAAGAATTTCTTAAATGAATGTAATAAAATAGTATTTGGAGTTTTTATTCCAATCCTATTATTTAGTAATTTATATCAAGCAAATTTAAAATCTATAGATTGGGCCTTTGTAGGCTTTTCAGCAGCTGCTATATTAGCTTTATTCTTTATTGGAATGGTTGTTGTTATGTTTATCCCAGATAAAAAACAAAAGGGAGTTATGCTTCAAGCAGCATTCAGATCTAATTATGCTATTATAGGTATTCCTCTTGCAATGTCATTAGGAGGAGATTCAGCAAAGGCTGCAGCCTCTATTGTTGCAGCAGCAACAGTACCTTTATTTAATATATTAGCTGTTATTGCCCTAACAATATATGATAAGGAAGAGGGTAATGCAATTGATATTAAAAAGATATTAAAAAAGATAGCTACTAATCCTTTAATTATCGGTGTATTTTCAGGATTATTAGTTTGCTTTATATCTATGGGAATTAATGAAATGGGAGGAAATGTATCAGCATTTTTAAATAATGATGCGACATTTATTCCTAAAACTATTTCAAGTATTGCAAATCTTGCAACACCATTAGCGTTAATTGTGTTGGGTGGTAAATTTGAATTTAAGGCTGTTAAAGCATTATGGAAGCAATTAACAATTTCTTGTTCATTAAGACTTGTTATTACTCCAGCAGTCTTTTTAACAGTTGCTTACTTTTTAGGCTTTGATAGTGTTACAGAGTTTGCAATATTAATTGCGTTGTTTGCAACGCCAATTGCTGTATCTAGTGCCCCTATGGCTGCTCAAATGGGGCAAGATGAGGAGCTTGCAGGACAAATAGTAGTTTGGACTAGTGCCTTGTCTGCAATATCATTATTTATAATAATATTGATTTGCTCTGGAATTGGAATATTCTAATAATTAATACTCAGTTTTATACTGAGTATTTTTTGTTGTTTTATGATATAATTGATTTAAAGGTGTTGATACTATGGTTAAAATGTTAGATACAGATAGGTATGTTAAGGAAAGTGAAAAGGAAGGCCCTATTCCAGCCTTTGGTAAGGTTTCAAAGGATGTAATGAAAATAGTATGGCCTTCAATGCTTGAAGGCTTTTTAGTTGCATTAGTTACTATGTTTGATGGTATAATGGTTTCCTCATTAGGAAATAATGCTAATGCAGCTGTAACTATAACTAAACAGCCTATATATTTTATGATATGCTTTATCACTGCTTTAAATATTGCGATAACCGCAATTGTATCAAGGAGATATGGATCTAAGAATAAAGAAGAAACTAATAGAGCTATGCATGTTGGTATTCAGCTTAGTGCCATTATAGCTATTATTTTAACTATTTTTGTATGTTTAATGTCTAGGACATTATGTAGCTGGATGGGTGCTACAAGTTCAACAATTGATTATGCATCCTCATATTTATTTATAATATCGGCAGGCTTTATTTTTAACGCCTTAAGATTGACAATTAATGCATGTCAAAGAGGAATAGGAAAAACTAAGATATCGTTATATACTAATTTAATAGCTAATATTGTTAACATATGCTTTAATTATTTGTTAATAAATGGTAATTATGGATTTCCTAAATTAGGAATTGAGGGTGCAGCTATCGCGACAGTTTTTGGTAATGCTATAGCATTCCTAATAAGCTTAATCGCTGTAATGAGAAAGAATGGTTATTTAAAATTACAATTTAAAAGCTTATTTACCATTGATAAGGAAATGTTAAAAACGGTTGGTAATTTATTACCATCTACTCTGATTGATCAAATATTTTTAAGAATTGGCTTTATATTATTTGCCTTGATAGTAAATTATTTAGGTGATGATGCTACATATATACATGGTATATGTAATGATATGAATTCCTTAATGTTTACCTTAGCAGATGGCTTTTCTATAGGTACAGCTGCCGTAGTTGGACATAGGCTCGGTGAAAAAAGAAAGGATTTAGCTGTTGTTTATGCTAAGGTTAGCATGATTATATCCTTTATGTTTGCTATATTGATTTGTATATTTATGTCCACTTGCAAGGGCTTTTTAATTGATTTATATGTACCAGAAATGGAATATAGATATAATATGGCGTCTAATGTAATGCTGCTTGCGGCATTTATAACGCTTCCTCAAAATATACAATGGGTTATAACAGGTATATTAAGAGGTAGTGGTGATACTAAATATACTGCAACATTATCACTAATTAGTGTTACAGCAATTAGACCTATTATTTCATATTTACTATGCTATCCAATTGGTTTGGGTGTTATTGGTGCATGGATAGGTATGGGTATTGATCAAAGCATTAGATTTACGTGTAATATGGTTAGATTTAAGCAAGGTAAATGGAAAAATATTAAGGTTTAGGTAAAATTTCATTTTGTTCCTTTACTTTAGTAATAATTATGATATAATTATAATGTTGAATTGTATAAAAAATTAAGGAATTAGAGATAGTTAATATAATAAGTATTAGGAGGAGCAGATTATTCCTGTAATATCTCGATCTGCGTGATAATCATGGTTGTTGAAAAGTTAGAACATAGTCAAGTTAAGATTACTTTTGATGTAACTGCTGAAGAATTTGAAAAGGCATTAGATGCTGCATTCGAGGTAGAAAACGCAAAGGTTACTATTAAGGGCTTTAGAGCTGGTAAGGCTCCTAGATCTGTATTTGAAAAGACATATGGTGTTGAATCATTATATGATGAAGCATTAAATACAATCTTAAATGAAAAGGTAGATGAAATTTATAAGGATCAAGAATTAGCAAGAACTATTGTTGGTAGATTTATGCCAGCATTAGATGAAAAGATTGTACGTGGCAATCCTTTCAAGGTTTCTTTAATTGTTGATGTTTATCCAGAGGTAGAATTACCAGAATATAAGGGTGTTGAGGTTAAGGCTAAGCAATTAGCTGCAACTGAGGAAGAGGTTTTAGCTGCTGTTAATGCATTAGCAAAGAAGGATGCAGAAATGGTTACTAAGGCAGAGCAAGTTATCGCTAAGGGTGATTATGCTACATTTGATTTTGCTGGTTCAGTTGATGGCGTTGCATTCCCAGGTGGTACTGCTGAAAATTATGAATTACAAATTGGTTCAGGTCAATTTATTCCAGGCTTCGAGGATCAAATGATCGGTATGAAGGCTGAAGAGGTTAAGGATGTTAATGTTACTTTCCCTGAAAATTATGGTGAGGCTTCATTAGCTGGTAAAGCTGCTGTATTTAAGGTAACAGTACATGAGGTTAAGGAAGAAAAGTTCCCTGAATTAACTGATGAATACGTTCAAGGCTTAAAGATTGAGGGTGCTTCTAATTTAGAAGAATTAAAGGCTGTAAAGAAGGCTGAAATTGAAGCTCGTAAGGCTGTAAGTGAAAAGGATCGTCAATTTGATGAAATCGTTAATAAGATTTTAGATGGTGCTAAGGTTGATATGCCTCAAAGCTTAATTGATGAAAGAGTAGCTCAATTCAAGGGTCAATATGAACAACAAGCTAAGATGTATAATATTCCATTTGATACATTCTTAAGCTTAATGGGTATTACTAAGGAGCAATTTGATGCAGAGGCTTCTAAGCAAGCATCTCGTCAAGCATTATTTAATGTTGTAGCTTCTAAGATTATTGAGGATGAAAAGCTAATGCCTTCTAAGGAAGCTATGGAAGCTAGAGCAAAAGAGGATGCAGAAAAGACTGGTAAGACAGTTGAGGAATTAATGCAAGCTAATTTAGCTAGATATTATAGTGATTTATCTTATCAAGCATTATCTGAATTCTTATTATCTAACGCAAAAGAAGTATAATAGACTTATAAAACCAGCCTTTAAAGCTGGTTTTTATGTTAATTTATGTGATTTTTAATTAATTTTGGCAATCTGCTTGCAAAAGTGCCAAAAATGTTATATATTATTATTGCTGATTGATTTTTGGTCAGTGAAAGGGATGATTTTATGGAAGAGAATACAAAAATTGTACTACCTGCCATAGCTATTAGAGGTGTAATTCCACTTCCTAATAATGAATTTAGAATAGAGGTTGGAAGAGAAAATTCTGTTAAGGCTTTAGAGGCATCTGAAAAGATGTATGGAGGAAATATAATCCTATTAATCCAAAAGGATTCTTCAGTGAAGGATGTAACGAAGGATGATATTGAGCAATATGCAGTATTAGCTAAGGTATCATTAAAGCTAAAGCTACCTAATAATAACTATAAGGTAAAATTTAAGGTTACTAATCGTATTATAATTAATGAATATACATCAACTGATCCATATTTCGTATGTACATATGAAAAGGTTCATTCTATTATGTATAATAATGATGTAGAAGCATCATTACTAAAAACAGTAGCTGCTGAAATTGCTAAGAGCACGAATGTTTTATCAGCTCCTGAGGAGGTTGCTAAGCTATTACAAAGTGGTACTAACGCTGATACACTATCTGATGTAATTGCTTATCAATTAAAGCTTAATGGTAATTTATCTAAATATAGATATTTAGAGGAATTAACTGTTGCTAGAAGATTAGAAATGATTCTTGAGGATTTAGAAAGAGAAAAACAAATTGTTGAAATTGAAAATAAGATTAACAAGGATGTTAAAAAATCAATTGATGAGTCTCAAAAGGAATATTATCTAAGAGAAAAGATGAAGGCCATTCAAAATGAATTAGGTGATAAGGCTAGACAAGAAGAGGACGTAGAAAAGCTACGTAAGGCTTTAGATGAGGCTGGATTACCTGAGGGTGTATATGAAAAGGCTAAGGCTGAATTACAAAAATATGCAAATACAAATAACCAAATGGCTGAATCAGGTGTTATCAGAAGCTATTTAGATTGGATTATTAATCTTCCTTGGAAAAAATCAAGCGAGGATAATAATGACTTATCTGATGTAGCTAATAAGTTAGATATGAATCATTATGGTCTTGAAAAGGTTAAGGATCGTATTATTGAATATCTTGCAGTTAAAATGATGACTGGACATAATCCATCTACAATTCTATGCTTTGCAGGTCCTCCAGGTGTTGGTAAAACGTCACTTGCAAAGAGTATTAGTGAAGCATTAGGTAGAAAATTTGTTAAGCAATCATTAGGTGGTGTAAGAGATGAATCTGAAATAAGAGGTCATCGTCGTACATATATTGGTGCTTTACCTGGTAGAATTATTAAGGGTATGAAGGATGCTGGTACAGTAAATCCTGTATTCCTATTAGATGAAATTGATAAAATGACATCTGATTATAGAGGAGATCCTGCAGCAGCAATGCTAGAGGTATTAGACCCTGAACAAAATAAATTCTTCTCTGATAACTATCTAGAGGAGCCTTATGATTTATCTCAGGTAATGTTTATTACTACCGCAAATGATTTATCAGGAATTCCAGCTCCACTTCGTGACCGTATGGAAATTATTGAGCTTTCATCTTATACTGAAATTGAAAAGTTTAATATTGGATTTAAGCATTTATTACCACGTCAATTAGAAGAGCATGGCTTAAAGGCTGAACAATTATCTATTACTGATGATGCAATGTACGCAATTATTCAAAACTATACTAGAGAGGCTGGTGTACGTGAGCTAAATCGTATGGTTGCCGGCATTTGTCGTAAAACAGTTAGAAAAATCTTAATGGATAAGGTTACTCATGTTGATGTAACTGTAGATAATTTAACTGAATTCCTAGGTAAGGTTAAATTTACAAATAATAAGAACCGTGGCGAAAATCAAATTGGTGTTGTTACTGGCTTAGCCTATACATCATTTGGTGGAGATACATTAGATATCGAGGTTACAACATATCCTGGCAAGGGTGGTCTTGTATTAACAGGTAAGCTTGGAGATGTTATGAAGGAATCTGCACAAGCAGCATTTTCATATGTTAAGTCTCATGCAGAGGAATATAAGATTGATAAGGAATTCTTAGAGAAAAATGATATTCATATCCACGTACCTGAGGGTGCTGTACCTAAGGATGGTCCATCTGCAGGTGTAACATTAACAACTGCTTTAGTATCTGCCTTATCAAATAGACCTGTTGATTGTCATGTTGGTATGACAGGTGAAATTACATTAAGAGGTAGTGTATTAGCTATTGGTGGCTTAAGAGAAAAATCAATTGCTGCTAATAGAAGTGGTTTAACTAAGATATTTATTCCGTCAGATAATGAAAGAGATATCGAGGATATTCCACAGGAGGTTAGAGATGTATTGGAAATTATTCCAGTAAGCCATATATCTCAAATCCTAGATCATTTATTTAAATAATTATACAAAAGCTACAATTTGTCCATAAATTGTGGCTTTTTGTCTTTTCTACATTGACACCTATAAAAAAAATTTATATACTATATGTAAATTATAAATATTTTTTATGGCGGTGATACGATGATAGATGTAAGATTAATAACCTTTATGACACTTTTAGAAGAAAAAAGCTACACTAAGACTGCCAAAAAGCTGTATATAACTCAGCCTGCCGTAACTCATCATATTAAATCGATTGAAAAGGATTATAATATAACTTTATTTGACAGTAATAAGCAATTTGAGCTTACTAAGGCTGGTCAAATTTTGCTTGATTACGCAAAGGCTGGAAGCCTCCATGCTCAATTATTAAGGAATAATTTAGATAGACAAAGAAATGAAAAATTAGGTGTTAATGCAGCAATAACTAACGATGCTAAAAAGGTTTTATATAATAATAATGTTATGAAAGGTCTATTTTCTAGTGACATGAAAATAGAATTATCAGTATGCTCATATGATAAAATTTTAGATTTATTAGGTGAGGGTAAAATAGATTTTGCTATAATAGATAATTCCTTTGATGGTTCTATATATGATAGTGTAAATATATATAGCACTAAGCTAATTTTAGTATGTGATCCTAATGGTAAATTTGCTGGTAAGGAAAGAGTTACTAGAGAACAATTGATTTCAAATGAGCTATTAATTAGTACAGAAGGAACAGGGCTAAACACATGCACAATGACATCATTACATCAAAAAAATATTAAGCTTAAGGATAATATACCAACCTATTTTAATGATATAGATATAATGTATCATCAGGTTATTAGTAATGATGCTATTGGTTTTGTATATTATGATTCTGTTAGTCATTTATTAGAAGCTAAAAAGCTTAAGAAAATTGAATTATTAAATTTCCAATTTTCCCAAAATATATATGTTATTTATAATAAACTAAGTAATTTAGATGAAAAAATAATTACATTATTAAATAACCTAGAGAGCTATGAGGCAGAGAACTAAAATGCTAAAAATATATTATGAGGATAATCATATTATTGTATGCTATAAAGAAAAGGGAATATTATCTCAGGCTGATTCATCAGATAAGCTAGATATGCTTACTATAATTAAAAATTATATTAAGGAAAAATATAATAAGCCTGGTAATGTATATTTAGGATTAGTTCATAGACTAGATATTAATACAAGCGGTGTTATGGTTTTTGCCAAAACCTCTAAGGCTGCTAAAAGACTATCTGAATCAATTCAAAATCATAAATTTATAAAAAAATATAAGGCCACTGTGGAGGGCTTATTAGATAATAATGATTATTTATTATTAAAAAATCATATTACTAAAAATGAAGCACAAAAAAAATCATATATTACTGATACTGGTCAAGAGGCCATATTAGAATATAAGGCATTAAAAAGCTATAAGCTTAATAATACATTAGTTACTGATATAGATGTTAATCTAAAAACAGGTAGATTTCATCAAATAAGATGTCAAATGGCTAATATTGGTCATCCTTTATATGGTGATATAAAATATGGAAGTAAAAATAAAGCTAATGAAATGCCTTTAGAAGCATATCATTTATCATTTCCGCATCCTACCACAAATGAAATATTAGTATTTGAAAATAAGGAGTAATACTATGAAAATATATGTAAAGGGAATTGTATATAATCCATATAAAAATGAATTATTATTTATTAGACGTAATGAGGATTTAAAATGGGAGGTACCAGGAGGTAAGCTTGAAACACATGACCATGTTGAAATGTCTTTATTAAAAAGAATAAAGGAGGACATTGGCATAGCTGTAGAGATTGAATCGCTAGAATATGCTAAGCTATGTGGTGACTTATCTAAGCCTACACATTTGGTTTTAATGTATATTTGTACAACTCCTAGTGAGGGTATTACATTATCATTAGACCATTCTGAATACAGATGGAAGGACCTAGATGAAATATTGTCTTGGGAATATTTAGAGGATTATTATAAAGAAGAATTTATTAAATATGATATAGTTGAAAGATTAAACAATATTTTTATAAAGGTTCATGAAGAGGAATAGTACTTAGGTACTATTTTTTTCTTTTTGCAATATTATAAATTGGTGATAGTATGAAAATAGAAATTAATAATAATTTAATTTCAGTCGACAATTATAAGCAAATTAAACAAATAGAAAATGATTTAATAGTTTTACAAAACGTAAAAATAATAGGTAAAAGCCTAAATATTAAGCATTTAGATCAACACTTGATTGTAGTAGAAGGAATAATAAATAATATTACATTAGGAGAATGGGACAATGAACTACAAAATAAAAATGAAGAAGGATGATTTTTTTAAGATTCATAATAGAATTGCGGCAAATGATGTAAATGTTTTAAAGGATGAGGTTTCCTTTAAGGTTGAATTAGGCTCTTATAATATTATTAAGGATAGTGGATATAAATATTATTTAGAGGATTCATTTAAAATTAAGTTTAATTATTTTATGAAAAAATATCATCTATTAATTATAGGATTATTATTTTTCTTTTCACTATTATATATAAATTCATATAGATTAGATGAAAAAAAATAAAATAAAGAAAAACCAATAAATAATACAATTAAAAACAAAATTCAAAAACAATTTAAAAACTTATTATGGTTTAATTTTTCTAATATAAATTATGATCAATTATCTTATAATCTTCAAAGAGAATATTCTGAATATCCATATATTGATGTATATGCTAAAAATAATGATATATATGTAAATATATATTGTCATGATATAGATTATCCATCTAATAATATAGATAAAAATGGTGATATTATAGCCACAAGAGATAGTATTGTAGATGAATATTATATTTATAGTGGAACAAGTAACATATATAAAAATAAATTCGTAAAAAAGGGAGATGTATTAATAAGTGGTAAAACACTTAATAATCAATTAACAGGCTCTCAAGGATTAGTATTAGGCTATGTTTATGATAAGGTCTATATCGAAATTAAAAAGGAAGAAAGTATATTAGAGGAGGGAGAGTATCAAAGCTATTACCAATTATCATTGTTTGATAATAGCTTTGATATTAATAAAAATAATAATTATTTAATATCGGACAAGAATAGTAATAATATATTTAATCTATTTGACTTTTTTTCTATTAAAAAAATTGAAGAACATGAAAAAAATGATATAATTAAAAGGTATACTCGTGATGAGGCAGTATTAGAGGCTCAAAATAGAATTATTAATGATTTTAATAATAAAAGAATATATGAATTAGAAAAGATTACTGATATAGTAGAATATAACTATAATGAAACGGATGATTTATATTGTTTTACTTTTATAGTCAAAAAAATAGAATCGATAGGTGAATTTTCGCATTACTAGAAGGGATTGATTGAATGAAGCTTAATATCTATGTTAATAATGCTTTAGATGCTAAAAACATGTCTGGTATTAATAACGCAAACATCAAGGTTATAGAGAATTTATATAATTGTCATATTGCTATTCATGGAAATGATATTTTATGTAGTGATAATTTAGATTCTTATGATAAGCTAAATGAGCTATTTGAAATATTATTAGAAATGTCTAAATTATCATTTAATATTTCTCCTAGAGATGTAATTTATGCTAATAGTATTGTAAATGATGGTAAAAAGGAAAAGTATTTAAGCTTTTTATCTAAAAGAAAGCCTATAGCTCATACAATACATAATAAGCCTATATATGCTAAAACCTTAAAACAGGATGAATATATTAAGGAAATGATTAAGCATGATTTAGTATTTTCGATAGGTGCTGCAGGTACAGGTAAAACCTATTTAGCAGTATGCTATGCTGTAGCTGAATTAAAAAAGGGAAATATTGATAAAATCATTTTAACAAGACCAGCAGTAGAGGCTGGTGAGTCATTAGGCTTCTTGCCAGGTGATTTAAAGGAAAAGGTAGATCCTTATTTAAGACCATTATATGATGCCTTATATGATATGCTTGGTGTTGAACAGGTATCTATGCTTATAGAAAAGCAGGTTATAGAAATAGCACCATTAGCTTATATGAGAGGCAGAACTTTAGAAAAGGCGTTTATTATATTAGATGAGGCACAAAATGCAACTATAGATCAATTAAAAATGTTTTTAACAAGATTAGGCTTTAATTCTAAAATGCTTGTTACTGGAGATATCTCTCAAATAGATTTACCTAATTCTAAGAAATCAGGTTTAAAAATAAGTGCAGAACTATTATCTGATTTAGATGAGGTAGGCTTAATAGTATTTGATAAATGTGATGTAGTAAGACATCCTTTAGTAGCTAAGATAATTGAAAAATTTGAAAAAACAAATAATTAATAATAAAACTCGAATTTAATTTAACAATTCGAGCTTTATTTTGTTATAAAAATAAAAAAATGTCTAAAATTGTAAATTATATTATCATTTTGATTGAATTTGACTAATAAAAATATTACAATTAAAATGTATGATTTTTTTGTTTAAAGGAGCGATAATTTTATGAAGAAGGGTTTTATCCGTGGCTTGTCTAATTTATATGGTATTTTTACTATATTATTAGTTTCATTAGCTATGATATTTGTTTGGAACTCTATAGGTGAGCTTTTAACAAATTTCGGAGTAAGCAGTGGTTTTGTCTCAGCAGTCGATTATACCTTTTATGCATTGTATATTGGTATAGCACTTGCTGGTTTATCAAGCTTAGGAACTAGACAAATGTCAGGCATAGATTTTTTAAGAGTCGTAGGATTATTATCTATTGTAGGTAGATTTATTATGCTATTAGTGGATGGAGATATACCATTTGCTAGTATGATTTATTATATTGCAGTATGTAGTATATTAGCTATAGAGGTGCTAATTAGATTAATTGCTGGTAGGTTTGACGGAAATTCTACAGGAATTAAAGGCTTTACTGCATCATTATTTGGAAAATATAATTATATTTTATTAACAATTTTAGGCTTTGGAATTGGTATTTATGCTATTCATGAGCTTAATGATTTATTTGATAAATTTAATAATTTAATTGAAATGTATATTCTAGTTTGTGGTGGAATATTTATTACAACAATTATTGCTGGCTTAGGCTCAGATACAAAAAGAGCTAACTTTATGGATGCGATTGCATATTCATTATTAATCGCAATTATTGTTATTGTTACATTTGGATATACATATTTATTTGGTTTGGCAACAATATTAAATAATAATGTATATGAATATGTCATTTTAGGTGGTACATTAGTAGCTTTAGCCTTGATAATTAGAGGTGTAACATTTAATAGAGTAGAGGAAAAGAATTCTAAGATTAAAATTAATAGATATTATAAGGAATCATTTGCTAAAAATGGTTTAGTAATGCCAATTATTATTGCTACCTTATTAATAACATTTTATTATTTTGCTATGATAGACTTAAATCCTTTAAATCATTTAATGGATAAGTTTGAGCTTGAAGTTTTACCAATGGAGGATTATTATTACTATATAATCGCAGGTATTTTAGGATTATTATTAATTTTACCTTTATTCGTAAGAAAGATTACTTATGCAAAGATTAAATTTATTGATAAGCTAATTAATCTTAATATGATTATTACATTATTTTTTATAGGATTTATTTGCTTCCTATTAGTTGAGGAGGTAAAAATTAAATATTTATTTGAAGAAACACCTGTAATGGTTGCAACAATAGCCTTTATAGTCTTTGGTGTAATAAATATTATTTTACAATTAGTTCGCTATAAGAAGTATGAAAAGGGCTTCTTAGATTTTGAATATACTCCTATGTCATTACAACAACCATTAGCTGATGAAATGCCATCAGATGAGGAATTAGAGCCTACCGAATTAGAGCAATTATCTGAAGAGGAATATGAAAGACTTGTTAGAGAATTAGAGGCTTTAGAAAATGGTGGAGTATTAGAAATAGATGATGATCCTAATATTGGATATGAGCAATTATCTCTTGAGCTTGATGAAGCACAAGTAGAGGAACAACAAGAACCTGTAGAGGAACAACAAGAGCCTGTTTTAGAAACTGAAGCTCAACCTGAAGAAGCTGATGAAGAAACAGTTGAGGTTGTTGTTTATGTTGATGAAAATGGTAATGAAATTTCACCTGAAAATATAGAAGAGGTAGTTGAAGAGGGCGAAGAGGAATCTGAGGAAGATGATCAATCTGAAGAAGATGATGACGATATAGAAGATGATCTTGAGGAGGAAGAGGTTGATGTAGTTAAGGCATCTTTTGCAAGAGAAAGAACTGTTGTTTCTCCAATTTTCAAGGTTGTAGATGAGGATGGAGTTCCTAAACGTATTAAACGTAATTTTAATACAAGAATGATGTTTGCTGATTATGAGACAAAGGAATATTATAATGAAATAAAGAATTATTTATTACAATACCGTGCTAAAGGTAGATTCTCATCTAGATGTGAAACATTTAGATATAAGGGCTTAGTTGCTAAGGTATCATTAGGTGGTAAATCTGTTAAGGTATGTCTTGCATTAGATCCTGCATCATTAGAAAATAGTAAGTATAAATATAAGGATGTATCAAGTAAAAAGCAATATGCTGAAGTACCGGTAATGATAAAGGTACGCTCTCAAAGAGGCTTAAAGTACTTTAAGGAATTAGTTGATATTATGATGGCTAATAGATTAGTTAAGCCAAAGAAGAATTATATTCCTACTAATTTCTTACCATCATTAATTCCAAATGGTGAAGCTATATTAGCTACATTAGGATTAAGTACTGATTACTTATTTAGTTCCTTAAATGTTAGAAATATTCCTAAGAATATGCCATTTGGATTACAAAATTATATTCCTGTAATTATGGGTGAGGAAATTGAGGGAGAAGAAATAGAGGCTACGGTATATTTAGATACTTTAAGCAATCACTTTGAAAATGGTGATGAGGTAACTATTGAAAAGCTTAAAGAATTAAAAATTGTAGCAAAGGGTAATACTCTAAGAATAAAAGCTAGAGGTACACTAGACCGTAAGCTGATTGTTTATGCAGAAACATTCGATGATGATGCATTAAAGATGATGCTATGTACTAATTGTACAGCTATTAAAATTGTTAGATAATAAAAAAGAGGTGAATCGAAACTGTTTGATCACCTCTTTTTAATTTTATTATATTTTATTAACTTTAGTTTCAATTGCAGCTTTAGCTACAGCCTCACTTACAGCTTTAACAACTCTTTTATCAAATGCTGTAGGTACAATATAATCTGTTGATAGCTCATCATCACTAATGATATTAGCTATTGCGTATGCAGCAGCTAATTTCATTTCCTCATTAATTTTACTAGCTCTAACGCTTAATGCACCTTTAAAGATACCAGGAAATGCTAATACATTATTAATTTGATTTGGATAATCTGATCTACCAGATCCTACAATATATGCTCCTGCATCTTTAGCATCAGTATATGATATTTCAGGAGTAGGATTAGCCATTGCGAAAATAATAGGATTATCATTCATTGACTTAACCATTTCTTTAGAAACTAGGTTAGCAGCTGAAACACCAACAAAGGCATCTGCACCCTTCATAATAGAAGCAAGGGTATTATCATGATTAATAGGAGTATCAAAAACATTTGTATCTATTAATTCCTTGATTAGGAAATTATAGCTATCATATTTACTCTTATCAACAACACCATTAACGTTATAGGCATATATTTTACCTATTCCAATATTTTTTAGCATTTTGGCTACCATTGATCCTGCAGCACCTGTTCCTGATAAAACTACTGTCATATCAGAAAGCTTTCTTTTTGTAAATCTTGCGATATTAATAAAGGCTGCAGCTACAATAATAGAAGTACCATGCTGATCATCATGGAATACTGGTATATTCATTTCTTCGATTAATCTACGTTCAATTGTTACACATCTAGGTGCTGATATATCCTCTAGATTAATAGCACCTAATGTGGGCTCTAATATTTTACATGTTTTAATTATTTCCTCGACATCTTGAGTTGCAAGGCATAATGGAATAGAATCAACCCCGGCTAATTCCTTTAGTAAAATAGATTTACCCTCCATTACAGGAATAGCTGCATGAGGTCCTATATTACCTAATCCTAAAACAGCAGAGCCATCAGTAATAACCGCAACCATATTAGCCTTTGATGTATATACATATGCATTATTTATATCAGCCTCAATTTCCTTGCAGGCGTATGCTACACCTGGGGTATAGGCTAATGATAAATCATGCATATCTTCAATTTTAACCTTTGATTTTATTTCAAGCTTACCCTTATATTCCTTATGAAGGGCTAAAGCATCTTCCTTAATACTCATTTTTATTCTCCCTTAAAAATATTGTTTCCAAAATAGTCTATTGCACAAATCATTTTAAAGCCTTCTACATATAGCTCCTTAATTGATTCAGGGCCTAAATCTAGGAATGCTATTTCCTTAGCCTCCTTAACTGATTTAGCAAGAAGAGCACCACAGCCACCTGTAGTAATAAAATATAGAATTTTATTATTAATATAATAATCACTACATTCCTTATCTCTAGGTCCTTTTCCGATAGTAGCAGTAACCCTTAATGTAGTCATCATATCTGCAAATTTATCCATACGTGAAGAGGTTGTTGGACCTATAGAGCCAATTACATTGCCAGGCTTTGTTGGAGTTGGACCTGCGTAATATATAAAGGAATCGTTAAAATCAACAGGTATTTCTAGACCCTTATCTAAATATTCCTTTATTCTCATATGGGCTGCATCTCTTGCAGTATAAATAGTACCTGTAAATTCTATTACATCTCCAGCCTTAATACTATTTAATAGATGCTTGTCCATAGGATATCTAATTATCATAGTATCACCACCTTATGTCTTGATGCATGGCATTGTAAATTGACAGCTACAGGTAAGGATGCAATGTGACATGGATATATATTAACCTTCACTGCTAAGGCAGTAGTTTTACCACCTAACCCCATTGGTCCAATATTTAAGCTATTGATTTCAGCTAAAAGCTCTTTTTCTAATTTATTAGCATCTAAATCTATAGCTTCATCATCAATATTTCTTAATAAAGCTTCCTTTGCAAGTAAGGCTGATTTTTCTAAATTACCACCAATACCAACACCAACAACAAGAGGAGGACAAGCTCTACCACCAGCAAGACTAACAGTTTCCTTTACAAAATTCTTAATACCCTTTATACCATCAGCAGGAACAAGCATTTTAACTCTACTCATGTTTTCACTTCCTGCACCCTTAGGACAAATTGTAATTTTTAATTTGTCACCCAATGTGTGCTTAATATGAATAATTGCAGGAGTATTATCCTTTGTATTTACTCTATTAAGTGGCGATTTAACAACACTTTTTCTTAAGTATCCCTCAGTATATCCTAATGAAACACCCTTGTTAATCGCATCCTCAAGGCTGCCATTAATAAATACCTCGTTTCCTATTTCGACAAAGACTACTGTTATTCCAGTATCTTGACACATAGGAACATTTTCATTACTAGCTATTTCATCATTTTCTATAATTTGAGCTAAAATATTTTTTGATAGGCCTTGCTCGATCTTCATTGCGTTTTTGATTGAGCATAGTACCTTTTTATCAATTATATTTGCAGCCTCAATACATAATCTTTTTACTTCATTAGTTATTATATTAGTATCTATTGTTTTCATATTTCAAAACCTCATTAGGAATTATACTATTTATTTTGTTAAATTTAAATAATATTAAATAATATTGTTTAAAAATAATAAAAAATGGAATATAATATAAATAGGATAGAGGGATTTTGTATGAATGAGAAGTTTAATGAATGGTTAAAAGTAAAAAAGAATAAAAAGGTTCAAAATGATGTTATTCAACAGGATGATTTAATATCATTTCTTAGTGAGGTTAAATCATTATTATTTCCTGGCTTCACAGAGGAGATAATGAATTTAGATAACTATCTCGATAAAAAGGTAAGAAATATATCTAATTTATTAGATGGGTTATTAAGTGCTGTTGAAAAGATTGAGCATGTAAGGTTAGATACTGAATTAATTAAGAATAAATTCTTTGAAGCGATTCCAAGTGTAGATGAGCTTTTAAAAACTGATTTAGAGGCACTATATGAGGGTGACCCTGCAGCTAAATCAGAAACTGAAATTATTTTATGTTATCCAGGCTTAGAGGCAATATTTACATATAGAGTTGCGCATGTTTTATATGAGCTAAATGTACCTATTTTACCTAGATGCTTATCAGAATATGCACATAGTAAAACAGGTATTGATATACATCCGGGTGCTAATATTTCATCATATTTCTTTATTGACCATGGTACTGGTACAGTAATAGGTGAAACATGTGTAATTGGAAAGCATGTGAAAATTTATCAAGGTGTAACCTTAGGAGCGTTATCATTAAGAGGCGGCCAAAAGCTAAGAGGAAGTAGACGTCATCCAACAATTATGGATAATGTTACTATTTATTCTGGGGCTTCAATTTTTGGTGGAGAGACAATTATTGGTAAGAATACTACTATTGGTAGCTCTACATTTATAACATCTAGTGTTGAGGATGATATGATTGTAACTATAGATCATAAGAAAAAGCATAACTAGGGGTGTGATACTATGAAGGTTGAATATTATAAGGAATATAGCCGTATTTTAGACAAAGATATGGAATTTAAGGTTTTTGGCCATGCTGGAAAGCCTTGTATTGCCTTTCCAACCTTAAATGGTAGATTTTTTGATTATGAGGATAGAGGAATTATTGAATCAATGTCATGGTATATTGAGCAAGGTAGAATACAAGTATTTTGTGTAGATTCAATAGACTCTGAATCATGGTGTGCTGATTGGAAAAATCCAAGAGATAGAATGAGGACTCAAGAGGCTTATTATAAATATATAATAGAGGAAATGGTTCCAAGAATATATGAATTAAATAATTCATTGGATAATGGAATTATGACATATGGCTGTGCTATGGGCGCATTCCATGCGGTTAATTTTATTTTAAGAAAGCCTGATATCTTTGATTCAGTCTTAGCATTATCAGGTATATATCATTCTTCATATTTTGTTAAGCAATATGCAGATGATTTAACTTTCCTTAATTCACCTATTGATTCATTAGCTAATATGCCATTATCACATAGATATGTTGATTTATATAAAAAATCAAGATTTATTATATGTGTTGGACAAGGTGATTGGGAGCATGATTGCTTAAATGATACAAGAACCTTAGATTTCCATATGAAGAGATTAGAGATTCCTGCATGGTTTGATTATTGGGGATATGATAAGAGCCATGATTGGCCAAGCTGGCAAGAACAAACACCACATTTTTTATATCATATTTTAGATTAATTTGTCGAAAGGTACCTTTGGTACCTTTTTTATTTTATATATTTAAAAAAATATTAAATTTTATATTGAATATTTATAAAAAATATATATAATTATTTTGTCAAACATAATAACCATAAGGTTTGATCATTTGGGGAGTTAAAGTTAATTTTAACCAGTTACAAGTCAAACGAAAATTTTTGGGAAAGGAAAAAAATAAAAGCTATACCAAGAAATAGCTTTTAATTCGGTAAACTGCGTTGAGAAAACCAATTATCGAATTGCGTAATTTAGTTAAGTACTATGGCGCAAATTGTGTAGTAGATAATATTAATTTAGATATCTACGAAAATGAGTTTGTAACTCTTTTAGGTCCTTCAGGATGTGGTAAGACTACCACTTTAAGAATGATTGGAGGATTTGAGCATCCTAATTCTGGTGAGATAATCGTAAATGGAAAGATTATTAATAACTTGCCTTCTTATGCAAGACCAATTAATACTGTATTCCAACGATATGCGTTATTCCCTCACCTAAATATTTACGAAAATGTTGCCTTTGGATTAAAGAATAAAGGCAAAAAATTTATGATCAATTTCTATGGTGGAATCGATAAGCTTAAGGAAGAAATTAAGCAGGATAAGCTTAATAAGGGCTTAGATGAGGCTAAAGCATCTAAGGCTAGCTATTTTGATATTAAGAAGAAGCTTAACGAGCATATTGAAAAATCAGTTAAAGAAGCATTAAAGCTAGTTAATCTAGCTGGATATGAGGAAAGATCTATTGATAAAATATCAGGTGGTCAGCAGCAAAGAGTTGCGATAGCAAGAGCTATTATATTAAAGCCTAAGATTTTATTATTAGATGAGCCTTTATCAGCCTTAGATTTAAAGCTACGTCAAAATATGCAATATGAGCTTAAGGAAATGCAAAGAAACCTAGGTATTACCTTTATATTTGTAACACATGATCAAGAGGAAGCAATGGTTATGTCTGACCGTATTGTTGTTATGAAGGATGGTATTATTCAGCAAATGGGTACACCTAAGGATATATATAATGAGCCTATTAATAGATATGTGGCTAATTTTATTGGTGAGTCAAATATCATTAGTGGTATTTATACATCTAAAAATATGGTTAGATTTTTAGATGCTGATTTTGAGGTTCATGGTTATGAATTTGATGACAATGAGCCAGTAGATGTAGTGATTAGACCTGAGGATTGGGATGTAGTACCACTTGATAAGGCCAAGGTACTAGGTACTGTTACATCATCAATTTTTAAAGGTGTACATTATGAGCTTTGTGTAGATATTGATAATGTAGAATATGTAGTTCACACATATGAGGATGTTAAGCCAAATGAGAAGATTGGCTTAAGTGTTGATCCATATGAAATATGCTTAATGAAGGTTGATGGCTCATGCAAAAAAATAGTGCCACTTCAATAATTCCTACACATCAGCATTCTCATCGATTAGATAGACTAGCTAAACCATATTTAATTTGGTTATATATATTAGCATGCTTACCAATGCTAATATTATTTGGGCTTATGTTTGTCGAAACAGAAGGCATTAAAACTGATGGAATGTCATTTACAATGCAAAATTTTTCTACATTAACTGAAAAATCTACAGTGATAGCTTTTTTAAATTCAATTAAGTATTCATTTATTACTACAGTAGCTTGTATCTTTTTTGGATTTTTAATTGCTTATTCATTATATAAATCAAAGCTAAAGCATAAATATTTAATTTTAGTATTATTAATATTACCTATGTGGACTAATATATTATTACGTATCAATGCGTTAGCATCTGTATTTAAGGAAAATAATATATTAACAGATTTATTAGGTATTAAGGGTATAGATATTATAGGTACTGATTTAGCTATAATATTAGGTATGATATTTACATATCTACCTTTTATGGTATTACCTATTTATACCTCATTAGAAAAAATAGATCCATTATTACATGAGGCAGCCTTAGATTTAGGCCTTACCGAATTTAAAAAGTTTTGGAAGGTTGTAGTACCCTTAGCTAGTAAGGGAATGGTTTCAGGCTCTATTATGGTTTTATTACCATGCCTATCTGGCTTTGCAATACCTAAAATATTAGGTAATGGTAATATTTTACTTATTGGTAATATTATTGAGCAGAGCTTCGTTAATATGTCGTATAATATTGGTTCTGTTTTAGCAATCGTTATTTTAATTATTATATTAGGGTCAATTATCCTAATCAGCAAGGTTGATAAGGAAGGAGAGACTTTATTATGATGAATGAGAATAAGGTTTATGAATATGCAACATTAGAGGAATATGGCTATAAGGAATATAAGGTACTAAAGTGCTTATGGAAAATTACTAAAATAATTTTATTAGCATTTTCAGTATTTATGCTTTATTTTTCAATTATCATTATTGCAATACAATCATTTAATGCTTCAGATTCAACAACTGAATTTGTAGGCTTTACATTTAATAATTATATAAATATGTTTGAGAAG
This sequence comes from Acholeplasmatales bacterium, assembly GCA_017462645.1. Taxonomy (GTDB): domain Bacteria; phylum Bacillota_I; class Bacilli_A; order Acholeplasmatales; family Anaeroplasmataceae; genus Anaeroplasma. The sequence continues at coordinate 20,565 of JAFTQR010000015.1, read as the reverse complement.
CGTTCATTAAATAATTCAATTATTAATACCTTCCAAACATCTATTATTGCTACCTTAATTTCAACTGTTTTAGGTACCTTTATTGCGGTAGGTATTCATTACCTTCCACCAAAGGTAAAATCTAAAATAATGCTATTAAATAATATTCCATTATTAAACGCAGATATTGTTACAGGTATATCATTAATGGTTTTATTTTCATTCTTTTTACCTATTAACAAATATTTATTTGGATTTTGGACTATTTTAATAGCTCATGTATTTTTTACATTACCATATATTATCCTATCTGTTACTCCTAAAATGAGAGAAATAGACCCTAATATGCTAGATGCAGCCTTAGATTTAGGTGTAAAGCCATTAAAGTCAGTTGTTAAGGTTATTATTCCAGCAATTAAGGGTGGTATATTTAGTGGTATGCTTTTAGCATTCACTATAAGCTTTGAGGATTTCGTTGTAGGATATTTTACAAAGGGTAATGGATATAATACATTATCTATATGGATTTATTCATCTATTGGTAGAAAATCATTATTCCCAGGTGTATATGCATTTTCTACGCTAGTAACATTTGTTATGATATTAGCAGTTGTCATTTACAATTTGTTAAAAGGAAGAAATAAAAATGAAAAGAATAGCTAGCTTATTATTAATTATGCTAACAGTTAGCATATTAACTTCCTGCACGAATAAAAATACTCTATTATTCTTAAACTGGGGAGAATATATAGATGAAAGCTTAATTGAAAGCTTTGAAGAAAAATATAATTGTACTGTCATTATGGATTTAGCTGATAGTAATGAATTATTTTATTCAAAGGTTAGTAGTGGTACTACAGTATATGATGTAGTTTGCCCAAGTGACTATATGGTTGGTAAAATGTATGAAAATGATATGCTATCTAAAATTGATTTTAGTAAAATACCATCATATGATAAAAACAATTTATTACCATATCAAGAAAACATCGCAAATGAGATGGAAGAGCGTCACGATGGTATTTCAGATTATTATGTACCTTATTTAGGAGGTACATGGGGAATTATGTACTCAACTAAAATAGAAGGCTTAGAGGAAAGCATTTATTCTAATGAAAATGAATGGGCTTGTCTATTTGATAGATCTACCTTACCAGCTGGCACTAGAGTAGCAATGTATGATTCTCATCAGCATGCATATTATGTAGCTTGTAAATACTTAGGATTAGATCATACATCAGCTAGCAGCTCAAATTTAGATAAGGTATATAATCTAATAGATAATGTAAACTTTAATGCTTGGGGTACAGACAATATTAAAAAGGATATTGTCAATGAAAATATCGAATTAGGTTTTATGTGGACTGGAGATTTCCTATATTATTATTGTGAAGAAATTTCTTATGTAGTTATGGATGCATATAACAATAATGATGTTTCTATAGATCAAATAGATGAAATGATTTATGCCTTAACTGGAGAGAATAAGGAATATATTTCAGAGGATGGCTCTAGATATGATGTTGGCTTTGATATATTTATTCCAAAGGATACAATTGCATTTAGTGATAATTTAATTATTACAAAGGATGCAGCTCATAAGGATTTAGCACATAAATTTATAGATTTTATGACATCTGAGGAGGTGTCATTAAATGAGGATAATATTATAAATCCAGCATTCGCTAATACATATTATGTGTGTTATAATACACCATTTAATACAATCTATGATCAAATGGTTGATCTATCATTATATGAATATTCTAATATAGATGAGGAAACACATAATGCTGAGCTTAATGATGGTGTAGAGGAGTATGATTCAACATTGTTCTATTTAATATATGATTCAGCAACTGGTATTGCGTTTAATAAATATTATCCTAAGGATGAGGTTAAGGGCAGTATTTTAGCTGAGTTCAGTAGAAAGGATATTAATAGAATTAATACTACCTTCAATAATGCTAGAGCTTAAAAAAATAAAATACTATATTTTAATAAAATTTCTAAAAAAGGATATTATTAATTTAATAATTACATAATATTATTAATTGAAATATGAAATGTAAGGAAAAACGGCTTATTTAAGCCGTTTTTTAAATTTGACAAAACTTTTTAATTTGTTAAAATATTGCCATGAGAAAAGAAGAAATATTAAAATCATATTATGGTTATGATTACCTTAAGAAAGAACAAAATCAAATAGTTGATAGTATTTTAGATGGTCACGATACAATAGGTATTTTACCTACTGGATATGGAAAATCAATTACATTTCAAATACCATCCCTAATATTAGATGGTATAACGATTGTAATAACTCCATTAATCGCATTAATGGCAGATCAGGTAGATGGACTAAAAAGGAGGAAAATAAAGGCTGCATACATTAATTCGTTACAAACTAAGGAGGAACAGGATAATATATATAATAAGCTAATTAAATACAAAATAAAGCTGTTATATGTATCTGCCGAAAGATTATTATCAGCAAAATTTTTAGAAAATATTAAAAAGGTAAAAATATCCTTAATTGTATGTGATGAAGCACATACATTGTTATGGAGTGAGGATTTTAGAGAGGCATTAGGAAGAATTCCAGAATTTATAGATGGATTACCATTTAGACCTAGACTATTAGCTTTAACTGCAACTGCCACAAAACAAACAATCGAAAAAATAATAAATTATATTGGGATAAGAAATCCTAATATTATTGCCTGTAATTGTGATAGAAAAAATATATTTTATAGTATAGTAAAGGTTAAAGATAAAAAGAAGGAGCTTCGTGAATATATTAATAAAAGAAGAAGTATACTAGGTATTATTTATTGTTTTACTATTAAAAATGCCAAGGATGTATATGATTATTTAATATCCTTAGGCTATAGTGTTGGACTTTATCATGGTGCATTAAGTAAAGAGGATAAGAATAAGGTTCAGCAGCAATTCACTAAAAAGGAAATTAAAATAATGGTATGTACTAATGCGTTTGGTATGGGTATAGATATACCATGTATAAGATATGTTATAGAGTATGATATGCCATCAAGCATAGAGGATTTCTTGCAGCAATCAGGCAGAGCCTCTCGAGATGGTAAATATGCAGAGAGTGTTGTTTATTTTAATATGGATGATATTAAGATGAATGAATATTTTATTGATAATATAAATAATGATAATAAAAGTGATGCAAAAATAAGAAAAATTAAACAGGATAGATATAAGAAATTAGATTCTATGATATCATTATGCTTAACTAAAAAATGCTTACATAAAATGGTATGTAAATATTTTAATTTTAAGCATAATGGTAAATGTAATATGTGTAGCAATTGTAAAAAACTAAAAAATGATGAAAATACGCAAAAAAGCAATGAAAATGTAAAAAAGTTTAGATTTGGTATTGTATATGATGAAAAAAAATGATATTATATAGTTGTAAAAAACGATTATTTTAATATTGGCAAAATAGTCGAAAGGCTATGACGCAAAGCTATAGGGCCTGTAAAATGGCAGCCAGTTGCACTTATAGACTAGTTACTAGTTTATTTTTTGTCGCCCATAGCCTTTACTACGCAGTATAGGCTATTTTGTTTGAATATTAAACAAAATTAGGAGGATTACTATGTATAATAAGACAAAATTAATGAAAATTCCATTCTTTAAGAACATCGGGGAGCTTGATGCTTTCGAGAACGTTTTAGACTCATTAACTAAAACTGTTTCAAGAAAGTATATTCTAAGATTTGTAGAGCACTTGATTGATACAAATACCCCTTTTTCTTTAGGTATAATTGATCTTGATAATTTTAAAAACGTTAATGACAACTATGGTCATTCTATTGGAGATTTAGTATTAGCTAGATTTGCTGATGCAGTTATGAGATATGTTGGAGATAATGGTTTAGTAGGACGCTTTGGTGGTGACGAATTCCTAGTTGTATTCTTAGGCGATAATAGATATCAAAGTGTATATGAGTTCTATATGAACATGTATAACTTTGGAAAGGTTGTACGTACAAACTATGCTATTAAATATGGTGTTAATGCAACCTTAACTGCAACAACAGGTTCTGCATCATTCCCATTAGATGCTACATCATATGAGGAATTATTTATTAAGGCTGATAAGGCTTTATATCGTGGTAAGATGAAAGGTAGAAACTGCGTTATCGTTTATGTTGACTATAAGCATAAGGATATTGATATTACAAAGAATGTTAAACGCTCTTTATATTTAACATTTGAAAAGATTTTTAATATTTTTGAATCAAATGTTGATTTTAATAGAAAATTAAATTTAGCTGCCATTGAATCAAAGGAATCTTTAAAAATTTCTGATGCATTTATTATGGATACCAACTTTAGAATGCTTACTGATGGTGATTCAGCATATGCAATTGATGTAGATACTATTGAATCATTATTAGATGAAGAAGGAGTATTCTCATGTAATACATTAGAGGATATTAAGAATACATCATTAGATTTATATGGATTCTGCGTTAGCTTAAAGATTTTATCAATCTTAATTTGTAAAATTAAGGTTCATGGTCATGTATATGGTTATGTTGTATTAGGTGAAGGTCAAATTAATAGAATTTGGCAGGATGATGATATGGCATTAGCTGTATATCTATCTAAGATTTTAGGTATGCATTATTTAATAAAGTAAATATTAATTAGCCTTAAGTAATCTTAAGGCTTTTAATTTGCAAAAAAAGAAGGCATTTAATGCCTTCTTATTTGTTTGCTATATCCATAAATACTGGGATGACGATTGGCTTTCTATCTGTTTTTGCATAAATTATTTTTGATAAGTGCTCAGTTAAGCCATATTTTAAATTATTTAAATTAACAAGCTTAACCTTAGACATTTCATTTAATAAATAGCTTTTTGCATCCTCTACAAAGCCTTTTGTTAGCTCCTCACTATCCTTCATATAAATAAATCCTCTAGATACAACCTGTGGATCTATTGGAATAGTTTTATTTTTTGAATCAATAGTAATTACTAACGCAAACATACCATCATCTGATAAGGCTTTTCTTTCTCTAATAATAGAAGAAGAAATATCACCAACACCAGTACCATCAATATAAATTTCACCAGCATGAATATGTCCAGCCATTCTAGCGTTATGCTCGTTAATAGCTACAACATCGCCATTTTCTAAAATAAAGGTATTTTCATTTTTAACACCAGTTTCAATTGCTAAATCAGCATGAACCCTTTGCATACGATATTCACCATGGATAGGAATAAAGTATTTAGGCTTTAATAATGTTAGCATTAGCTTTAATTCACCTTGTGCACCATGTCCTGTAGTATGTGTATCTGTTAAAGGTGAATGAGTGATTACGTTAGCACCCTTTTTAAATAATTGGTTAATTGTTCTATTTACTCCTTCTTGGTTACCTGGAATAGGAGAAGAAGAGAATACGATTGTATCACTTGGAATTAACTTGATATACTTATGAGAGCCTGCAGCTACTCTTGATAAGGCTGCTAAAGGCTCGCCTTGAGAGCCAGTACATAGGAAGCATAGCTCATTTGGCTCGTAGTTATTAATTTCTGTTGGTTCGATTATAGTACCCTTAGGTGCTTTAATATAACCAATTTGTTGACCTACCTCGATTGTTTTTTCCATAGATCTTCCAAAAATTGCTATTTTACGATTACAAGCAATACAAGCTTCAACGATTTGTTGAACTCTAAACATATTTGAAGCGAATGTCGCAACAATTATTCTATTTTCTATTTTAGAGAATAGCTCCATAATAGATTTGCCTATTTTTCTTTCTGATTCTGAAAAGCCTTCTCTTAGGGCATTAGTAGAATCAGCTAATAAGCATAGTACTCCTTGAGTACCTAAATTTGCAAGCTTTTCATATTCAGCCGCAGGGCCTACAGGTGTTAAATCAATTTTAAAATCTCCTGTATGAACAATTGTACCTAAATCTGTTTTAAAACAAATGGCAAATGAATCATGAATAGAGTGATTCAATCTAATAAAAGAAACCTCTACACCCTTAAAGTTGAATATAAAATGGCTCTTAAATTCTACAATTTGTGTTTTAGATAGTAAATCAGGATAGTCTTCAAGCTTGTTTTCAATTAAATCTACTGTTACTCCGGCAGCATAAATTTTAGGTATTTTAACCTTCTTTAATAAGAATGGAATACCTCCAATATGATCCTCATGTCCGTGAGTAATAAAAAGACCCACAATCTTGTGCTGATTTTCTTCTAAATATTTATAATCTGTTATAACATAATCTACACCAAGTAAATGCTCATCTGGGAATAATATACCAGCGTCAATAATAAATAGCTGTTCTAGGTAATCAATAACATACATATTCTTACCTACCTCACCTAGACCACCTAACGCAAAAATACCAATCTCAGATCTATTTTTGACCTTATCCATTTTGTCCTCCTATATTGAATAGAAATTTACTATACTTATTATAATATAATTATAATCAGATTTCAAATTATTATATGAAAATGATTGAAAAAAATTTAAAATCAATAGAATTATATATAATATTATGCTATAATTTAAAGGAATTTATTAATAAAGGGGAGTTTTTTGATGAAAGCTAGTAGAATGTTAATATCAACATTAAAGGAAGCACCTAATGAAGCTAAAATAGATTCACATGTTTTACTTCTAAGAGCTGGTATGATTAAAAATCTAGTTGCAGGAGTTTATAACTATTTACCGTTTGGCTTAAGAGTTTTAAATAAAATTGAAAATATAATCAGAGAGGAAATGGATGATGCAGAATGCGTTGAAATTTTATGCTCTGCATTACAGCCTAAGGAATTATGGGTTGAATCTGGAAGATGGGCTAAATATGGTCCTGAGCTAATGAGATTAACAGATAGACATGAAAGAGAATTTTGTTTAGGTCCAACACATGAGGAAATATTTACCTCTATGGCAAGGGATTTAATAAAAAGTCCTAAAAATCTACCAATGAATTTATATCAAATTCAAACAAAGTATAGAGATGAGGTTCGTCCTAGATTTGGTTTAATGCGTGGTAGAGAATTTATTATGAAGGATGCATATTCATTTGATAAGGATGAGGCTGGATTAGAGATTTCATATCAAAAGATGTATGAAACATATACTAAAATATTTACAAGACTTGGTCTTCATTTCCAAGCAGTGCTTGCTGATACAGGTAATATTGGTGGAAATGGATCTCATCAATTTATGGCTTTAAGTGATATTGGTGAATCTGAGATTGTATATTGTGATGATTGTGGTTATGCAGCTGACGTTGAAAAGGCTACAATTAAGCTAGTATCAGCTGACAATGAAGAGGAATTAGAGCTAAAGCTTGTTGAGACTCCAAATCAAAGAACTATAGAGGAAGTGTCAAGCTTCTTAAGTGTTGATCCAAAGAAGACTGCTAAGACATTAATTTATCATGATTATCAAAATAATAAGCTTGTTGCGGCTGTTGTTAGAGGAGATAGAGAGCTTAACGTTATTAAGCTTGTTAACGCAATTGATTCTAATGAAAACTATCTTGAGCTTGCAACACATGAGGAAATTAATTCATTAGATAGTGCTCATGGCTTCTGTGGTCCTAAGGATATTAAATGTGAGGTTTATGTTGATGAGGAAGTAGCACAAATGAAGAATGTTGTCATTGGTGCTAACAAACTAAATTATCATTATATAAACGCATCATTTGGTCGTGATTTCAACGGGACTGTTTGTGATTTAAAGAAGGCTACTGCAGGCGATTTATGTCCATGCTGTGGTAAGCCAATGAAGCAAAATAGAGGTATTGAGGTTGGTCAAATTTTTAAGCTTCAAACTAAATATAGCGAGGCTATGAAGTGTACTTATGTTAATGAGCAGGGTAAAAATGTACCAATGGTTATGGGTTGCTATGGTATTGGTGTTACAAGAACATTACAATCTATTGTTGAGCAATATCATGATGAGTTTGGTATTAAGTGGCCATTAAATGTTGCTCCATATCATGCAGTTATTGTTCCAATTAATTATAATGATGAGGCTCAACAAGCATTATCATTAGAAATTTATAAAGCATTAAAGCCTACTAATGTAGAGGTTGTATTAGATGATAGAAACGCAAAGCCTGGCTTTAAGTTTAAGGACTGGGAGCTAATTGGTATTCCTTATATGATAGTATGTGGTAAAAGAGCACAAGAGGATATTGTTGAATTAAAGAATAGACATACTATGGAAAAAGTAGAGGTTACTAAGGAAGAGGCAATAGAAATTATTAAGAATGCTGTAAATAATATTTAATTTTTTGAGGTTAGAGTATATCTAGCCTCTTTTTATGCTATAATAGAGCTGGTGATGACGATGAATAAAATAGATAAATTAAAGGAAATTATAAAAAATAGTAAAAATATAGTTATATTTTCTGGGGCGGGATTATCAACGAATTCTGGTATTCCAGATTTTAGATCAGCTGATGGATTATATAACCAAAAAACAAATTATATGGTTAGACCTGAGGAAATAATATCTCATTCATTTTTTATGAAAAATGTAGAAATGTTTTATGAGTTTTATTTTGATAAGATGATATATAATGATGCTAAGCCTAATATAGCTCATAAATATTTTGCAAAATTAGAAAAGCTAGGTAAAAATATAACTGTTGTTACACAAAATATTGATAATCTACATCAAGAGGGTGGAAGCACAAATGTTTGTGAGCTTCATGGCAGTGTTAAAAGAAATTATTGTATGAAATGTCATAAATTTTATCATCTAGATAGCTTAGAATATGGTAAGGTTCCTTATTGTAGCTGTGGAGGTATAATTAAGCCTGATGTTGTTTTATATGAGGAGGGCTTAAATGAAAATGAGATAAATAAGGCGATTGATTCTATTATGCATGCTGATGCAATGATAATTGTAGGAACATCTCTAACGGTTTATCCTGCCGCTGGATTTATTAGATATTTTAGAGGTAAGGAGCTAGTTTTATTAAATAAAACTGAAACACAATATGATTATTTAGCTACATTAGCTATTTATGATGATATAAAAAATGTAATTGAAAAATTAGAAGAATAATATTGAAAAAAGCGCATATTTATGCGCTTATTTTATTTGTAATATGCAATTTTATAGAATGTTGGATAGCTATTTAGATGCTGTTGCAATGTTGTTTTTGTATAGCCTGGATCACGAATTAAAAAGTTAGATGCTGATAATGTGTTCGAACCATTATATCCATAAACGACTACCCAATGCTGGCCACCGCTAGCATTTTTAGTACCTATGATTACTGGCTTTCCTTGTTTTAAAAGATTATATATTTTTGTTAGATAGCCAGAGCTTGAGGTAATAAAATTATAGTTACTTGGCCAATATAGGCTTCCATCACTCGTGAACTTTGATTTATTTTCAAACATTGCAGGTGTTATTGTTGTTCCTGTTCTATATGATTCTGTCATTGCCATAGAAGTAATTAAGCACCCTGCCTTTTTTATTGTTTGTCCACTAGAACCGATTGTCTCGTAAGCCCATCTTGAATCATATTGCTTATATGAAGGAACACTTAAGCTTTTATTTGGATATGTATAATTATTTACGTAATTTAAGTAGTTATTATATACATAACCAGTTTTGTTTCCTTCAAATAATACTTTAGACCAATATGTAGAGCTTGATAAAATCACTACATAATCATTATGGACAATTTGATCTTTAATACTATAGCCTGTAGAAGGACCAGTTCTTACATTTAGATTAGTGCCTCCAGTGTTAATCCTTCTAACTTTTGTAGATAATGTATCCACATAATCCTTATGTACATAACCAAATTTAGAGTCAGCATATTCAACATAATACCAATTACCACTAGTGCTAACGATTGTTAAATATGAATCATCCTTAATTTGTGTTATAACATTAGATGATGTAGATGCAAGGGATCTTACATTTAGATTGGCTCCGCCTGTATCTACAATACCAGCACTTATAGAAGAGGAGCTAGCTTCTGCATTACTACCTCTAAAGATGGTCAAAAATCCAAATAGCAAGATAATAAAAACAATTATTTTCTTTTTCAAAAAAAATCACCTCGACATTACTATAACATGTCAAGGTGTTAGTTTAGCTTCCAATATTTGGTATCATGAATCTGATAAAATCGGCTAAATAGGTGTTCCATGCGTCAGTAGAATTTCCTAAATATGCCTCATATGCTGATTTAAATTTTTCACAGCCAAGCTCTTGAAAATTTGTAAAAAGCTTATAATATAGGTTGTCAAATTTAGTATCAGTATCTTTACTACCATGATATAGATAGATAGGCTTTTCCTTACAAAAGTTCTTTTCCATATCATTAAATATTTCATCGCTACAATTTATTAAATCTGGAGAGAATAAGCCAGCGCCATCAAATAATGGGTATTTATATACAAGATGTAATGCTGCAATGGCAGAAGCTCCGAAGCCTAATAAATATTTTTGTGCGCTTATTCGATATCTTTGCTTAAGAAGTGGTAATAAATCATAAACTAAATATTCGAAGAATATATTAGATAATGACGTATCAACGGTAGGGTTATCACCATTGTAATATGGATTAAGCTCGCTGATTCTCCACTCCTCAATTTTAGGTGCTTGTAATGAAATGCAAATAACATCCTTACCTAAAACATCTAGTATATCAGTCATATCCATTTCCATAGTCTTTTCATTTAAGAAATTAAATAATAATTGTCCATCAAAAGCCAATAATAACGGATAGTCTTCATCACTTGAATGATAGCCCTTTGGAAGGTATATAGAAATTTTTAAAATACGCTTTAGCTTGTTAGCTGTAATCTTAAAGCTCTCTACCATTTTAATCACCAATTTTATTATACTTTATATTTTAAAAAAATCATCAATAAAATTATTTTTGGCACTTGTGTATTGACAGTGCCAAAAATAAGTATTATAATACAAATTGTATCTTATATTTGGAGGCAATTATGAAAGAAACTAAGGAATTTAAAACAGAAACAAAACGTTTATTAGATATGATGATTAACTCTATCTATACACATAAGGAAATATTTTTAAGAGAATTAATATCTAACGCTAGTGATGCTATTGATAAAAGACATTATTTATCATTAACTAATAGTGATATAGCAGATAATAATTATGAAATTTTAGTTGAGGCTAATAAGGAAGAAAGAACTATCACTATTACTGATAATGGTGTTGGTATGACTAAGGCTGAGCTAGAGGAGCATTTAGGTACTATTGCTAAATCTGGAAGTAAGGATTTTATGGAGGCTGTAGCTAAGGAAAATAGCCCTGAGGTTGATATAATTGGTCAATTTGGTGTAGGCTTTTATTCAGCATTTATGGTTGCTAAAAGGGTTGATGTATTAACTAAATCAGTTAATGACAATAATGCTAGCCTATTCTCATCTGAAGGATTAGATTCTTACAGCATTGAGGATGCTAGTAAGGACTCTTATGGTTCTGTGATTAAATTATATTTAAGAGAAAATACTGAGGATATAAATTATGATGAGTATTTAGATGAATATAAAATTAAAGCATTAATTAAAAAATATTCGGATTATGTTAGATATCCAATTAAGACTAGGATTACTAAATATGGTGAAAATGAAAATGAGAATGAACCAAATACATATTTAGAACTAGAAACAATTAATTCTATGCTACCAATTTGGAAGAAGAATAAAAGTGAGGTAACAGAAGAGGAATTAAATAGTTTCTATAAGACTAAGTTTATGGATTTCCAAGATCCTATTTCATCTATTCATATTAATGTAGAGGGTATGCTTACATATAATGCATTATTATTTATACCTAAAAAGCCATTCTATGATATGTATTCTGATAGAACAGAAAAAGGATTACAATTATATACAAAGGGTGTATTTATTTTAGATAAGTGTAAGGAGCTAATTCCAGATTATTTAAGATTTGTTAAGGGATTAGTAGATAGTGCTGATTTATCATTAAATATTTCAAGAGAAATGCTACAGGAGGATAGAGCTATTAAGAAAATAGCTACTAATGTAGAAAAGAAAATATTATCAGAATTATCTAGAATTTTAAGAAATGATAGAGATAAATATATTGAATTCTTTAACGATTATGGTCTTAATTTAAAATTTGGATTATATGAGAATAATGGTGAAAAGAAGGATCAATTAAAGGATTTAGTATTATTAAAGAGCTATAATGCGGATAAGCTAATTACTTTTGCTGAATATAAAGAGGCAATGAAGGAAGGTCAAAAGGAAATCTATTATGCAATTGGCAAGACAAAAGAGGCTGTTTCTAAGCTACCGCAAATGGATTTAGTTAAGGCTCGTGAATATGATGTTTTAGTTTTATCTGATGATGTAGATGAATTCATGATTCAGGTATTAAAGGATTATGAAGGAATTAATTTTAAATCAATTAATCAGGGTGACCTTGATTTAATTGATGAAGAGGAATCTAAGAAGATAGATGAGCTTAAGGAAGAAAAGAAATCATTATTAGAAAATGTAAAGAATGCTCTTCCTAATGTAAAGGATGTTGTTTTATCTAAGAGATTAGTAGATTCACCATGCTGCTTAACAGCTGATGGTGATGTATCCTTTGAAATGGAAAGAGTATTAAAGGCTCAGCATCATGATATAAAGGCTGATAGAATTTTAGAATTAAATCCTAATCATCCTGTATTTACTAAATTAGAGGCAACATATAATATTGATAAGGAGCTTGCAGATAAATATACTAATATTTTATACACTCAGGCCCTATTACAAGAGGGTATATTACCAGATGATCCTCAAGAATTTGCTAAAAATTTATGTGATTTATTATTAAAATAATAAAAAAGCTTCCATTTTGTAATGGAAGCTTTTGTTTTATACAAACAGTTTCTTATTGTGCTTTTAGTTTATCTTGTCTTGCTTTTTCAGGATTAATATAGGCTATAATATCCTCTATATCATGTCCTATTTCGCCCCTATAGGAATTCTTAAGAATAACCGGTGTAACAAAAGAAGTAATTAATATTAATGCTAAAATAAATGGTTGAATAGATTCAGATATAATACCTGCATCTATACCCTTATCAGCACAAATAAGGCATACCTCAGCCCTACACATCATTCCAATTCCACATCTTAACGAATCCTTAAAGCTATATTTACAAATTTTAGCAGCGGCACCACAGCCAAATAGCTTACCAGCCATACCTGCTAAAACAAATAATACACCGAATAATATAAATGATACATCTATATCTTTAAAGCTTTCTAATGAGGTTAAACCTACCTTTGCAAAGAATACTGGTGTAAATAATAAATATGATGTTACATCTGTTTTCTTTTCAATGTATTCAGTATCCTTATCGCCTGATAAGATTAAACCAGCGAAGAAGGCTCCTGTAATATCTGCAATACCAAACCATTTTTCTGCTGCATATGCGTAGAAGAACGCTACTGCAACCGCAAATATTGGTATTCTTCTATGGTGATCATATTTATTTGATAGCATTTTAAATAGCTTTCTTAATAAAAGGCCGATAACAAATGCTAAAACAAAGAATAATACAGTTTTACCAATTACTAACGCAATATCAGCCCCTACATTACCACCATTTCCATCGACAATAGCGCCTTCAAGTGATATTATTACTGATAATATTATAACACCTAAGATATCATCTAAAATGGCTGCTGATACTATTGCAGTACCAATTTTTGAATTAAGCTTGCCTAATTCCTTAAGAGTAGCTATAGTAACCGAAACTGAGGTTGCAGTTAAAATAACTCCATAAAATAAATTTCTAAACATTGTTTCTTTGGATAAACCACCAGGTAATACAAAGGCTACTAAAAAGCCTAGAAGCATAGGGAATATTATACCAAATAAGGTAATTATTATAGCTTCCTTACCAGTCTTTTTAATTTGCTTAATATCTGTTTCTAATCCAGCTGAAAACATGATTAGAATTACACCTATTTCTGCTATAAAGGAAATTCCCTCCATCGTAAATGGTGTAAAAATACTTTGATTGTCAATCATTTTAATGAGTCCTAATACGATACCTGTTAATAATAAGCCTACAACCTGAGGTAAGCCTATTTTTCTAGCCACAAGACTTAATAGCTTAGATAATACTAATATTAAGGCTAATGGTAGTAATAAGGTATAGGGCGAATTAGCATCACTACTTAATAACATTTTTATTCACTATCCCTTCAATCATTAACAATTATTAATTATAGTACTTTTTTATAGATGTTGTTTAAAAAAAACGTTTTCTTAAATAAAAATTTTTTTGAGTGAATTTTTCCTTTTTTATATTTAATCTAAGAGTATAATCAAAATAGATAAAAGGAGTGTGATATTTTGGCAAAAGTAGATGAAAAAAGAAGACATAAGATTTTAAATGGTAATATGTGGACTGCTATTATTGCAATGTGCGCACCGTTATTTATCTATCAGCTATTTAATGCCTTTTATAGCTTAGTTGATACTATATTTGCAAGTGAAATATCAACAGATTCAGTCTCATCTGTTGCGGCACTAGGACAGGTAAAAAGCCTTTTAACTTCATTTGGTGCAGGTATTGCTGCTGGTGGAGGTATTATAGTAGCAAGGCGCTTTGGCGCAGGTGATTTTAATGATGCAAGAAAAAATGCAAATGCTAGCTTTTCGCTAGTATTAGTTGTAAGCATTGCTATTGCCTTTATATGTATACCTCTTGCATATCCAATATGCTCTATGTCTGGTATTTCTGATGCTCAGGCAGCTAAATCAACAGGGTATTTTATAATCCAAATGCTTGAGGTTGTTATTGTTTCAATGAATAGTGTTTTTATAGCTTTACAAAAGGCTAAGGGAAATACTAAAAGCATATTCTATTTAAACTTTGTTGCTATGGGTGTTAAGCTATTCCTTAACTGGATATTCATATATGTTATTGGAGTTGATGAAATAATATGGATTGCAGTAGCCACCCTATTATCACAACTAGCCTTATTCCTTATTTTAGGTGGAATAATGGTACATAAGAATAATATATTTAGAATTACACCAAAAATGATTACGTTAAGATGGAGATATATAAAGCCTATTTTAGCTATATCTATTCCAATCTTTATAGGTAAATTTGTATTCTCGTTTGGTAAGGTTGCTGTTAATTCAATTTTTGGTCAGGGCTATGAGGAAATTTTACTTTCTCAAATAGATATGAGTGATCCTGAGGCTGTAGCACAGGCTCAAGCCTCTGCAGGCTTAGTTGTTGGTGCATTAGCTGTATCTAATAATTTAAATGGTATAATAACATCACCTACAAATACATTTGAAGAAACTGAATCTACAATTATATCTCAAAATATAGGTAATAGAAATTTAAAAAGAGCTATGCAAGCTTTCTGGAAGACATTTATATTATGTTTTATAACAGGTACTATTGGTTGGATATTAATAAGATTCACCTTCCAAACTCAGCTTATAAACCTATTTAAGGATAATGATATAGATGCATCACAATCAGCTGAATTCATGGAATATGTAAGAAGAATTCATGCTTGGGATTCGTTAAGTATACCATCACTTGCTATAAACGCTGCATGCCTTGGTGTGCTATATGGCTTTGGTAAAACAAAGATAGCAGCATTTATTAATGTTGCTAGAGCCTTTATATTTAGAATTCCAGTTTTAATCATTTTATTAGAATTCTTCCCTGAGCTTGGTGTTGAGGTTGCAGGCTATTCAATGGGTATATCTAATATAGGTATTATGATAATGAGTATAGTTTGCTTAATAATATTCTATTTCCAAATAAAGAAAAAGGGCTATGATGGAATGTATTTAGATGGAAGAGATGAAAAAAATATAACTAATACTGAAGAGATAGAATTAGTTGAAAATGAAGAAGTAATTGAAAATAATGAGAATGATAATGGAGTGTAATATTGCACTCCATTCTTATTTTTAATATAATTAATATGGTGATTAATATGGATATGATTGAAAAAAAGCTATCTGGTGAAATAATATATGATGGTAAAATAATTAAGGTAGAGAAGCATACTGTTTTATGTCCAAATAAAAATACCTCTACAAGAGAGGTTGTAAGACATAAGGGAGGCTCAACAATTTTATATATAAATGAAAATGATGAGGTATTATTAATAAGACAATATCGATATGCATATAATGAGGTTATATATGAGCTTCCAGCTGGTAAGCTTGAGGCGTTAGAGGATCCTTATGATTCAGCAATAAGAGAATTAGAGGAAGAAGCTGGCTTAAAGGCTTCAAGATTAGATTATTTAGGCTGTATATATCCAACGTGTGGCTATTCTGATGAGGTAATACATTTGTATTTAGCTAAGGATGTTATTAAAACTCATACTAACTTTGATAGTGATGAATTTATAGAATCATATTATATTCCACTAAATGATGTTAAGAAAATGATTATATCTGGTGAAATAAAGGATGCTAAAACAATATGTGCTATTTCAAGATATTTAATGCTTAATGAAAAGTAGAGGGGACCTATTTGATAGGTCCCCCTTGTTCATTTTTAATTAGCTTTAAATCATAAACTGAATCTAGTAATCTAGAAGCATTAAATTCTATATCTAATGCTTTATTTAAGCCTTCCTTTATATTTGTATAAATTGTTAATTCCTTTTTGAATGTGGAAATATATTTTCTTCCTATTTCATTAAAACCTAATACTCTAATAAAATCGATTTTATTATTTAATATTTCATTTATTTCCTTTTTCTTTATATTCAATAATATATATACTAGCATTCTTTTAATTCTAGTCTTAGTATATCTTTTAGATGCTAGTGCTGATATAAAATCATTTAAATTATTATAATTTATTATTTCAATTAATTTGTTTTCTAATCCCTCATCTACAAAGAATAGCTGATTAAGCTCATTAATATTAGAAGATAAAATTTTATATTTTAATAAATCAAATAATTTATTTTCATCAATTATTTTATTAAAATCATTATAGACATATGCTGGACAATAATCATAAATTCTATTTATATCGTTTCTGATAGATAAGGCAGAGGCGATTTTTTCATTAGATGGATTCTTATCTAAATAATTAGAATTTAATCTTTTAATAGTTTTTAATTTTATATTATAATTATTTTCCTTAATAGCCTTATAATAGCTGAATCCTAATATATCATTGCTTTCTAAATCTAAAAAGCTAGCTGTAGCCTCCTTGTAGGAATAACCATTTTTCATACAATCGTTAATATTATTTATGTTATCAAGATATTTCTTATAATATTCTTCATAAATTAATTCATTATTTTGTTCACTGCCTATCCATATTTCATCAACCTTAAGTAATGATAGAAAGGCTGTTGAATGATATGCAAATAAATCTGCTCGTTGTATAGAATATACAAGTGGAAGTTCTAAAACAAGATCTACACCATTATTAAGTGCTTGTTTAGCTTTGGTAAATTTATCAAATAGTGATAAATCACCACGCATAGTAAAAGAAGATGACATTATGGCAATAATGACATCAGCATTTGCTTGTTTTTTTATTTCATTTATATGATGCACATGTCCATTATGTAATGGATTATACTCAACTATAATACCAACTATCTTCATTTTATCACCTAAAAATATTATACAATTATATTTTATTTAATACAAATACTATTTTTTATGCTATAATATCATTATAATTTGTAAAATTATAAAGGAGATATTATGAGCGATTTAGTTATTAAGGATAATTTATATCTATTTAAACTAAATAAGGATATGGTTATTGAATTTATTTTAAATGAGCTTTATAAGAAAAATAAGCTTATTGATAAAACAATAATAATCCCAGCTATAGATTATGATGCATTATCATATGCTAGGGCTGCTTATAATAAAGGGTATAAATCTATAATAGTATTGCCTAACAATGCTAATGAGAAAATATTGAATGAGCTTTATAATTACAAAATAGATATAGTCTTAACTCCATTTTCATTAGGATTTGAAGCATTGATAGATATGGCTAATGATATGAAGCTAGAAATAGAAAATTCAATTGTTTTAAACCTATATGAGGAGAAGCTAAATGTTAGCAGCTATTTCAAATTAATTGGACCGATGATATTTGATATGGTTAAGGATTTTAATTATTTAATTTGTCCTATTGAAACAGGTGGGGCAGTAGCTGGCTTAGGAAAATATTTCAAAATGAAAAATGAATGTCATGTAATAGGATTATCAAATGGTGATAATCATTCTGAGCTGCTTGATGATGATTTGATTGATGAAATAATCGAATTAAATGATTTAAGATATGATACTGTATATGAATATGCTAAGAGTTTTATGTCAAATAATATTAATGAAAAGGCTTTAGTCATTTTTGATATAAAAAAATTATAAAAATATATAATATTTTATTGAAAGTTTGACGTCATTGTGATATTATAAACGAGATGAAACTTTAAGATAGTCCAGAGAGGCTAACAAGAATACCAGATTAATATATAAGCTATTACTTTATGTTGATACTAGTTTTCTAGTCTTTTTGGATTAGAAAACTATTTTTTTTGAGGTGAAGTCATGAGAGGTTTATTAACTTTAAGGGATTTGTCAACAGACAAGATAATGGAATTAATTAAATATGCAATGAAATTAAAGAAGGGATTTAGAATATCTTATCCTGATAAGAAGATTGCGACAATTTTCTTTGAGAATTCTACTAGAACACATTATTCATTTCAATGTGCTTTAATGAATTTAGGTGTTAAGGTTATTGATTGTAATACTCATACATCAAGTGTAGCAAAGGGTGAAACACTTTATGATACAGTTAGAACATTTGAAGCATTAGGTGTTGATGGTGTTGTAATTAGACATAGCCAGGATGAATATTTTAAGGAATTAGAAAATATTCAAATTCCAATCTTTAATGGTGGAGATGGTAAATCTAATCATCCAACTCAGTCATTATTGGATTTAATGACTATATATGAGGAGTATGGTAGATTTGAAGGATTAAAATGCTGTATTGTTGGTGATATATTACATTCAAGAGTTGCTCATACTAATATTGAGGTTATGAGAAGACTTGGAATGGAGGTATATATATCAGGTCCTGAGGAGTATAACGATAATAGTGCTGAATGGATTCCTTTAGATGAAGCATGTAAGACAATGGATGTTGTAATGCTTCTAAGAGTTCAGTTTGAGCGTCATCAGGAAAAAATGCAAATGACTGTAGAGGAATATCATAATAAGTATGGTATGACTGTTGAAAGAATGAAATCAATGAAGCAAAATGCAATTATTATGCATCCGGCTCCTATTAATAGAGGTGTTGAGATTGCTGATGAGGTTGCAGAGTGTGAGAAGAGTAGAATATATAAACAGATGACTAATGGTGTATATGTTAGAATGGCAGTTATTTCTGATGCATTGGATGGTAATTTATAATGATTTTAATTAAGAATGGTAAAATAATTGAAAATAATCAATTAGTTAAAAAGGACATTTTAATAAATAATGGAATTATTGAGAAAATAGAAAATAGTATTACAGCTGATTGTGAGGCGTTAGATGCAAGTGGCTGTTTAGTAATGCCAGGTGCGGTTGATGTGCATGTGCATTTAAGAGAACCAGGCTTTGAGGTAAAGGAAACTGTTAAGACTGGAACACTATCTGCTGCAAAGGGTGGTGTAACAACTATTATGTCTATGCCTAATTTAAAGCCCTGTCCAGATAATTTAGAGGCTTTAAATTTACAGCTTGAAATTATTAATAAGGATTCAATTGTTAATTGTTATCCATATGGTGCAGTAACAGTTAATGAGGAGGATAAGATAAGAGCTGATATTGAAGGCTTTTATCATAAGGTATTAGCAATCACCGACGATGGTAGAGGAGTTAATAATTTAGAGATTTTAGAGGAGGCTATGAAGCTTGCTAAAAAATATAATTTAGTAATTGCATCTCATGCTGAGGATAATGTTTATAAATTTGCTCCTGCAGGAGAATATGTAGCTGTAAGAAGAGAAATTGAAATGGCTAAAAAAATTGGTTGTAAATATCATTTCTGTCATATGTCAACTAAGGAGTCATTTGAAGCAATTAGACAGGCTCATAAGGAAGGCTATACTAATATTACATGTGAGGTTGCTCCACATCATTTAGTTTTAAATCAAACAATGATTAAGGATGCTAACTACAAGATGAATCCACCTCTACGTGATGAGGCTGATAGATTAGCAACAATTAATGCTTTACTAGATGGTACAGCATGTATGGTTGCATCAGATCATGCACCTCATACTGAGGAGGAGAAGAGCCAAGAATATGATAAATGTCCAAATGGAATTATTGGCTTAGAAACAATGCTACCTATAATTTATACAAACTTTGTAAGAACTGGATTAATTTCTTATGATAAGTTCTTAGATGTAATGGTTTATAATCCAATTAAGGTATTTAATCTACCAAAAAGAGATTTTAGTGTTGGTTCTATTGCTGATATAGCAGTTTTAGATATTGAGAATCC
>JAFTQR010000014.1 GCA_017462645.1 Acholeplasmatales bacterium | reverse complement strand
ATTAGCAGGAATACTCCATAAGAGAGCCTCTAATATTATTAAGTATTTAAGATTTTTCTTCGGAAAAGTCTTTTTTTATCCTCTTTTATCTTATAAATAGAAAAAGGCACTTATAAAAAGTACCTTTGTCGACGCTCTGAAAGGCTTAAAAGCCTTTTTTTCTTTTAATCTATAACATTAATGCCCATGTCCTCAAACATCCATTCAATATATATACCATAGGCAAGCTTACTATCCTTTAAGGAAACATGAGTGACCGCACCTATAAGCATATTATCTTGAACAATTGGACTACCACTCATACCTTGGATTATTCCACCAGCTCTACTTATAAGCTCTTGATCTGTAACCCTGAATGTTATTCCTTTTATATCCTTATTCTTTTGTTTTTGGAGATTAGTAATTTCTATTTCAAATTTTTCGACACTAGTTCCACTAACACATGTCCAAATTTCTGCTTTACCTAAGTTTATTTCATCTCTTGTTTTAAATCCATGCCTTGTCATATCTGCAGTATCAAAGGATGTTGTTCCATTACCATGTACACCAGTATTTGTATTTTTGACTATGCTTCCAATTGAATCACTAATGATTGTTGCCTTCTTCTCGCCAGCTCTTTCATTTGTTGGATATACTATATCTGTAACTCTTGCTTCATATATTTGACCGCTATAAAACTCATCATCTGTAATTTTATGTCCAAGACTACCAAATATATTAGCCTCACTAATATAATATGTTAATGTTCCTACACCTAAAATACAATCCTTAATGTATAAGCCTAAAGAATATGAATCATCATCATAGGCTGGTGTTATTACAGATTCTATTATTTTATTATTTCTTTCGTAAACAATGAGAACTGAATTATCTCTTGTATCACTTAATACATTTAGTAAATCCTTAGTAGTTAATACATCAATACCATTCAAGGATATTATTCGATCTCCTTCCCTAAGACCTGCCTCAGCCCATGGTTTATATATTACACCATTATTTTCTATACCAAATGTTCCTACAACATAAATTCCATTATTTAATTTAATACCAACTGATTCACCACCAATATATAAGGTATCATCCTTAGATATATCATATGCATATACCTCAAAGCCTGCAAAAAAGATTGATGCTAAAAATAAGAATACAATTAATTTTTTCATATTTTCACCTCACATGCATATTTTTTACATTTAAATAAAATTAATATATCCAATTTTTAGGAATTATGCTATAATTTTTAAGGTGATTAAATTGATTAAGCTAATAGCAATAGATTTAGATGGAACATTATTTGATTCAAAGAAAAATATATCAATAGAAAATAAAAAAGCCATTGCAAAAGCAAAGGCTATGGGAATAAAGGTTGTTATCGCAACAGGTAGACCTATAAGTGGTGCAATGCCTGTTTTAGAGGCATTAAACCTTACATCGAAGGATGATTATGCCATTATATATAACGGTTCTAAGGTTTTTAATGTAGGAACTGGTGAAATTGTATTTTCCTCTACTATTAATGGGGCTGATGTTAAGGATTTATATAATGAATCATTAAGATTAGGCACTCATTTTCATGCGTTTAGAAAAAATGAGGAGCTAATCACTTCAAAGCATAATCCTTATACTGATGTTGAGGCAACTATTAATCATATTGAGGATATATTAACTGATATCAATTCTTTAAATGATAATGATGAATTTTTAAAGGCAATGATGGTTGATAAGGATGAGGTTGTAACAAACGCAATTAATAATATAAATCCTAAATTCACAGAAAAGTATTCTATGGTTAGAAGTGCTAAAATATTCTTAGAATTTTTAAACAAGAATACTCATAAAGGGCATGCGGTTGAAGCATTAGCTAGCTATTTAGGAATTGATATGAGCGAAACAATGGCAATAGGTGATGCAGGAAATGATTTACCAATGATTTTATGTGCAGGTATTGGAGTTGCGATGGAAAATTCATTCCCTGAAATTAAAGAAAAGGCTAAATATCATACTAAGTCTAACGAGGATGATGGAGTAGCTTACGCTATTTATAAATATGCATTAAACGAATAAAAACGGCTTAAATAAGCCGTTTTTCTATTCTTCCTCTTTTTCCTCTTCCTTAGAATCAATTATTTCTAAATTAAGCAATTTATTTAAATGATTAATTTCATATGGTGGAATTAAAAATTCATATTCCTTAAACTCATATTCAAATTGAACTGAATAATAAGGCTTCATAAATAAATTATCAAAATTATTTTTTGTAATTTTACATTCCTTATATTCACCCTTATTAAATTCGACTTCCTTATTCCAGCCATTAACCATAGCTCTTTTGTTATATTTAATTATTCTTTTAAAGCATGATAATGGAATAGCATATACCGTTTCAATATCTGCAAAGCAAAGCTTATCATTTTCAATAAAGAAATTATATTGAATATTAATATATTTAAACATTGATGATGCAGGCTTAATCTTATCCTTTTTAACCTTATATGGATATGTAAAAACATCAATAATAATTTTATCATCTGGGATATTTAAATCCTTAAATGATTCATTAACTACCTCATCTATTTCCTCTACTACCTGATTAAATTCTTCACTCTTAGCTACTACCTTAGCTTTTTGATAAGCTATAACCCTATAAATAATATAAGCTAATATTAAAGCTACAGCTATAGCTAATAATAATATATTTGTAGGCCTACTAATTAGATCTTTAAATGATTTATTATCTAATGCTTTAATAAAGCCACATATTATAATAGTTCCAGCAAGTAACGCAATATACATTACAATAGAAAGCCATGTAGGCAAAGCTGCATTCTTTTCAACCTTATCCATTGAATCTCTCGTTTGTTCTTGTTTTTGGACAAGCTCAATATCAGCCTCTCTGATTTTAAACTGTTCTAAGTTATCCTTATTATTAGTAACGTCAATTCCAAATAAATTAATCATATACTACCTCTCTAATAAAGCCTTTGCATGCTCAAGGGCATATAAAGACATTCTGTCACCTGATAGCATCATCGCAATTTCTTCAATTCTTTGATTTAAATCTAAATCATTAATTTGAGTAAATGTTCTATCATTATCTAAAATCTTATATATCTTTTTATGATTATCACCAATTGCTGCAACCTGTGGTAAATGTGTAATACATAATACCTGTGTAGATAATGAAATATTATAAAGCTTATTAGCTATCTTCTTGGCTGTTACCCCACTTACACCTGTATCTATTTCATCAAATACCATTAGCGATACAATTGATTTAGCAGCAAAATAGCTTTTAAATGCTAGCATAATTCTACTCATTTCACCACCTGAGGCTACCTTATATAGCTTCTTTAAAGGCTCACCCTTATTAAAGCTAATTAGAAAATCAACTGAATCTACACCATTATCATTAAATATATTTTTATTAAATGGATCATTATAATCAGGATTATTAAATGCTATTTCGAATTTAGTATTTTCTAAGTCTAAATCAATACATTCCTTTATAATTCCAGCCTCTAGCTTTTTAGCTAAGGCTTTTCTATAATCTGTTAAATTTTTACTAGAATCTACTAGTTTATTAAATGAATTAATACATTTTTCCTTAGTAATAGCTAAAATATTATCATAATTAGTTGTCATTTCTATTTGTAAGGATATATCCTTAGCATAATCAATAAGCTCTTTTACAGACTTCTTATATTTATCCTTAGCCTTATTAATTTCATTTAATTTTTCAATATATAGGTTTAATTCCTCTTCATCAAAATCCATATCATTTAATTGTGATGATATATCATTTTTTATTTCCTCTATAATATAATAAGAATCAAATAGCTTTTCAGTGCTTTGTTGATATAGGCTATCATATTCCTCTATTTTTTGTAATGCCTTTGAGCCAGTATATAAATTATCTAAAATAGCATCTAAATTACTATATGCTTCTGATAGATTTGAATGAATCTTATCATAATTAGATAGCTTAGCTATTTTATCCTCTAATTCTATATCAATATCATCATATAAATTTAAGCTTGTAATTTCATTTAGCTCATATTCTAAATATTCTAATCTATCTAAGGCTGTTTTTTGACCTTTAACAATTTTTTCATATTCATTTATTACAATATTATAATCATATA
Organism: Acholeplasmatales bacterium; assembly: GCA_017462645.1. GTDB lineage: Bacteria > Bacillota_I > Bacilli_A > Acholeplasmatales > Anaeroplasmataceae > Anaeroplasma. The sequence goes on along the minus strand of JAFTQR010000014.1, from coordinate 7,990 downwards.
AATCCTTAGTATATTTACCTAATAGCTTATAAAATTTATAATCCTCTATTGGATCAATAAATGATAAATATTTATCTGGGTCAAATAGCTTATAGGTATCATTTTGAACATGAATATCAGCTAGCATTGAGGCAATGCTTTTTAGGATAGTAAGACTTACTGAATGATTGTTAATTTTAATTGTATTTTTACTATTGTCAAAAATTTCTCTATAAATAGATATTTCATTTGATATTGGTAAATTGTATTTATTAAATATATCATCTAGCTTTTTATCATAGCTAAATACACCTAAAATTGAAGCAGATGTACTACCATATCTAATCATATCACTATCGGCTCTAGAGCCTAACAATAATGATATAGTATCAATTATTAATGATTTACCAGCACCTGTTTCACCTGTTAGTACTGTCATACCCTTATTAAATTCGACTGTTAAATCCTCTATTATGGCAAAATTTTTAACTGTAAGCCTTAATAACATAAATTACTCCTTACTACATACCTCAACTATGTTAACCTTATTTTTTACATTTCTTTTTATTAATGCTAAAAATTCCTTATTACCACTACCACCTAAGATTGGTGATGGTATTAGCTTTGCAAAACCTAAGCTATACTCTGCTAAAGCCTTAACAATATTTTCAATAACATTTATATGAACTGTTCTATCCTTAACAATCCCATTCTTCATATATTTTTTTCCTACCTCAAATTGAGGCTTAATTAAGCATATTAATGCATTATTATCATCAATAAAATTATTAATACCTGGTAATAAATGCTCAATTGATACAAAGGATACATCCATTACATAATAATCAATAGGCTCTGGAAAAAATTCTATATCTAAAATATTAGTTTGTTCTAAAGAAATAACTCTAGAATCATCTAAAAGCTCAGAAGCTAGCTGATTAGTACCTACATCTATCGCATAAACCTTTTTAGCTCCATGCTTTAGCGCACAATCAGTAAAGCCTCCAGTTGAAGCCCCAATATCAACAATTACCTTATTATTAAAATCAAGATAAAATTCTTTTATTGCAGCCTCAAGCTTTAATCCACCTCTTGATACATATGGATTAGATTCTCCTATTATTTCTATAATATCTGAGTCATTAACCTCCAGGCTTGACTTATTAGCTATATTACCATTAATACTAACATTATTAGCTTCTATAGCTACCTTAGCCTTACTACGAGATTTAAAATAACCCTTTTCTACTAAATATAGGTCTAATCTCATATTACTCATTATCAAAGTCAACAAGACCTGATTCTGTCATCTTTTTAACTACTAATTGTTCATTAGTATTTAAGATTTCATAGCACTTCTTAGAAAGCTCTAATCCTGTTGTATATCCTTTCACAGCATCCTCAAGTGAAATATTTCTATTTTCTAAGCTTTTTAATATTTTATCTAGCTCTAATAAGCATTCCTCAAATGTTTTATTTTCCATTTTCATTCACCTCTATTACCTTACTAACTAAATTACCATTCTTCATTTTAGTCGTTAAAACATCTCCAACCTTGGCCTTTTTTACATCAGTAATAATTTCATTGTTAATAGTATTAATAGAATAGCCCTTATCCATAATAGATAATGGATTAACACTTTCTAGCTTTGCCTTTAAAACATCAAATTGATATTTTTTATCATTTAAAATACTTAAAATATTACTATTTAATCTATTTAAATATGAATCTAAAATCTCTTTTTTATGCTTTAAATTATTCATAGGATTATTAGCTTCTATTCTTCTATCAATATTAGCTAACAGCATTTTTCTATCATTAAATAAATACTTTATATTTTTATTTAAAGCATCAACATAATAATTTACATTTTGCTTTAAATTATCTATAGATGGTGTTGCAAGCTCTGCAGCGGCTGTTGGAGTTGCGGCACGCTGATCAGCAACAAAATCAGCAATAGTAAAATCAATTTCATGACCTACAGCAGAAATAATAGGAATTTTACTATCATAAATAGCATAGGCAACAATTTTTTCATTAAATGCCCATAAATCCTCTATAGAGCCACCACCTCTACCTACTATCAAGCAATCACATAAATTATCCTCGTTAGCCTTTACGATTTGCTTAACAATATCATTTTTTGCATCATCACCTTGAACTATGGCTGGATATAAAATAACACTACAAAGTGGAAATCTTCTAGATATTGTATTAATGATATCTCTAATAGCCGCACCAGTAGGTGAGGTAATAACACCTATAGTGTTAGGTATTCTAGGAATTGGCTTTTTATGTGCAGAATCAAAATATCCTGCCTTATTCAATTCTTCCTTTAGTTTTTCATAAGCTAAATATAAATCGCCTACACCATCACTCTTAATTTCTTTTACATTAATTTGATATGTACCTGATGGCTCGTATACACTAACATTACCCTTTACATATACCTTCATACCATCAGATGGCTCAAATTTAACCTTTTTAGCATATGCAGCAAACATGGTTGCAGATATTTGAGCTCCATCGTCCTTAAGAGTAAAATAAAAATGCCCACGTGAATTATGCTTGAAGTTAGAAATTTCACCTTCTAGCAAAACCTCATCTAAATGATGATCGTGGTCAAATTTATATTTGATGTATTTTGTAAGGGCGGTTACTGTTAAATATCGCTCTTGCATAATAACACCTCTTACTTCACTATATTATTACTAATTGTATCTAATAATCTATTATTAAAGCTTACAGCCTTACGATCACCATGATCTGAATATTCCTTAGTAATTTCTAAGGCTTCGTTAATAGCAACTCTCTTATCCTGTCCATTTAGCATTTCTGCAGTTGCCAATCTAATAATAGCCTTATCTACTAAATTTAATCTAGTGATTGTATAATTAACTAATGAGTCACTAATAATAGAATCTATTTTCTCTAAATCATTTTTTACCAAATTAAGTAATTCAATTACTGAATCCTCTACAATACCATCATTAAAGCATTTAATAGCTGCCTCAAAGGAAATATTATTAAAATCACTTGTATATAGAATTTGCATAGCTGCAATTCTTGTTTCTCTTCTATTCATAAAAATTTCCTCCAAATAAAATCTATTAATATTTTATCATAAAAAACATCCTAATTAAAGGCTTTTTTATGTCTCTTTTTATTGAATTTAAGATGAATAAAACAGCTTATTTTAAATACTTTTAGAAAAAATATATTTATGGCATATTTTGTATAATATGCTATAATATATCTTAGGGTGATAATTATGCAAAATGAATTAAACATGGAATTAATACCTAAGCATATAGCCATTATTTTAGATGGTAATGGTAGATGGGCTAAGAAAAGACTATTACCTAGAACAATGGGTCATAGACAGGGTGCATTTAATTTAAGAGATATAACTATTGAATGTGATAAGCTAGGTATTAGAAATTTAACTGTATATTGCTTCTCAACAGAAAATTGGAAAGACCTGTGGAGGAGGTAAATTATTTATTTACTACTCCTATTAAGTATTATAAAAAATATAAAAAGAAAATACATGATTCTAATATTAGAATAAAGGTCATTGGTAGACGTGATAGAGTATCTAAGGAATTTTTAGATGTTATTAATGATATAGAGGAAAACACTAAAAATCATACGGGTATCACATTAACACTATGTATTGATTATGGTAGCCAAAATGAAATTACTACTGCTGTTAAGGAAATTGCTAATAAGGTTAAAAATGGATTAATTGATATCAATGATATAAATGAAGAATTAATATCTAATCATTTATTTACTAAGGATTTACCACCACTTGATTTATTAATTAGAACATCTGGTGAATATAGAATTAGTAATTATCTTTTATGGCAAATGGCATATTCTGAATTTTATTTTACCGATGTTTTATGGCCTGATTTCAATAAAAAGGAGCTTATTAAGGCTTTAATTAGCTTCCAAAGTAGAAATAGAAGATTTGGTGGTTTAAAGAATGATAATAAATAAAATATCACCACAAGGCTATTGTGGTGGAGTTATTAATGCATTAAAAATTGTTAATGAAGCAATTTTAAATACTTCTATTAAAAGACCTATTTATTTATTAGGAAATATAATTCACAATAAGCATGTTGTTAATGATTTAAAGGATAAAGGAATTATTGTTTTAGAGGATAAATCCAAAACAAGGCTAGAGCTTTTAGATAATATTACCTCTGGTACTGTTATATTTTCAGCACATGGTGTTTCACCATTAGTTTATGAAAAAGCTAAAAATAAAGGATTAAATATTATTGATGCAATATGTCCTAATGTTAATATTGTTCATAAAAATATATTAAAGCATCTTAATGATGGTTATAAATGTATTTATATCGGAACAAAAAATCATCCGGAATGTGAGGGTGTTTTAGGAATTAGTAATGATATTATTTTTATATCTTCTGATATTGATATTGATTCTTTAGATTTAAGTAATAATAAAATATATGCAACTAATCAAACAACATTATCTAAATATGATTTAAAGGATATATACGATAAGCTAATTAATAAATATCCTAATATAATTATTGATGATAAAATTTGTAACGCAACAACAATTAGACAAGAAGCTATGGCTAATCAAGAAAAAGTAGATTTATGTATTGTTGTTGGTGATAAGGAATCATCTAATACAAAAAAATTGGTTAAAGTAAGCCAAAATATTGCAGGAATAAAAACTATTTTATGCGAGGATTTAAGCTCTTTAGATAAGAATGAGCTTAAAAATATAAATAGTGTCTCTATATCCTCTGGTGCTTCTACTCCAAGCTATATAGTAGATGAAATAATTGAATATTTAAAAAAACAATAAGACTCGAATTTATCGAGTCTTATTTTATTATACCTTCTTTTCAAATATTAATCTAATTGGCTCTACTGGAATTCTAGAATATACTATTTCACCACAATATGTATATCCTAAGGATTTAACTAGTCCTTGTACTGCCATATTTTTAGGATGTGTATCTATTCTTATAGATATATTACCTATACCTTTAGCATATAGCTCTGCATAGGCTAATAATTCTTTCGCAACACCAGTACCTCTATACTTATCTAGTACTGCAATTCTATGAATTGTTGTATATTTATTACCTTCTGTTATCCAATTAGCTAGCTTACTATCATATTCAGGCTCATAGCCTGCAAAGGCTGCAACACCACAAATTTCATTATTTCTTTCACAAACATAAGCTATTTTATTTTTAATATCATCTAATAATGTATTAACATTAGGATAACCTAAAGGACCATTCCATTGTGTAGAACCAGATGCCTTAAGAAACGCTCTAGCATCATAAATACAATTCATAATTCCATCTATATCAGATTCAACAGCTAATCTAATCATTTCCTAAGACCTCCTTTATTCTATTTTCTAATGCACTATCAGATAATCCATAATTATTATAAACGTCCTTAATGCTTCCATGTGGAATTATTGTATCACAATCAAATGAATGCTTAATAACCTTAGATGAGTAATTATTTACTTCCTTAAATTCTAAGCATTTATGATATAATGTACCACTTGAAATAATTTGTTCAAATATAATAATTGGTATATTTTTATTAAATATTTTATGAAGCATATTCAAATCAATTGGCTTTAATGATTTTGCGTTAACAACCATTACATCTAAATTCTTCTCATTAACAATTCTAGCAATTCTAGCAATATCAGTGCCATATCCTATGGCAATACACTTATTACCGTCATTTAAAATATCCCATGATAGATCACATTGATAGCTATAATCATCTATTTTTGTTAAATCACTTAAACCTCTTGGGTATCTAATAACAATAGGGTGCTTTTCAACATTTAAGGCATAATTTAATAGGCCTATTGCTTCTTTTCCATCCTTAGGCATTGTTACTACTATATTAGGCATTGCCATAAACATAGAAACATCATATAGACCTTGATGTGTTGAGCCATCCTCACCAACAATACCAGCTCTATCAATACCGAATATAACCTTTAAATCAGTTCTTGCAATATCATTTAAAATTTGATCATAGGCTCTTTGAGAGAATGTAGAATACATTAATAAAAATACATTTTTTTCTCTTAATGCAATACCAGCACTCATTACAGCAGCATGCTCCTCTGCAATACCTACATCAAAGAAATTATTTGGATATAATCTAGCAAACTCATCAAGATTAGCACCTGATTTCATTGCAGGATTAACAACATAAAATTCTTGTTCTTTTCTTTTATTTAATAAATAATCTGAAACAATTTGTGAATATGATAATTCACTATTAACATTCTTAGGCTTACCAGTTTCAATATTAAATGGTGGTACACCATGATAATGCCCTTGAGCATCTTCCTCAGAATGTATATAGCCTTTACCCTTCTTTGTTTGGAAATGAATAACTAAAGGCTCATTTGTTTTCTTAATTTTTTGCAATACCTTAATACAATATTTTAAATCATTACCATCATATGGTCCATAATAATCAAAGCCTAAATCCTCAAATATATTATCTTGCTGAATAAAGCCTTTAATACCACGCTTTATTTGATGGAAAAATCTAGATATAAAGGCTGGTAATATCTTATTTAATCCTGTTTTAATAGCTCTAAAGAATTTACCTCTTCTAAGCTTTGAAAATACCTTAGATAAAGCTCCAACTGATTTAGATATACCCATTTTATTGTCATTTAAAATAACAATGGAATTCTTACCCTTTATTTGGCCTAAGAAATTTAATCCCTCTAACGCAACACCATTAACTATTGAGCTATCACCAATAATTGATATAATCTTCTTATCATTATCATCATTAGCTAGCATTAAGCCTGACATTGCTGATATAGTTGTTGAGGAATGACCTGATTCCCAAATGTCATATTTAGATTCACTTTTACTAATATATCCTGATAGTCCACCAAATTGTCTTAAGGTTTTAAAATCCTTAGCACGACCTGTTAAAATTTTATGAACATAGGATTGATGTCCAACATCAAATAAAAACTCATCCTTCTCTGCATCAAAAACATAATATAGGGCAATAGTAAGCTCTACTATACCTAAATTACTGCTTAGATGACCACCAGTATTAGAAATATTTTCGATTAAAAATTCTCTAATCTGCTTAGCTAATGCTTTAAGCTCCTTAATTGACAAGTCTTTAATAAATGAAGGATCCTTTATCTTTTCTAGATCAATCATATTATCACCATATTGTATTAATAATTTGCTATGATATTATACTACAATTATCATTTTAATTCAATTTAATTAACTATTTTTTGATATTATTAAAAAAATAGAGCATCTTCAAGTGAAGATGCTTTACTATTTTTATTCAAAATTATAAATAATTTTGTGATTATATGTATCATTTGGATTTAAAATATCATTTTTTTCTAATAAAAAGTCAGAATTAATATTATTAGGGTAAATTTGACATTCAAGACATATTGCATCATATGATTTTAGCTTTTTACCATTATTAGCAATTACATCCTCTGGATAATTACATGTATATACAACAACAACAGGATATGTTGTATTTATTCTTAATTTTCTACCTGATTTTTCATCATGTAGGATAATATTGTCATATTCTAAACCAACATTATCAAAAATATATGGATGATCATAGCCATTAGTATTATTGATTAATTCTGGTTCAAACAAATAATCCTTAATTTTATGATTATTCTTAAACGAATAAATCATATTTGCTTCTATTATTTCTACAGGTAATGCATTTTCTATTCTTTCTAGCTTAGATGAATTTATATAGAGATTATGATTTAATATATTTTCATTAATACTTCCAGATAGATTAAAGTATGCATGATTACTTAGGTTCAATAATGTCTTTTTATTAGTTTTACCAATATACTCCACCTCAATAGTATTTTTATTTAAATAAAGCTTATAAATAACCTTAATTTCAACATCACCAGGATATCCTGATTCCATATCTGGACTAATATAT
>JAFTQR010000013.1 GCA_017462645.1 Acholeplasmatales bacterium | reverse complement strand
GCAGGAATACTCCATAAGAGAGCCTCTAATATTATTAAGTATTTAAGATTTTTCTTCGGAAAAGTCTTTTTTTATCCTCTTTTATCTTATAAATAGAAAAAGGCACTTATAAAAAGTACCTTTGTCGACGCTCTGAAAGGGTTCACATTGTGAACCCTTTATTTTTTATTAAAATATCTGCTTCGTTGAATTAAATCTGAAATATAGAATGCTTTTTTTAATATATCTCTTTCCTCTATAGTAATATTAGCAGTTTCTGGATCATATATAATTTCACCGAAGGTATTTACATAATAATCCCTATTTGTATTAAATAGATTTCTACCTATTGAATGATTAATGTAAGTACTCTTATCAAAGCCAAAAGCGTAATATAAAGATGGATTTATATCTATTTGTCCACCATTCACTATAAATTCCTTACCCTCGATAGAAGGATTATAAATGAATGTTGGAACTGTGTAATCCTGACTTGTACCCATAAATTCATATTCTTCATATTCCTCCGCAAGCTCATCAACCTCTGGGAAGTATTTATGGATACCACCATGGTCTCCCATTATTACTAATATTGTATCATCTAATAAATTATCATTCTTAAGCTTTTCAACAAAAATACCAATTTGCTTATCAACATAGTGAGCAGCATGTAAATAATTAGCCATTATTCCTAATGTTTCCTCATCTAGGATTAATTCATGCTTATCCTCTGGAATATTAAATTCCATATGAGAAGAGGCTAATACACCATGGATATAATAATTACCCTTAGTATCTAATGCCTTTGCTTTATTATAAATATAATCTAATGTAACATAATCATCTATATATCCATTTATATATTGATCAGTATTATATGTGTCTACATAATATTCATGACCATCAAAGCCCATAGTAGATGTCATAACGCCCTTATAATTCCATGTTGATTCCTCACAACCATTAACATAGAAGGTATTATAGCCTTGAGATTTAAAATTTTTAGCTAACGAATTATAATTGTTATCTCCATAATGAGTAAATGAAACACCCTTATCTACAGGAAGAAGTCCAGTCATAATCATTAAATCACAGTCACTAGAATTACCCTCCTTAACCTGCTCATGAAGATTAGAGAAGTAGTAGGAATTATTTAGCATATTATTGATATTAGGTGTAATCTCTTGTCCATCAATTTCATTACCAATTACAAAGTTTTCAATAGATTCCATTTGAATAATGATAACATTCTTACCCTCGAATACAGCATAATATTCATTATTCTCTAGGTTTTCATCATTAATACTATAATATTCATTAATTTCATCAACCTGCTCGTCATCTAACAGAATTTTATTTTCAAAGTTAAACATTGAGAATATATCAATAATATGATAAGCCAAATTACCATATATTCTACTTTGATATAGTGTGCTTCTATTAGAATACATATTACTATTGAATACAAGAGGTACTGTCATCATTATAACAAATAAAAATCCCGCAGCTTGAACGATTGCCTTTTTAATTTTAATTTCTCTATATAATTTATTTCTTATTCCAAATACTAATAAATATATGAAGAAAGGTATATCAATTAAATAGAATATGTCTCCCCAAGCGAAATAATTCCATAAATTAAATGATGTTCCTGTACCTGTTCTTAAAGGCATAAATAAATAATATATTGAAGGTACACCATAAAAGAATCTAGCATAGCATGTATCTATAAAGCATAATATTGTAACAAATATATTAATTGAGAAGAAGTAAATTAATGATCCCTTTTTCTTGAATATAAAGCCGATTGATAAAACTAATGCGAATATCGCTAGCTGTAGGAAGAAAAAGAAATGAATAGATTTAATACCACCTAAAATATCTATTTCAAAGCGATTACCATAGGTATAGCTTTGTAATATCAGATTTTTAAATAATAGAATAAATAAAGTAGCAGCAAAGAAGAATAAAGTATAATTCTTATAAATTGATGTTTTCCAATTTATAAGTTTTTTTTGTTTATCAGGAGCTTCCATTTATTAACACCTCCTTATTTTTCTTTTTATAGCTGAATTTTGAAGCTAATGTAATAATACCAGTAAATAGCATTAATAGATAATAGCTTGCAAGTCTTGTTAATAGCATTGAGATGCTTGTTAAATCAGCAGGGAATACCTGACTATATAATACAGCATAGCATGATTCAAATGCTAGCATACCTCCAGGTATAATAAATGAATCAGATATTAACGCTAAAACACTTTGTATTAAAATGATTCTATAGAATGAAACACCATTAAGTGATAATGATTTATATACAAAGAAAACAATAGAGAAGGTAACAATTCTTTTAATTAAGCATAAAAATAAAACTCTAATAATCATAAATAAATGCTCTTTAATAAAAGTTCTTGCCTTTTTATATTCAGCTAATGTCCTCGTAAGCTTTACTATTTTATATTCAGGCTCTTTAATAACACCCTTTCTGCCTAATGCTTTTATAAATTTACATGCGATCATATAAAATGGTCTTCTTGCAAACATACATAAAATACAGAATGATATTATTATTACATTTGTTACTATACCAAGTATTAATAAAGCAGTAAAACTCCAATCATCACTTAAATGTAATGAATCATTTAATAATATGAATGCTAATAAGCCTATTATAACTAGGGCTATTTTATTTAAAACAGAATAAAGTAGGGAGATAATAGTAGATTTAGATACTGAAATATTATCCTTTGCCATATAATATACAAGCATCGCTTGACCACCAATAGCAAAAGGAGTAATTTGTGAAAAATACAAATCTACAGAAGAATAGATGAATGATTTACCATGACCTATTCTAATGTCATATTTCTTTGCAAGCAGCTTAATAGAATATCCCTCTAAATAAACCTGGAATATCATCATTAAAATAGCTAATGCTAAATATTGAATTTTTAAAGTGCCTATTGAAGAGGCTATTGAAGAAAAATCACAATCCTTAATAGAAACATACAGCATCACTATAACAAAGCCGAAAAATAAAATATTAAAGATATGCTTTCTCTTACAAAAACTTAAAAAATCAAGCATATTCATAATCTCCTTTATTATATTTAAATAATAAACCATTATATATTATATCACTTATGTCATTTTATAACAAGTTAATTAATTTCACATAACAACAAAAAAAGGCACCTAGGTGCCTTTGTTATTTCAGATGGTGGACTCTCGGAGACTCGAACTCCGGACCCACTGATTAAGAGTCAGTTGCTCTACCAACTGAGCTAAGAGTCCATCTTTACGCGACTGCATTAACAATTATATCAAAATAAAATTCTTTGTCAACAACTTTTTTAATATTTTTTCATTTTTTGTTATTTATTATAAAAAACATTCATAATCTAATATGAAGGGGAAGTTTATGAAGGTTAATAGGCTGTTAAAAAAAGTTAATATTAATTCGGTATTAAATAACCATCAGGTATTTAGTATTGTAGATAATAGTAATAATTGTATTGAGAATTCAATTTATGTTCCTATTGTTGGTTCTAAGCATAATGGATATGATTATTTAGATGAGGCAATTAATAATGGTGCTAAGACCATTGTTTATGATAGAAGCATTAACAAGGAAAAAGGAATTAATTATGTAAAGTCTCATAATAATAAAAAAACACTTGCTGATTTATTATATTATTACAATTTACATAAAATGAAAAGAATTAAATTTATAGGTGTTGTTGGTACTAATGGTAAAACAACTACCTCATCACTTATTTATAATTTTTTACAATACATGGGAAGAAAATCAATGCTTATAGGAAGTAATGGCGTTTTATGTAGTGGTGTATGTAAGGATTTATCAAATACAACACCAGGTATAAGTATTCTATATGAATTAATTGATTATGCATATAGAAATGATATTGAATTTATTGTTATGGAGGCATCTAGCATTGGTATACTAGAGCATAGAACAGATAAAATTCCTTTTAAGTATTTAATATTTACTAATTTTAGTGAGGACCATTTAGATTATCATAAATCAATGGATAATTACTTAAATGCTAAGGCTTTATTATTTGATAAGCTTAATAGTAATTCATATGCTATAATCAACAAGGATGATAATGCATATAAAAGAATTATTGCGCATTGTGATGCTAAAATATTAGATTATAGTATTAATGATAGAAGTATGTATGAGGCTTATAGTATTAAAAGCAGTGCGAAGGGTATTAAATTTAGAGTTAATCATGTTGAATATAAAACAAATTTAATTGGTTCTTTTAATGTATATAATATTCTTCCATTGATAGCTTTATCAGAGAAATTAGGCTATAGCTATAATGATTTAACCCATTTTTTAAATGGCTTCAGCAGCGTTAATGGTAGAATGAATTTAATAAATGTTAAAAATAAAAGGGTTATAATTGATTATGCTCATACACCTGATGCGATTAAGCTAGTGATTGAAGAGGCTAAAAGAATTTGTGATGGAACAGTTTATGTCATTACTGGCTGTGGTGGAAATAGAGAGCATGAAAAAAGACCAATTATTGGAAATATTTTAAGTCAAGAGGGAATTATATCGATTATTACAACAGATAATCCTAGGTATGAGGATCCTAACGATATTATTAATGATATTATAAAAGGTGCTACAAGGGAGCTATTAGCTATTGAAAATAGAGAGGATGCTATTTATTATGCCTTAAATAATATGAGTAATAATGATTTATTATTGATATTAGGTAAGGGCTGTGAAAAAATAATTAGCATAAGAGGACATAAAATTAAATATAGTGATTATGAGGTTATAAGAAAATATAAAGAAGAGTGATATTTTGAATTTATTATTTTTAGCATTATTATCAGTGTTTTTATATAGCTTTTATATTAGGATATTTAAGAAAGCTTCTCAATATGAAAGAGAGGAAGGCTTAGAATCTCATAAGGCTAAGACAGGAACAATAACGATGGGAGGTATTATATTTGCGATAGTACCATCGTTATTTTTTATTTATGATAGTAAGGTATTTAGTATTATGATTATTATAATGCTTTATGCTATTTTAGGATTTGTAGATGATTTATTAATAATTATCAAAAAAAATAATAATGGAATAAATCCTAATCTCAAATTTTTATTTCAAGTATTAATTGCTGGATTAAGCTTCTTTCTATATTTAAACTTGGAGCTACCAACAATAATTAGGCTTGGAAGCTTAAAAATAGAAGCAGAATGGGTATATGGATTATTTATGCTATTAATGCTATCAGCATCTACAAATGCATTTAATATTACAGATGGTGTAGATGGACTATGTGCAGGAATGTCCATGTTATTAAGTGGAGCATTTATTTATATAGCATTTCAAAAGGCAGAATATACAATTATGTATATGCATATATGTCAAATAATTGTATTATTTATTTTTTGGTGCTTTAATTATCCAAAGGCTTTTCTATTTATGGGTGACACAGGATCCTTATATTTAGGTGCCTTATATTCATTAACTGCACTTTATCTAAATAGTGTTTTAGGCTTTATTATTATGGCTTTCTTATTTATCTTTGAGACGTTATCAGTTATAATTCAGGTTACCTATTATAAAAAAACAAAAGGAAAAAGAATATTTAAAATGGCTCCATTCCATCATCATTTAGAGGCTAGTGGATATAGTGAAATTAGGGTTGATTTATTGTTTTATATTTTAGAGATAATACTGATATTTATAGTAATCTATTTTCAAATATATTAAATTGACAAAATTTTCTTATTATGATAAGATTATTATGTCTTAAGGGAGTAGTCGGCGAATACGCGATAAATCAACATGCTGGAGGAATCCTGGTTTATCTTAATTGACAAGACTTAAGTATAGCGATAGCTATGCTTTTTGTCGTATTACAGAGGTATGCTATTGCATACATTTTTTTCTATTCGGAGGCACATATGTTTTGGATTATTGAAAGTATTTTTCTTGGTATAGGTCTTGCTATGGATGCTGTTGCTGTAAGCATTAGTAATGGCTTATCAGACTCGAAATTAAATAAAAAGAAAATGATAATTATGGCTCTTGCCTTTGGTTTGTTCCAAGGACTTATGCCGCTTTTTGGTTATTTAATTGGTAGCATATTCAAGCAATGGATTAGTGCTTCAATTCCAATTATCGGATTTATTATTTTAGCATTCCTAGGTAGTAAAATGATTATTGGTGCTATTAAAAAGAAGGATGAGGATTCAAGCTATACTCTAGGCTATAAGCTATTATTTGTTCAAGCTATAGCTACCTCTATAGATGCGTTAACTGCTGGTATTCCATATATAGGAAGGGATACAGTAGAGGTTTATACAACATTTATACTTGTAAGTGTTATTACCTTTATTTTATGCCTTATTGCAGTTAAGATTGGAAAGCTATTTGGTAAAAAGCTTTCTAATAAGGCATGTATATTTGGTGGTATAATTTTAATAGCGATTGGCTTAAAAATGATTATCACATTCTTAATAGGATTATTTTAAATGCTCATTGAGCATTTTTTTTATTTTTCTTCATATCATTAATTAGGGTGATAAAATGAAAATATTATTATTAGGAATTGGTGTTGCAAACCTAGGCTGTGCAAGATTATTAGATAAATATTATATTGAATATGATATGAAGCAAATAAACGAGATAGAATCATTAGAAGAATATGATTTAATAGTAAAATCACCAGGTATATCTTTAAATGATGAAATTTTCCTAGATTATAAGGGAAGGGTTATTTCTGATTTAGAGCTTGTTTATATATTAGAGCCTAAATTTATTATATGTGTCACTGGCTCTAATGGTAAAACAACCGTTGTTTCAATGCTTAATCATATATTATCTAAAAAATATAAAACAATAGCCTGTGGTAATATAGGCTATAGCTTTGCTGATGCAGTACTAGAAAATCCAGATGCTAAAATATTTATAGTAGAGGCATCAAGCTTTCAGCTTGAGGCTATAGATAAATTTGCACCTAATATATCAGTATTACTAAACGCATCTATATGTCATTTAGATCACCATCTAAATTTAAATAACTATATATTTGCTAAAAAGAATATTTATAAGAATCAATCATTTAATGATTATACTATTTATAATATGGATGATAAGATGCTAAATAGAATAGATTGCTATTCTAATAAGATAAGCTTTACAGCTGATTCAACATTAGGAAATATTTATGTTTTAGATAGATACATTTATTATAGAAGTAAAAGAATATATCATCTAAATGATGAGGAATTTAAAAGAAAGCATTTAATCAGCAATTACTGCGCAGTATTTGCTGTAATGCATGCTTTAAAATTCAGCTTTAAAAAAGCTAAAAAGCTAATCAAATCCTTTAAAACTCCAAAATTTAGATTAGAAAAGATAGATGACTATATATATAATGATGCTAAAAGCACTAATTGTGCCTCTACAGAGGCTGCAATTCTTTCAATAGGCTATACTCATTTAATATGTGGAGGCTATGATAGAGGGATGGATATAAATCTATCACTTGAGGCATTATATAAAATAAAGGCTGCATATGCTTATGGTGAATGTAAGGATAAGCTATATGAGTTTTTTTCAAAGCATAATATAATATGCTATAAATTTGATACCTTAAAGGAAGCATTTTTATATTGCTATAATAGAAAAGGTGAAAAAGAAAATATTTTATATTCTCCAATGCTAGCCTCATTTGATCAATATAAAAGCTATAATGAAAGAGGTAATGAATTTAATAGATTATATAAAGAAAAGAAGAGCCACTAGCTCTTCTTAAAATAATCACTGTGCTCATTAAAATAATTGCTCATTATTTCATGAATTTCTTTAGTTGCTGTTTCTACAGTTAATCTCTTATTACCCATATCCTTGATAGTATATGGTGGAAGAATGTTATAATGAATACAAGGCTTTTTTCTTCTTGTTAGCTTATAAAAGCCTTTAGGCTTATGATAAGTAAATACTGTAGGTATAATCTTACAATTAGCCATTACTGCAAATTGAAATGCTCCACTTTTAAAATCTCTAATATGATCACAAAATGGCATTAATGCTGCTTCAGGGTAAATAAGTAAATTTTTACCCTTTTTTAAATGCTCTACTGTTTCAGTATTAAATCTCTTGAATAGCTTTTTATCCTCTGGAATAGGAACAGCACCACCTAATCTAAAATAGGTAGAAACTAATCCGAAGCCTAAATTAGATTGTAATACCGCAACGTTAAAGCTTCTATACCATAGGGATGAGCCAATAATTAAAGCATCACATGGATGAGTATGATTTGATACTATCATACTACCCTTCATATGCTTTTTATATTTTTTACCCTTTGTTTTAAAGCCCCAAACAAATATTTTAGGGAATATTAAGAAAAATTTAGTTAAGCTAATAACAATAAAATGAGCAATATTATAAAAAAATCCATATCGATAAAGCTTATAATTTTCTTTAAGCTTTACCTCCTTTGGATGGAATCCATTGTCATATGTATGCTCATTTTCATTGACTTTTTGTTTTTCTTCCATAAAATCAACTCCAACGCTTAAATTATACTTATTTTTAAATTTAAATTCAATAAGTTTTGTGGTACAATAACTATGATTTGAAAAGTGGTGAAGGTAATGAAGGTTATTTTAGGCTTATCAGGTGGTGTAGATAGTAGTGTTGCTCTAAAGGTTTTAAAGGATGAGGGATACGATGTTGAAGCCATGTTTATGAGAAATTGGGATTCTGCAACTAATAATGATATATTAGGTAATCCGGATATTGATGATGATGTTTGTCCTCAGGAGAAGGATTATCAGGATGCTAAAATGGTAGCGGATGAGCTAGGAATAAAATTAAATAGAATTGATTTCATTGAGGAATATTGGGATACAGTATTTACTTACTTTTTAAATGAATATAAAAAGGGTAGAACACCAAATCCTGATATAATGTGTAATAAATATATTAAGTTTAATGCTTTTTTAAAGCATGCTAGTGATTTAGGAGCTGATTATATAGCTATGGGTCATTATGCTAGAGTAAGACATGATGAGACTAAAAGCTATTTGTTAAGAGGTGTTGATAATAATAAGGACCAAACCTATTTTCTATGTCAAATAAGCCAGGCTCAATTAAGAAAATCATTATTTCCTATTGGCCATTTGACTAAGCCAGAGGTTAGACAAATTGCTAGGGATAATAATTTATACACTGCAAATAAAAAGGATTCAACAGGTATATGCTTTATTGGAGAAAGAAATTTTAAGGATTTCTTAAAAAATTACCTGCCATCACAGCCAGGTAATATGGTTACTATGGATGGTAAAATAGTAGGTACTCATGATGGCTTAATGTATTATACAATTGGTCAAAGAAAGGGATTAGGCATTGGAGGGTCTAATGAGTTTACTGGTGAGGCATGGTTTGTTTGTGGTAAGGATTTAGAAAAAAATGAGCTTATTGTAGGTCAAGGGCATGATAGCCAATATTTAATCTCTAATAATTGTATTGCAAGTGATTGTAATTGGATTACAGACAAGCCAATCGCAGGTAAAAAATATACAGCAAAATTTAGATATAGACAAGCAGATAATGATATCACATTAGAATATATAGATGATAATAAAATAAAGGTTTATTATGATGGTGTTAGAGCTGTTACACCAGGACAAGCCGTAGTTGTTTATGATGGTGAAATTTGTATGGGTGGAGCTATTATAGATGAGGTATATTTTGATAACGAAAGAAGAAAGTACTAATGGAAGAAGCTAAGGTACTTACAGGATATATTTCAAATTATATATATTCTAGTGAGGATTCATTATACAAGGTATGTAAGCTTGAAACAGAGGATGATTCTATAACTATCACAGGCTCTTTTCCTATATTAGAGGAGGGGTTGTTATATGATTTTGTTGGTAAAATCATAAACCATCCAAAATATGGTGAGCAATTTGTAGTAGAGTCATATACTAAAAGTAATACATTCACTAAGGGTGGATTAGTATTATATTTATCTAGTGAAAAATTTAAGGGTATCGGTAAAAAGCTAGCTACTAGCATAGTAGAGGCTTTAGGCACTGATACTATAAATATAATAATTAATGAGCCCGAAAAATTGGATAATATTAAAGGCTTAACAGCTAGCAAAAAGGAAATTCTAATAAATACTATAAAGGATAATTATGTATCTGAACAGGTATTTATTAAGCTATTTAGCTTTGGCTTAACCTCTAAAATGGTTCATAAGCTTTATGAAGCATATGGGAATTCAGCTGCCAGCAAAATAGAAAAAAATCCATATTGTCTTATCTATGAAATAGATGGCTATGGTTTCAAAAAAAGTGATGCATTAGCTATTAATATGGGCTTTTCTCTAGATGATAATTTAAGGGTTAAGGCTGCCTTAACCTATACAGTTACCTATGTTTGCTATAACCAAGGCTTTACATATCTAACTCATGAGCAATTAATAAATTCTACTAAAAGCCTATTAGAAAATAATCCTTTAATTAAGGATGAAAAATATATTAATTGCTTAGATGAATTAATTAAGGATAATAAGCTTATAGCTATAGATGATAAAATATTTGATTATAAGCTTTATAATGATGAAAGAAAATGCACAAATAAAATAGAAAAGCTTTACAATACAAAAACAAAGCTTTATAGTGAAAAGAAAATAAAAAAGGCCTTAGATTATATTGAAAATTTAATATCAATTAAATATACAGATATGCAAAAGGAGGCTATTATAAATGCCTTATCTAATAAGCTATCTATTATTACTGGTGGCCCTGGTACAGGTAAATCTACTATATTAAAGGGAATAATTTTAGCTTATGCGTATTTAAATGATTTAAGTATAGGCTGTGATGCCTTAGATTATAAGGTAAGGCTTGTAGCCCCAACAGGTAGAGCTGCTAAAAGAATGACAGAAACTACTAATATGAAGGCTACAACCATTCATAAGGCCTTAGGCTATTCATATGATGGTGGTTTTTCATATGATGAATTTAATTTATTAACCTGTAGCTTATTAATAGTGGATGAGGCATCAATGGTTGATATATCACTTGCCTCAGCATTATTTAAATCATTAATGGATTCATGTCAGATAATATTAGTAGGTGATGTTAATCAGCTACCATCAGTAGGCCCAGGAAATGTTTTATATGATTTAATTAGATCTAAATATTTTATTACAACTAGATTAACTCAAATTATGAGACAGGCTAAGGATTCTGATATTATTAAGCTTTCTCATATGATTTTAAATGAAAATATCGCATATGATATTTTCAAGAATAAAAAGGAAATATTTATGTATTCATCTGATACTAAGGATACGATAGAACAAATATTTAGAATATTAGATAGCTTTATTAATAGCGGTGGAGATTTAATCACAGGTATTCAAATATTAGCTCCTATGTACGCAGGTGTTGCAGGAATAGACGCAATTAATACAGCTATTCAAAATAAATATAATTCTTCAACTGATAAAGTATTAGTAAGAGATAATGTAGTATTTAAACAAAATGATAAGGTATTACAATTAAAAAATGATAGCCAATTAGATATCATGAATGGTGATATTGGTAAAATATTAGATATTAAGAAAATTGATGATAAGGATGTAATGCTTATTGATTTTGATGGTAGAATTGTTACATATTACGCATCTGAAATAGAAAATTTAAAGCTTGCCTATGCTATATCTATTCATAAGGCACAGGGTAGTGAATTTGATAATGTAATAATGCCAATGCTTCCAAGCTATCAAATAATGCTTAAGAAGAAAATATTTTATACAGGAGTAACAAGAGCTAAGAAGAAGCTTATTTTAATTGGTAAGCCTGATTGTATAGAAAAGGCTATTCATACCTATGATTATATTAGACAGACTGCTCTTTGTAAGGAATTAAATGAGGTATTAAATAAAAAGGAAAAGGATATTTTTGATGACGAAATACCTTTTGATACCTTAGGTGAATATGATATGGATGGTATAACACCTTATTCATTTATGAATTGACAAAATAATTAATTATTTTATTTATTTTGGACATAATATTGATGGTGATATTATGAATAATTTAATTTGCTTAGCCTTAGGTATGGCAGGTGGCTATATGGTTTGTTATGCATGTCATAATAAATCAAAGGTAAAGAAAATGCTTAAAAAAATTAATATTGACTAAAAGAAAAAGCCTAATCATATAGAGCTTGATGCTCTGGATTAGGCTTTTTTAATTCTAATATTTCAGTTAAATCAATATCAAGAAGCTTACATATAGCCTGTAATTGAATAAATGTAGGCTCTTGATTACCGTTTTCAATTTTATTATAGGTAGTTTGTCTTATAGGAATCATTATTGCAAATTCCTTTTGAGTATATTCTGAATCTATTCTTTTTTGTTTAATTATTTTTGCAAATTCCTTATATGTCATACAATCACCGATTAAATTATAAACTAATTTAATTAAAAAGTGAACAAATATAAGGACACTATATATATATTTTTGTTGATAAATGCTTTTGTTTTTGGTAAAATACTTATGTTATAAGTAAAAAAATGAAGATACTCATTAAGGAGGTAATTTTTATGAAATATATGACATCTAGTGAAATACGCCAAATGTGGTTAGATTTCTTTGCATCAAAGGGGCACAGTGTAGAGCCATCTGCATCATTAGTTCCAGTTAATGATCCAACATTACTATGGACTAACGCAGGTGTTGCACCATTAAAGAAATATTTTGATGGTTCAATGGTTCCTGCTAATCCAAGAATTACTAATGCACAAAAGTGTATTCGTACTAATGATATTGAAAATGTTGGTAAGACTGCAAGACATCATACATTCTTTGAAATGCTAGGTAATTTCTCTATTGGAGATTATTTCAAGGAAGAGGCAATTGAATTTGCTATGGAGCTATTATTTGATGAAAAGTGGTTTGGCTTTGATAAGGAAAAGCTTTATATTACTTACTATACAAATGATACTGATGCAAGAGATTATTGGATTAAGAATGGTATTAATCCAGAGCATTTAATTCCACTTGAAGGAAACTTCTGGGAAATTGGTGAGGGTCCATGTGGTCCTGATACAGAAATGTTTTATGACCGTGGAGAAAAATATGATAAGCGTGGTAAGGAATTAATTGAAAATGATATTGAGAATGATAGATTTATTGAAATTTGGAATATCGTATTCTCTCAATTCAATTCTAAAGAGGGTGTTGAAAGAAAAGACTATAAGGAATTACCTTCTAAGAATATTGATACAGGCTGCGGCTTAGAAAGATTATGCTGTGTTATGCAAGGTGTAGATACTAACTATGATACAGATTTATTTATGCCTATTATTAAAAAGACAGAAGAAATTTGTGGCGTTAAATATGAAGGCCAAATGGCATTTAAGGTTATTGCAGACCATGTTAGAACTGTAACATTTGCGGTTGCAGATGGTGCAACTTTATCTAATGAGGGTAGAGGATATGTATTACGTAGAGTATTACGTAGAGCCTCTAAATATGCAAAGTCTTTAGGTATTAATAAGCCATTTATGGCAGAGCTTGTTGATGTTGTTATTCAAATTATGGATCCATTCTATCCATATTTACATGGCAAGAGAAATATTTGTAGACAAATTATTTCTGCTGAGGAGGAAAAATTCTTAGCAACACTTGCAAGTGGTGAAAAGAAGTTTGAAGCAATTGCTTTAAAATCTAATGGAGTTATTTCTGGTACTGATGCATTTACATTATATGATACATTTGGCTTCCCACTTGAATTAACAATGGAATATGCAGAGGAAAAGGGAATGACTGTTGATGTTGAGGGCTTTAAGCAAAATCTTAACGAGCAAAAGCAAAGAGCTAGAAATGCTCGTAAGGATGAAGGCTCAATGGGTGGTCAAAATGAGGAATTCCTTGCATTTAAGGATGAATCTAAGTTTTCAGGCTACAATGCTACAAACCATAAGGCAAAGATTATTGCTGTATTTGGTAATGCTGTAGTTTTAGATGAAACACCATTCTATGCATTCTCAGGTGGTCAATTATGTGATAAGGGTATGCTAGGTGATTCTAAGGTTTTAGATGTTGTTAAAATGCCTAATGGACAACATCTTCATGTATTAGATTACAATAATTTTACAGTTGGAGATATTGTTTTTGCGGTAGTTGATAAGGAAAACCGTGATTTAACACGCAAAAACCACTCTGCAGCCCATTTATTACAATCAGCATTACAAGCTGTATTAGGTAGCCATGTTCACCAACAAGGCTCACAGGTTGGTAGTGAATATTGTAGATTCGACTTTAACAATTATTCAGCATTAACTGATGAGGAAATTGTTAAGGTAGAGGATTTAGTAAATGAATACATTGCTAAGAATATTCCAGTTCAAACTCATATCTTACCAATTGAAGAGGCTAAGAAAATGGGTGCAATGGCTCTATTTGGTGAGAAATATGGTGATACAGTTAGAGTTGTAGATATGAATGTATCTAAGGAATTCTGTGGTGGTATTCATGTTAATAACACAATGGATATTGAAAGATTTGCTATTACATCAATCGAATCAATTGGTTCTGGTATATTTAGATGTGTTGCAGTAACTGGCCAAAAGGCTATGGATGAATTAAAGAAATCTACTTTAAATATTCAAGCTAATTTAGATGCTGCAATCAATAAGGCAAATGATATTATTAATAATGCTAAGAATGAAGGCATTGATTTAGCATTTAATTATAAGAAGAATGATATTAATGAATTTGGCTATAGATATATTCTAGCATTACGTAAGGAAATCTCTTTAGTACAAGCCTTAGTTAAGGATTTAGAAAAGGAATATAATGCTAAAAAGAGCCAAAGTGCATTAAAGGATTTAAATAAATATGATTCTTTAATTGAGGATAATAAGCTTTTAACTATAGTTGATGTAACTGATTCTAATCTATTAAAGGATATGGCTTGTGCATTAAGAAACAACAAGCAATTAGATTTAGTTTTACTTGCTGCATGCGACGCTAATAAGGTTACATTTGTATGTGCTACATCAGCTAAATATAACGCAACTCAAATGGTAAGAGAGGCTACTAAGATTACTGGTGGTGGCGGAGGCGGTAAGCCTGATTTAGCCCAAGCTGGTGGTAAGGATCCATCTAAGGTAAATGAAGCTTTAGCTTACGTTAAAGGTATTTTATAATGAAGTATATTGGCTTAGATTTAGGTAGTAGAACCCTAGGTGTTGCCATATCTGATGCTTTAGGTATGCTTGCAAGAGCCTATGATACATTTAGATTTAATGATGATAATTATGAGCTTGCAGCTAAATATACAATTGATTTAGCTAAAAAGGAAGGCGTTACAACAATTGTCTTAGGCTATCCTAGACATATGAATGGTGATGCTGGTATAAGAGCATCTATATCTGATAACTTTAAAAAAATGCTTGAGGAAGCTAATTTAAAGGTTATTTTAGAGGATGAAAGATTAACAACTGTAATAGTGAATAAGGCTATGATTTCTGGAAATGTTAATAGAAAAGATAGAAAACAAAAAAAGGATGAAATGGCTGCAGTTGTAATATTACAAAATTATTTAGATAAAATTTCGTTTTAAGGAGATAAGAAAATGACAGATCGCACTTTAACATTAATTGATGATGATGGTACTGAAATTGTATGTGATATTTTATTCACATATTCATATGAAAAAACAAAAAAGAATTATGTTGTATTCCAAGTAAGAGGCACACAAGAGGTTTCAGCTGCAACATATGAGCCAACTGAAAATGGTGAAGGCAGACTTGGTAAGGTTGAAACAGAAGAAGAATGGGCAATGCTAGAGGATTTATTAGATGATTATGCATCTAATTTAGAGGATGCTGAATCTTGTGGTGGAAACTGCTCATCATGTGGTTGCTCATGTGGTGAGGAAGACTGCGATTGCGGCTGCAATGAATAATTTAAAATTTGATGATTTTGATTTAAAGCTTAAGGAATATGCTAAAGAAAACAAGGTCCCTATCATATTTGATGAGGGACTAGCTTTTTTAGAAACTATAATAAGATTACATAAGCCTAAAAGAATCCTAGAAATAGGTACTGCAATAGGGTATTCAGCTATTAGAATGCATAAGGTATGTGGCAGTGAAATTTATACTATTGAAAGGAACGAGGAAATGTATAAGCTTGCTGTAGAAAACATTTCCTTAGCTTCAATGTCTAATAATATCCATATCCTATTTAAGGATGCACTTTTAGCCTATGATTTAGTAGCAAATCTAGAATTTGATATGATTTTTATAGATGCTGCTAAAGCCCAATATATGAAATTCTTTGATTTATATACACCATTATTATCTAATAATGGAATTGTAGTATGTGATAATATGCTATTTCATGGTCTTGTTAATGATAAAGAGCATTATCAAGAGCAATCACGCTCGGTTAGAGGCTTAATTAGAAAGCTTAATAGCTTCCATGAAGCATTATTATCTAATGAAGGCTACCATACAACTATCTTTGATATAGGTGATGGTATGTCTGTATCTATTAAAAAATAATTTAGAAAGGAGCTTATAGATGAAGATTAAGGGAATGATTCATAGTATTGATATAGATGCTAAAATAATTGGTATTAAGCAATACAAAAGAGTAGTATATTTCTATTTTCAAAATTCACAAATGAATCTATTCAAAAGATATCTTTATAAGGGTATTCTAATAGAACTAGAATATGATGAGGATAAGGTTATGGAAGATGTTTTAGGACTTGATGTACTTGATTTTTTAAGTGACAAAGATAGCTACACTATTTATACTGATCCT
>JAFTQR010000012.1 GCA_017462645.1 Acholeplasmatales bacterium | reverse complement strand
GTGGAGAATTTAGTAATATTGTTAAGGAAATAGTTGAAAATGTTAGAGTTAATAAGGATAAAGCTATTGAGCTTTATACTAAAAAATTTGATGATCCTAACTTTTCTATTAATGATATGGCTGTATCTAAGGAGGAGCAAAAAAAGGCTTTTGACTCATTAGATGATAATTTAAAGAATGTTTTATTAAGAGCAAAGGATAGAATATATAGCTATCATATGCATCAATTAAGAAAAACATGGCTGTATGAGGATGAGCTAGGTGCTAAGCTTGGTCAAAAAATAACACCACTTGCTAAGGTTGGTGTTTATGTACCAGGAGGTAAGGCTGCATATCCCTCATCTGTATTAATGAATGTTTTACCTGCAAAGGTTGCTGGCTGTAAATCTATAACAATGGTTACACCTGCAGTAGGTGGTAAATTAAATAATTTAGTTTTAGCAGCAGCATATGTTTGCGAGGTTGATAATGTTTATAAAATTGGTGGAGCACAGGCTATTGCTGCACTTGCATATGGTACTGAATCAATTGAAAGAGTTGATAAGATTGTAGGACCTGGTAATATATTTGTAGCATTAGCTAAAAGAGAGGTATATGGTCTTGTTGGTATTGATTCAATTGCTGGACCATCTGAGATTTGTATTATCGGTGATAAAACTTCTAATGCTAAATATACAGCAGCTGATTTATTAGGACAAGCAGAGCATGATGAGCTTGCATCATCTACTTTATTTATTACTGATTATGATAAGGCAGTAGAAATAAAGAATGAGCTTAATAAATTTTATAATGAATCTCCAAGAAAGCATATTTTAGAAAAATCATTAAAGAATTATTCTAAGATTATTGTTGTTAAGGATATTGATGAAGCAATAGAATATACAAATAGATTAGCTCCAGAGCATTTAGAAATTGCTATTGATGATGCAATGGATTATGTTGATAAAATAGAAAATGCTGGTGCTATCTTTATAGGTCATTATTCTCCAGAATCATTAGGAGATTATATGGCAGGTCCTAATCATGTATTACCAACTGTAGGTACTGCTAGATTTTTCTCACCACTTGGTGTAGATGATTTTATAAAGAAAAGCTCATTAATTTCCTTTACAAAGGAAGCTTGTATGAAGCTTGTTGATGATGTTGAAACATTTGCTAATGCTGAGGGATTAGGTATGCATGCCTTATCTGCTAGCATAAGAAAGGAGTAAGCATTATGAAATATATGAAGAAAAGCTTTTCAAATATGGAGCCATATTTTTCAAAGCTTATAACTGATGGTATCATTATGAATGCTAATGAAAGTCCAGTTAATCCTCCAAAGGCTATTTTAGATGAATTTTATGAAACAATTAAAAATGTTGATTTTAATAGATATCCTGATATGGCAGAGGAAGCATTATGTGAAGCATTAGCTAATCATTATAATGTTAAAAAGAATGAGGTAACTGTAGGTGTTGGTAGTGATGAGCTATTAGATGTAACATTTAGAGCTGTACTTGAAAAAGGAGATAATGTTGTAGGCTTTTCACCATCATTTTCAATGTATAAGGTATTTACAGAGCTTATGCAGGCTAATTATATAGCTGTATATGGTGATGAAAATTATATCTTTAATGTTGATGATATGATTAAAGTAATCAAGCAATATAATCCTAAAATGGTTTTAATTTGTACTCCAAATAATCCAACTGGTCAGCATTTAAATAAAAATGAAATTATTAAAGTAATTGAATCTACAAATGCTTTAATATTGTTAGATTTAGCTTATATTGATTTTGCTGAAGAGGATTATATCGATTTAGCGTCTAAATATGATAATGTTATTGGCTTTAAAACATATTCTAAGGCTATGGCATTACCATCTATTAGAGTAGGCTATGCTATATCTAATGAGGATAATATTAATATGATTAAGGCTGTAAAGCCACCTTATTCTGTGACTACATTATCACAAATAATGGCTACTATAGCTATTAAGAATTTTGATTTGTATAAAAATCAAATTAATGATATTAAGAACGAAAGAGATAGATTATTTAATGAATTAAATAATTTAGGCTTTAAGGTTTATCCATCTAGTGCCAATTTTATATTTGTAGTGATGGATGATAAATATAATGATTTACTATTAGAAAATAAAATATATATTAGAAAATTTAATAAGGGAATATATAGAATTTCTATTGGTACTAAGGAAGAAAATAATAAGCTACTTGAGGTGATTAGAAATGCGAAATAGCTATATTGAAAGAAAAACTAAGGAAACAGATATTA
Source organism: Acholeplasmatales bacterium (assembly GCA_017462645.1). GTDB lineage: Bacteria > Bacillota_I > Bacilli_A > Acholeplasmatales > Anaeroplasmataceae > Anaeroplasma. Next base: position 21,379 of record JAFTQR010000012.1, on the reverse strand, counting down.
AATGTAGTTTAAATCTAGATGGAAGTGGTATTGCGAAGATTAATAGTGGTATTGGCTTCTTTGATCATATGCTAAATACTCTTGCAAAGCATGGTGGCTTTGATTTAGATTTTACTTGTAATGGTGATTTAAATGTTGATACACATCATACTGTAGAGGATGCAGGTATTGTACTTGGTATGGCTTTTGATAAGGCTTTAGCATCTAAGGATGGTATAGCTAGATATCAAAGCTTTGTTATGGCTATGGATGATGCATTAGTATTATGTGCTGTTGATTTATGTGGTAGAGGATATTATGAATCTAATGCTAAATTTGATACAGCTATATGTGGTGATTTTGAAACTGAAACAGCAAATGAATTTTTTAGAAGCTTTGCATTAAATGCTAAGATTAATTTACATTTTCTAGTTTATAGAGGAGAAAATGCTCATCATATTATAGAGGCAATGTTTAAATCTATGGCAAAGTGCTTAAAGGATTCCTTAGAGATTAAGGATAATATTAAGGGTAGCTTATCAACTAAGGGTGTAATATGATAGTAATTATTGATTATGGTATTGGTAATCTAGGTAGTGTAAAAAATGCTTTAGATTATTTAGGCTTAGAAAATAAAATATCATCAGATAAAAATGAAATATTATCTGCTGATAAAATTATATTACCAGGTGTAGGCGCATTTAAGGATGCTATTGATACCTTTAGAGGAAAAGGCTTAGAGGATGTATTATTAGAATGTATTAGGATGAATAAGCCTATTTTAGGTATTTGTGTTGGTATGCAAATGCTATTTGAATATTCTAATGAATATGGTAGACATAAGGGATTAGGTCTATTAAAGGGTGAAATCGTTAGATTTAATGATAATTGCTATAAGATTCCTCATATGGGCTGGAATCAAATTAAGGTATTAAAGGATAATAAGCTATTAAATGGATTAGATGGAGCGAATGTTTATTTTGTACATTCATATCATTTAGTAGGTAATGATACAGATGTTATTGCGTATACAGATTATGCAGGTACTACATATGGTAGTGCTGTATGCAAGGGTAATATTTACGCAACTCAATTTCATCCAGAAAAAAGTGGAGAAATTGGTTTAAAAATATTAAAAAATTTTGGTGAGTTATGAGATTATTTCCAGCAATAGATTTACATGAAGGACAATGTGTAAGATTATTTAAGGGTGATTATAATTTAGTTACTAATTATGGTGATCCAGTAGAAATGGCTAAAATGTGGAAATCTAAAGGAGCTAAATTCTTACATTTAGTAGATTTAGATGGAGCTAAGGATGGCCAATTTAGAAATCTTAAGGCTGTAAAGGGTATAATTGAAAATGTCGATATAGATGTCGAGCTTGGTGGAGGAATAAGAACTCTTGAACAGGTAGATTATATTTTAGGTCTTGGAGTTAAAAGAATTATTTTAGGTAGTAGTGCTTTAAATGTAGATTTCGTAAAGGAATGCATTGATAAGCATGGCAGTGATAGGATTGTAGTAGGTATTGATTGTAAAAATTTAATGGTTGCTACACATGGCTGGCTAGATACAATGGATATTGATGCTGTTACATTAGCCTTAAAGCTTAAAAATGTTGGAGTAAAGACAATAATTTTTACTGATATTGCCAAGGATGGTACATTAGAGGGTATTAATATTACCCAAACTAAAAAAATGGTAGATGAAACTGGAATGGAGATTATTGCCTCAGGTGGTGCTAAATCATTAGACGATATTGAAAATTGTAAAAATATTGGCTGTGGTGGTATTATTTTAGGTAAATCTATTTACAGTGGTGCTATTAATTTAGAAGAAGCTATTAAAAGATTTGAGTGATAAGTATGTTATGTAAAAGGATTATTCCTTGCCTTGATATTAAGGAAGGAAGAGTAGTTAAGGGAATAAATTTTATAAATTTAGTTGATGCAGGTAATCCAGTAGAGATTGCATCAGCCTATTCAAGCTGTGGTGCAGATGAGGTTGTATTCTTAGATATTACTGCATCATATGAAAAAAGAGGTATACTATTAGATGTTGTAAGAGAAACAGCTAAGGTTGTTTTTATACCACTTACTGTTGGTGGTGGTATTAAAAGCCTAGAGGATATTAAAAATATTTTAGATGCTGGAGCTGATAAAATATCTATTAATTCAACAGCTGTTACTAATAAGGAGCTTATTACCCTTGGTAGTCAAAAATATGGCTCACAATGTATAGTAGTTGCTATAGATGCTAAATGGAATGGTGAGTTCTATGAGGTTTATATCCATGGTGGTAGAACTAAAACTGGTCTTGATGCTGTTAAATGGGCAAAAGAGGTAGAATCCTTAGGTGCAGGTGAAATATTACTTACATCAATGGATGCAGATGGAACTAAAAAGGGCTATGAGCTTAATTTAACAAAACAGGTTTCAGAGGCTGTTAAAATACCTGTAATTGCCTCAGGTGGTGCTGGCTCTTTAGATGATTTCTATGATGTATTTACTAAGGCAAATGCTGATGCTGCACTTGCTGCATCACTATTCCACTATAAGGAATTAGAAATCAAAGAATTAAAGAGCTATTTAGATAGTAAAGGAGTTGACGTTAGAAATGAATAAACAAGAAATTATAAATAATGTCAAATTTGATGATAATGGTTTAGTATGCTGTGTTATTCAGGATTATCATTCTAAAAAGGTTAGAATGGTTGCTTATATGAATAAGCAGGCATTAGAAAAAACATTAGAAACTAAACAAATGACTTACTTTTCTAGAAGTAGAAATGAATTATGGGTTAAGGGTGAAACATCAGGCTATTATCAATACCTAAAGGGCTTAAGTATTGATTGTGATGGTGATTCATTATTATTCCAAATTGAACAAAAGGGTGGAATAAGCTGTCATACAGGTAATTCATCTTGCTTTTATAGAGATTTAGATGAGGATGTAGAAATCGTAATTAATCGTAGTAAGGCTACAGGCTCTGATAATGAGCTTGTTAATTTAGAAAATACTATTATTGATAGAATTAAAAATCCTAAAGAGGGGTCATATACTAATTACCTTGTAGATAAGGGGGATAATAAGATTTTAAAGAAGGTAGGAGAAGAAGCTTCAGAAATTATTATTGCCTGCAAAGATGGTAAAAAGGAAGAAATAGTATTTGAAATAGCTGATTTAATATATCATTTAACAGTAGAAATGGCTACAAAGGATATATCTTGGAATGATGTATTTGAGGAGCTTAATAAAAGATAAAATGCACTTTTTTTGTGCATTTTCTTTTTCTCTTATAATAAAATATTGATAACGACATAATTTTATTTTATAATAAAATTAAAGAAAATCGATTAAAAATTAAAGAAGAGTGGTGATTGTATGAAGAAAAAAATAATATATATTATAAGTTTTATAATAGTAGTCTCAATAATTACAATCATTTTTATTTCGTCTCAAAATAATGATATTGAACAATCTGAATTTGAATATACTATAAGTGATGTAACAACAAGTGAATTAGATATTGCTTTACAAAATTACACAAAATCATATTATAATGAGGATAATAAGTTAGATGGAGAATATGCTAGTAACATTAAAAATAATCAAGCATTAGCTGATGATCCAATTGTTAACTTTATCCCTAGAGAATATTTCACAAATATAGGATCGTATAATTGTTTTGATATAGATTATGGCTATTATATATCAACAAAACAATTAGCTGATGATTCATATTCATCAGTTGTTATTATGTTTGATATATTATTTTACACAAACACAAGTGTATATTTAGGTGTGAAACCGTTATTTTCTAATGAATATAGAACTATTCCTATAAATGATAGATATAATTCTATTATTGCTATTGGTGATGGTGCTTACAATAATGTTGTTATTCCTAATATAGATAATAATACTGATTATAAAATTACTAATCTTGAAATAGAAGTAGATATATTAAATATTTGTTATCTAAACGAAACTGATGAAGGATATGATTCTAATTCAGATGAAGGAAATTATATTACGTCAATATTGAGCTCTACTTTAACTAATTCAGAAAAATTATTTGTTATTTCTGAAACTGATATTGCTAAAGAATATAGCCAGCCTATGCTTTACTATAATAATAATCATGATTATAGTTTGGTTTCTAGTTTAAAAGCTTATAAACTTGAACAAGATTATTCTATAGATTTATTTAATATAAAAACTAAGCAACTAGATAGTTATGGTCAATTAATAAAAGGTATTAAATCATGTTTTAACGAAGATTACATATTAAATTTAAATAAAACTGATTATATGCCATATATTCAACTATCATTAAATGATTCAAATAATGAATTTGATACGCCTTCAAATATTAATTTCAATATTGCCTTTGACATTTTAGATACTAATAATAAATATGTTGATTCTATTGAATCAAAATTCTTATATGAATTTAATTATAATGGTATTTTAGAACCAAACATTCCTAGGTCTGTAAGTATGAGGTATAATGTTTTTACTATTAAAAATGTAGAAACTGGTAACTATAAAATTAAGGCTCATAAAACTGAAAATTCTATATCAGCTGACATTGATACTAGATATTATTTGTTTGAAATAATTGAAAATAAATATGCAAATATGATAGATATTGAAAATAATATATTTTATTTAGAAGCAGGAAAAGAATATATTATTGATATATATTATTTTAATACTGATAAAAAAATAATGATATATATGTAATATTAGAAAAATGCTAAATTTTAATTAATTGATATTGGTGTGATTGAAAAATCACACCTTTTTTCTCTTTATATAATATTAAAATATTGATAACGACATAATTTTATATTATAATAAAATTAAAGAAAGAACGATTAAAAATTAAAGAAGAGTGGTGATTGTATGGATATTATTGATATTTTACGTGAATATGATGATACATATATGGTTGTTGATTTAGAGATGGGTAAGGTGCTAGAGCTATATCCACCTGTAGAGCATATTAATTTACCATGTAATATTATTAGTATTTTTAGATTGAAAAAATTTAATCTTGATTTAAGACATCTTAAGGATATTGAGACCTTTTTAAGAAACCCAGATGCTTCAAATACCTTAAGTATTAACAGTAATAATGTTTGGTATAGCTTAGAACTACATAAAATTGATGATGGCAAGCATTTATTACAGCTTCATAATTTAGATTCAGCTGTACAGCAAATTCAAAAGCATTTCTCTAAAATACAAATTGATTCATTAACTAAGGTATTACAAAAGGCATCAATGGAGGCTTATATTGATGACTATATTAAGAAATATCCAAATGGATGCTATACAATGTTCATGATGGATGTTGATTATTTTAAGAATATTAACGATAATTATGGACATTTATTTGGTGATAAGGTAATTGTAGCAGTAGCTAATGCCTTAACTAAGCTTACTGGTGGTCAAGGTAAGGTTGGTCGTATGGGTGGCGATGAATTTATGATCTTTGTAGAGGATGAGCTAGATCGCTTAGGTATGAAAAATATCGCCAGATTAATTAGATATGCATTAGATAATTTAAATATTGATGGAAGACCTTTTAGCTGTTCAACAACAATTGGTATTTCTCAATATCCAAAAAACGGAAAAGACTTTAAGGATTTATATACTTGCTGCGATAAGGCATTATATAGAGGTAAGCAAAAGGGTAGAGATTGTCATATTATCTTTGACCCTGCTATGCATGATAATATGAAATTACTACAAAGCCTAGGTGAAACACAAAGCGTATCACGCTTATCTGGTACATCATTTATTGGTAGAGTATTAGAATTATCATTAGACCCTTCTGTTAATGAGGAAGTAATTTATAAGGAAATTACAGATTACTTTAATTTAGATAGAATTAGTATTGTTTCAAAACAAAATATTGCTGTTAAATATGCTAAAAAGGGTTATGAGAATATAGATAGCTATAATGATATTAATGTAGATTATTATGCTCATTATTTTACTGATGGTATGCATTATATTAATGATATTAAAACCTGGGAATTAAAGGATTATAAATATTTCCAAATATTTGATAATGCTAAAGCTGTGTCAGTTATTCAAAATATATTCTATGATAAAAAGGAAAATCCAATTGCCTTTATTTCATATGAAACTGAAACAAGAAGAGTATGGCAACGTGGAGAAATAAATGATTTAACAATTATTTCTAAAATAATAGGTACAATTAAAAAGAACCAGTTTAATTAATAGAATGGAGATTTTTCTCCATTTTATTTCTAAAAAAGAAGGAGGGTTAAATATGAAAAAAATAATATATTTATTTTTAATGGTATTATTATTGGTGTCATGTGATACTAATACTACATCATCAAATGAAAATAATTCAAACCCATCAGTATCAATAACACCATCAGAAATTCCAAGTGTGATACCAAGTCAAACTCCAACTCCTTCAATAACAATTACTGAAACACCCACACCTACAATAGAGGATAAAATCCAAATTTCTTATATAGAAGGCTATAATGAGATAATTTCCTTGACATTTTTAGATATAAATGCCTTTAGATATAACATTTACTATAAAAAGAATAATGATGAATATCAAAAATTAGATACTAATCTTATTTTTAAAGAGAATGGTTTAGTTACATGTGAAATACCAGGATTATCTAGTGGGTCATATAGTATTAAAATTGAAGCTATAATAAAAAGTAATACCTATGTAAAAGAGGTTAATAATATTTTAGTATCTAGCCTAGATAGATCTGGATATGCTCATTTTAATAATAGTGATGGTATTGGTGCATATAAAAATGATGGTACTCTAAAGGATGATACAATTATTCTTTATTTAACAAATGAAAATAAAAATACCTTGACTCAAACATTTCAAGGTGTTAAATATACAGGTATAGTTAATATATTAAATAATTTAAATAAAAGCAATAAACCTGTTTTAATTAGAGTAATTGGTAAAATTACTACTAACCAATGGAATTATAAGGAGGTTATCCCAAGGCTTACTGATAATTCTAATTTAGATAGTAATCATTTTGAAAATACATTTTCAAATGAATATGGTGAAAATATTGAGAATTTATCACTATATATATATGATAAAAAGGATGGAATAAGCTATCAATATAAAACAACTAAGGATGGCATAACTAAAATTAAGGAATCTACAACATCTAAGGAAACAGTTATTTATAATAGAAATACATATCCTGATTTAAAAGGTAAAGAGGTATATCATGATGATATGTCATTCAATAAAGCCTCTGTTAAAAATGCAAATAATGTAACAATAGAAGGAATAGGTAATGATGCTGAATTTTTTCAATGGGGTATTTCATTTAGCAACTCTAATTCTATTGAGGTTAGAAATCTAACCTTTACTGATTACTGTGAGGATGCCTTAGGCTTTAATGGTGATTCTATTCAATGTGGAGGCTATTGGATACATAATAATGTATTTAATAGAGGTAAAAACAACTGGGATTTAACAGGTGAGCAGGATAAGTATGGTGGAGATGGAGCATTAGATTTTAACTCTATTAAAAACGCAACAGCAAGCTATAATGTATTTGATGGCTGTAATAAAACTGGTCTTGTTGGAAGTAGTGAAGAAGCATCATGCCAAAACATAACCTACCATCATAATTATTATAATAATATCTCTTCAAGATTACCGCTTGCAAGACATGCGAATATTCATATTTATAATAACTATTATAAGAATTCAAATTCATGTCTTCAAATAAATTCAAATGCCTATGTATTTAGTGAAAATAATTTATTTGAAAATTGTACAACTCCTCATTCAGTAAAAAATGATTCTACATATACAGGAACCGCAATCAAATCCTATAATGATATTTTTGTTGGTGGTGGAACAATTCAATCTACTAAGGGGTTAGAGAGAGAGGAATATGTATATAATGAATGTAAGCCAGATTATTTAACTGACTATAGTACCTTTGATATTGATGATGAATTATTCTATTATGATACTATTAATAAAAAATCTAATGTTTCAATCTTAAATAATACTTTATCAGTACCAGATTATGTAGTAAAATTTGCTGGTATTACTGGTAAATATAATAGATTACCATTATCAAATGATATAGCTTCAAATAATCAGATTCTATCTAATATTAAAGAATATGATTTAGGCTTATCACTTGATTTAACTGATATTAAAGAATCAGTAACTGTTTCAGAAAATGAAAAGCTTATAGCTGGTGATGTAATTCTTCATTATGGAATAGAGGTAGTAATAGGATCAAATTCCTTCTTAAAAACATTAGGTGATTCAAGATTTAATGATAATTATGGACTAATTGAAATTAATACTGATTTAGATGATTATAATTTAACAGTAATCTTTTCATCAAGAAACTCAACAGCCTACGATAGATATTTAATTATATTAGATGAAAATGGAAAAGAAATAGCTAGATCTATACCTACTGAAGGATCTACTAAGTTAACATTTAATCTTGAATTAGAACCAAATACTAAATATTATATCACAACTATTAATGGCTTAAATATTTATAATATTTATATTAAGTAATAATAATCAGCAATCAAAAAAGATTGCTGATTTTTAAATTTTTTTAAATTGTTTTATTTATTTATGTTAGAATAAAAAATATAAAGAACGATTATAAAATTAATACAAGATAGGAGTTGAATTATATGAAAAAAATAATAGCATTATTACTATCATTAATATTTAGCTTTACATTATTATCATGTAATAATGATAAAGAAGATAATCCATCAACCGATCCATTTTTAGAATATAATAAGGTTCCAAGTGTTTTTGATAATATAAATAATACATATGGAATGATAATGGATTTATATATTGATTATTTTCTATCAATAAATAAAAACATTTATATGTATGAAGTAGAATATAAAACAAATACAGATGAATATATAGCTGCATATCTTAAAAAGAGTACGGCTTTAGAAATATATGATTATTATGATAAAAACTTTACTGCTGATGTTGCAAGACCTTCATCACTTGATTATGTAAATGGTAACATGGTTTATTGTTGTGATAGAAATGAGCTTACTTGGTTATCATTTAATGATATTAATAAAATACCAGTTAATATTGGTGATTATATTTGTGTTGGTGTTTTTGTTGAAAGAGAAAGAACAGTTTTAAAAGAGGTATTAAATAATAAAGATATTAATTTGAGTGATACAGACTATGATCCTATATCATTTCAAGATACAGGAGAAGAATATTTAACATTAATTAGGAATGTTGTAGATGAAAAAATATTAAAGTCTAGTCATAGTGAAGTGTTAGAATCATCTGACATAACATCTTTATTAGATTCGCACGATGTTACTAAGTTTGTTATTGAAGGAGAATTAATTAAGGTTAAATTAGGATGGTCTATAACTGAGGATGGCTCATTAAATAGTAATCCTTTACCTTCTAATGAAGAAATAATTAATTTTTATAATGATATTAAACCATATTTTATTTCTAAAGATTCATCATCATTAAATACAACAATATATAATTATGAAGGATTAATAAATGTAATTAAAGAATATTATTTTTCTAAATAAAGCTTATCTATAATGGAGATTTAAAATATCTCCATTTTTTTCTTGCAAAAATGTGTCATATACAATATACTATTATTTGTAAAACAGAGTAGCAAAATCGCGTTAAGTGCCATATCATGGGAAGTTGGATATGGACGAACACAATAGTGGCGGTGGTTTTGTGCGTCCGCTGTATATGAGTATAGTGGACCTCTTATTTTAGGAGGCCTTTTTATTATGAAAAATTATTTATCTAAGCTTTTCAAGCTTAAGGGAATGCTTATAGTTTTTGCATTCACAGCCTTTTTATTAGGCTATTTAATTACATCACTAGCTATTAATGATAATAATGCTAGATATAGCTTTGATGTAAAATATGATGGTGATCCATATGAGGTTTTCTCAGTGGATGGTTTAAATCAAATATTTGATGATATAAGCGAATATAATGCAAATTTAAAAGAGGGACAATCTAAGGTAACCTACGCTAAGGTTGATTATGATTCTATAGCTAAAAGCTTTAAAATTGAGGAATTAGGAGAAAATACCTATAGAGTTAGCCTTAAGGCTAAATATATAGCTACTAATTTTAATACCTCAAAGCTTAAGCTTCAATATGGTGTAGATAGGTGTGAAACAGCCTTTACGAAGCTTTTAAAATTTACAGATGTAGAAATAATAAGTGATTTTAAGCAAATTGATTATATAAATCCTTATATGGCTGGTGGTATATCAACTATATCTGTCTTATTTATATTAATAGTAATTATATTAATATTAGAGCGTAAGAAAAAGCTTGAGAATGCATTTGTTGATATTTCTGATAATCAATTAATTTTTAGAACCCCATTCCATATTAGCTATTGGAAATTTGCTAAAAATATTTTTAAAAATGTTAAAAGCTTAACATTAATAAGTATCTTATTTGCTATGATGCTTGTATGTAAGCTTATACCAATACCTTCAGGCTTTGGTTCATTAGGCTTAAGCTTTACATATTTATTTTTCTCAATTATAAGTATGCTATATGGTCCACTATGTGGTATTATGATAGGTGTTTTATCAGATACTATAGGATTTTTGATGGATGGTGGAATATATATGTTTGGATATACCCTAAACGCAATGCTATCAGGCTTTGCATATGGTATAGCCTTCTATAAAACAAAAATTACCTTTGGTAAATGCTTATATGCTAGATTATTTGTTAATTTATTTGTAAATGTATTATTAGGTTCAATTTGGTGGGGAATGCTAAATGATTTTACTAAAGATGCTACATTTACTTATATGATATTTATATCATTACCTAAAAATATAATCTATTTATTACCACAATCATTGTTATTATTTATTGTACTAAAGGCTGTTTTAAGACCTATAAGAAGTCTTAATATAGTAGATGAAAGAATATGTGATAATGTTTCATTATTTTAATTGTAATATAAAATAAAAAATTGTATAATAATATTGTCATAAAGATGGTACGAGAGACAAGCTCAATGACTACCAAGCAACCTTTTAGGTAAGGTGCTAAAACTTGGCTGATGGCATTTAATGAAAAAACTATGCCATCATTAGATGGCATTATTTTTTTGGAGGTGATGGAATTGATAGCTGAGGTTATAATCGATATTGAAAATAAACAAGTAAATAGAAGCTTTGATTATTTAATTCCGTCTCATTTAAATGATGTTATTAAAATAGGATATAGAGTAATTGTTCCTTTTGGAAGCTTGAAAAGAACTGGCTTTGTTATTGATATAAAGGAAACTACTGAATATAAAAATAATTTAAAGGAAATTATTGATACCTTAGATGTAAGAAGAGTATTAAATGAGGAATTTATTGATTTAGCTAAATATATTGCTGAAAATAATTTTAGCTTTTATGCTACATCATTACAAACTATGATACCTACAGCCTTAAAAATAAAATATCAAAAGGTTGCTAAAATTATTAATAAGGATAATGTATCAGATGAATGTAAGAATATAATTAAAAGAGGAGAGCTTATAATTGATAAGCTAGATAAGGATAAATTAGCTATTATCTATAATGAGGTTAAAAAGGGTAATGTATTATTAGATACTAAATTTAAGCAAAATAGAAATGATAATGTTGTATCATATGTAAGATTATTAGATTCTAATATTAAGGCATCTAATCAGGGAACTTCATTGCTTAGCTTTTTAGAGGAGGCAGGCGCTGATATTGAATTATCAATATTAGTTAATGATGCTGGCTATTCTAAGAGTGTAATTGATACTCTTGTTAAAAATAACGCAATTGAAATCTATAAAAAAGAGGTTTTTATAGATAAAAAGGAAATAGTGCTTGCTGATAAAGAGGTTAACTTAACTGATGAGCAATTAAAGGTTTTAAATAGCTTAAGCTATGATAATTCTAAAACATATTTACTTCATGGTATTACTGGTAGTGGTAAGACAGAGGTATATATGCATTGGATAGATGATGTTATAAAAAATAATAAATCTGCAATAATGCTAGTACCTGAAATTGCATTAACTCCTCAAATTACAGCCTTATTTAAGGCTAGATTTAAGAGTAATATTGCAATATTACATTCAAGATTATCTATAGTAGATAAATATGATGAATGGAAAAGAATTATTAATAATGAGGTTAAAATTGTTGTAGGTGCTAGATCTGCAATCTTCGCTCCACTTAATAATTTAGGAATAATTATAATTGATGAATGTCATGAATCATCATATATTCAATCTAATAATCCAAAATATAATGCGTTAGATATTGCTAAAATTAGAAGCAAAACTCATAGCTGTCCACTAGTGTTAGGTAGTGCTACACCTAATGTTAGTGATTATTATTTAGCCACTAATGGCGAATATGAGCTATTAGAGCTACCTAATAGGGTTAATGGTAAGTCATTACCTAAATCAATTGTTGTTGATTTAAGAAATGAGCTTATTAGTGGTAATAAAAGTGTATTATCTAGAGAATTACAGGAAGAATTAAAGAAATGCTATAATAATAAGGAACAGGCTATTTTATTTTTAAATAGAAGAGGCTATTCCTCATTTGTTATGTGTAGAAGCTGTGGTGAATCAATTAAATGTCCTAATTGTGATGTTTCATTAACTTATCATTCATATACTGATACCTTGAAATGTCATTATTGTGGACATCAAATCCCAAATGTTAAAAAATGTCCTTCATGTAGCTCTAGTGCTATAAGATTTGTTGGAAGTGGAACTGAAAAAATATTAGAGGCTGTTAATAATTTACTTCCTAATGCTAAGACTATTAGAGTAGACATGGATACTACTAATAAGTTTGATGATTATGAAAGAGCATATTCACAATTTAAAAATCAAGAGGCAGATATTTTAATTGGGACTCAAATGATAACCAAGGGCTTAGATTTTGAAAATGTAACTCTAGTAGGTGTTATTAATGCTGATTTAGCCCTATCCTATCCTACCTATGATGCATCAATGGTTGCGTATAATTTAATTGAACAGGTATCAGGTAGAGCTGGTAGAGCTAATAAGGATGGTAAGGTTATTATTCAAACCTATAATCCTAGTCATTATGTTATTGAATGTGCTAAGAATCATGATTATGAGAAATTCTATAATAAGGAAATATTAAAAAGAAAGATTTCACAAATGCCTCCATATTCATCAGTTATAGAAATAATGGTATCATCATCTGATTATAGATTAGCCTATAATGAGGCTATACATATTACTGCTGATTTAAAAAAATCTGCAGCTAAATCAATTATATTAGGGCCTACTGAGGCACCAATATTTAAGAAAAATAATATTTATAGATATACTATTCAAATTCAAGCAATAGAGGATTCAGTTATTGAAAGAATAAAATATATATATCCTTTATATCAAAATAATAATGATATAGAATTATCTATAACAAGGATGTGTTAAGATGAAAATAGTTTTTATGGGTACTCCAGAGTTTGCAGTACCAATATTAGAGGCATTAAATGAAAAATATGAGGTATGCTTAGCTGTAAGCCAGCCTAATAGAGTAAAGAAAAAGGGTGTATTATTAGATACACCAGTAGCTAGTAAAGCTAAAGAGCTTGGAATAGAATTATTCCAGCCTGAAAAAATAAGTAGTGATTATCAAAAAATATTAGATATGAATGCTGATATGCTAGTTACAGCAGCATATGGTCAATACATTCCATCTAAAATTTTAAATAAGTTTAAAAAATGTATTAATGTACATGGCTCATTATTACCATTACATAGAGGTGGAGCACCTATTCAAAGATGCTTAATTAATGGCGATAAAAAAACTGGTGTAACTATAATGGAAATGACTAAAAAATTAGATGCAGGTAGAATGTATAGTTTTAAGGAATATGAAATTTTACCTGAAGATAATAATACATTATTATTTGAAAAGCTATCTATAATAGGAAGAGATTTATTAATGGATAGTATAGAGGATATATATAATAATGTTAATTTAGGAATTCCTCAGGATGAGGCTCTAGCGAGCTATTCACCTAATATAGCCCCAGAAGAGGAAGAAATAAAATTAAATAATAAAGCAATAGATATTGTTAATAGAATTAGAGGCTTATCATATGATCCAGGTGCTTATTTAAATGTTAATGGTATTAAATTAAAAATATTTAAGGCTAATATAGTAGAGGGTGACTCTAATTTATTACCTGGTACTGTAATATGTACTAAAAAGAAAATAGTGCTAAAGACATTAGATAAGGCAATAGAGCTATTAGAGGTATTAATGCCTGGTAAGAAAATAATGTCAGGACGTGATTTTTCTAATGGTCAAAAAATATTTATTGAAGGTACAATTATTGGTAGTGAAAATTAGTTATTAATGTGATAAAATTATCTAGAAAGAGGGTGGTTTATTTGTCAATTAAAAGTAAAATAACTAAAAAAATAACAAATAATACCTTCTTTAAGAGTGTTTTTGGTTTTGAAAGTGGTATTGATATTACTGATGATAATCAGGTATTATATCGTAAAAATGTTGTTATTAAGAATATAATATTTGTTACCAACCTTATTTATACTCTTATTTTTACTATAATTTCAATTGGTGAGCCTTCTAACTGGCTTCTTACTATTTTATTATTACCAGTTACTGTAGTAGTAAATAGTGGTTTGAAAAAGATGATTAATAAGGGACCATCTGATAGAATGAGTCAGATAATGGCTATGTATATAGCCAGCTTCTATATGTTCTTATCTGCCATAATAGTCTATTTTAAATTAAAAACAGGTGAGGCTGATTATTTAAAGGAATGTGGATATATTCTTTTATATTATGGTTTAACTATTTGTGCGTTTTATCAGGATAAGAAAATGCTTAAAAATATCTTTTTATGGGTATTTATAATAATAACAATATTACATTTTACGTTGACACATAATGTTTTATTTGATGAAAAGAATAAGGATATTATGCTGTTTATGGAAACCTTCTTTGTATCAAATGAATTTAAGGATATATTAATTCGAACGATATTATTACTTATGTATATGCTGATCTTATATGCGAATGTATTTATGGCTAGCTATATGCAAGAAGAAAGAAGGAGGGAGCTTGTTAAGAGAAGACAGGTTCAAGAGGATTTTACAAATGTTGTTACTAAGATATTTGATGTAACATTATCTAATGATAATATTACTAAGGATGAAATTAATAATATTGAAATAATTGCTGTAATGTCAAAGAAGCTTGCTTCATTATTAAGCCTACCACCTGAAAAGTGTGAGGAAATAGAAAAATATACTAAGCTTCATCTTGAAAACAAGGTTGACTTTAATCCTAATATTGAAAATGAGGATTTAAGATTTGAAGCCCTTAAACAACAAACAGAGCTTGGTAGTATGTTAATATCTAGATTACAGCTTGCAAGAAAATGTGAGGATATTATTCGTGCTACTTTTGAAGGCTCTAATAGTGATGATTTTATTAAAAATATTAGAGATATTCAAAATAATCAGGAATCTCAAATTATCTTAATATGTGATTTATATGTTTCTATGAGAAGCGTTAAATCTTATAAAAAGGCATATAAGCATAATTTAACAATTAGCTATATGGAGGATCATTTTAAAATGTATTTTGATCCAATAATTTTTGATAGATTTATGAGATTTAGTGCTGATTTTGAAACATTATATAATGAGATGTAGGAGGAATTATATATGAATTATGAGTTTATAACTTCTGGTACCTGTGCTAGAAAAATTAATTTTACTATAGAGGATGGTATAGTAACTGGTGTTTCATTTATGGGTGGTTGTAATGGTAATTTAAAGGCTATTGCGAAGCTTGTAGAAGGAATGGAAGCTAAGAAGGTAGTAGAATTATTAGAAGGAAATATTTGTGGAATGAAGAATACAAGCTGTGCTGATCAGCTTGCGAAGGCGTTAAAGGAGAGATTATAATGAGAAGATTTTTTACATCAGAATCTGTAACTGAGGGACATCCTGATAAGATTGCAGATCAAATTTCAGATGCTATTTTAGATGATATTTTAGCTAATGATCCAAATGCACGTGTTGCGTGTGAAACTATTTGTACAACTGGTATGGTAATGGTATTTGGTGAAATAACAACAAACCATTATGTTGATGTACAAAAAATTGTTAGAAATACTGTAACAGAAATAGGCTATGTAAGAGGTAAATATGGCTTTGATGCAGATAATTTAGCTGTTATGTGTGCTATTGACCCTCAATCACCAGATATTGCGATGGGTGTTGATGAAGGAGATGAGCATGAGCAGGGTGCAGGTGACCAAGGTATTATGTTTGGCTATGCCTGTGATGAAACTAAGGAATATATGCCTATGGCTATTACATTAGCTCATAAGCTAGCATATAGATTAACAGAGGTTAGAAAGAATGGTACATTACCATATTTACGACCAGATGGAAAAACTCAGGTTACAGTTGAATATGATGAAAATAATAATATTAAAAGAATTGATACTATTTTAATATCAACACAGCACGCTCCTGAGGTTGAGATGGACGAGCTTGCTGCTGATGTTAAAAAGCATGTTGTTGATTGTATAGTTCCACAAGAATTAGTTGATTCTGAAACTAAATTTTTATGTAACCCAACAGGTAGATTTGTTGTTGGTGGACCTCAAGGTGATTCAGGCTTAACTGGTAGAAAAATAATTGTTGATACATATGGTGGTGCTGCATGCCATGGTGGTGGTGCATTTAGTGGTAAGGACCCATCTAAGGTTGATAGATCTGCATCATATATGGCAAGATATATTGCTAAAAATATTGTCGCTGCTGGATTATGTAAGAAGTGTCAAATTCAATTATCATACGCAATTGGTGTTGCTAAGCCAACATCAGTGTTAGTAGATACATTTGGTACTGCTAAGGTATCTGAGGAATTAATTAGTAACAAGGTATTAGAATTATTTAATTTAACACCAAAGGGTATTATTTCAACATTAAATTTAAAGCGTCCTATTTATAAGCAAACTGCTGCTTATGGTCATTTTGGAAGAAGTGATGTAGAGCTTCCATGGGAAAAATTAGACTATGTTGATGAATTAAAGAAGCTTTTAGCATAATATTTTAAATAAAGTTCACATTTTTTGTGAACTTTTTAATTTTTTTGTCTAATATTTATATGAGGTGATTAATTTTATGAAATGTAAATGTTGTGGTGATTACTTTTATATAAAAAGAAGCTTATTAGAATTATTTAAGCAGCATGATGAAATATTATGTAATAATTGCTATAAGAGCTATCCTTTAAATATAAATATAGAAAATATTTTGTTAGATCAATATTCCTGTAAGATAATTGCTTTATTTAAAGAGGATTATAAAATAAACTATAATTTTTTTATAAATGAATATAATAAAATATTTAAAGCAAATATGAATAGAGAAGGATATCATACCTTATTTTTTGACTATGTTAAGCTAGATGATTATTCACTTGAGGTATTAGACATTATTAGTAAAATTTTTCAAAAAAATCTCCTTATAATCACGTTTTTTCTAAAAAAATAGTCGAACTTTTTAGAACGCTTTTTCTTTATTTTTATGCTTCACATATTGTATCATATAGATGCAGGGAGGATGTGTGAATTTATGCTAGTAGGAAAGGTAAAATGGTTTAATAACGAAAAGGGCTATGGCTTTATTGTGAAGGAGAATTATGATGACATTTTTGTTCATTATAGCTCTATTTTAGATGAAGGCTTTAAAACTCTTAATGAGGGACAATTAGTAGAATTTGATCTAATTGTTGGTGAAAAGGGTCTTCAAGCACAAAATGTTTATAAGATTTAAAACATTATTGAAAACGCTTTACTTAAATGATATAATATAAGTAAAGAAAAGGAGTTGAGGTATATGAAGATTGAAATTGTAGGAAAGAATGGTTTTACTCCATCAGATGCCAACAAGGAATATGCTGTTAAGAAGCTAGGTAAGCTAGAGGGATTATTATCAGATTATGATAATGTATCTGCAAGAGTTGTATGCAAGGTGTATAAGGCATATCATAAGGTAGAGGTTACAATTCCTTCTAAAAATATTATACTTCGTGCAGAAGTTATGGATGCTGATATATATGCAGCATTAGATGGTGCTATCGATAAGCTAGTTAACCAAGTTAGAAAATATAATGATAGAATTAAGGATAAGCTTGGTAAGCAAGGTATTCGCCAAATGGGTGAAGAGCCTAAGGCACAATCAAAGATAGTTCGTGCTAAAAATGTTGATTTAGAGCCTATGACTGCAGAAGAGGCTATAGATCAAATGGAATTGTTAGGACATGACTTCTTTGTTTTCCTAGATAAGGAAACAAGAAAAACTAATGTTGTTTATCTTAGAACAGATGGCGATTACGCTGTTATTGAAACTGAAACTAAATAAGACTACTATACAAGCGAGTAAATCTCGCTTGTTTTCTTTTTTTATTTATTGAATTTTGATTTTATTTATAGTATGATATATAGTGAGATTTTAGGAAGGCGTAATGCTTATTATATAATAATAAGCTTTAGTTAGATTATGGGATTAAAGAAAATGTTCGATTCTGGCTATAAGGAAATGAAGCGTTGTAGAAAGCTTGCGTTAAAAATTGATGCGTTAGACGCTGAAATGCAAAAGCTTACTGATGATGAATTAAAGGCTAAAACTCCTTATTTTAGAGAATTATTAAAAAACGGTAAAAGTTTAGATGATATATTAATAGAAGCATATGCTGTAGCAAGAGAGGCAGCTTATCGTGTAACTGGTATGAAGGCATACTTAGTCCAATTAATTGGTGGTGCTGCAATTCATGGTGGTAATATTGCCGAAATGAAAACAGGTGAAGGTAAGTCATTAACTGCTATCTTCCCTGCCTACCTAAATGGTTTATCAGGTAAGGGTGTACATGTTGTTACAGTTAATGAGTATCTTGCTGGTCGTGAGGCTAATGGTGAAATTGGTGATATTTATCGATTCTTAGGCTTAACAGTTGGTTTAAATTTAAGAGAATTAACTAGACAACAAAAGCAAGAGGCTTATGCTTGTGATATTATGTATTCAACAAACTCTGAATTAGGTTTTGACTATTTAAGAGATAACATGGTTCCTAATTACTCTGAGGTTACTCAGGTTAAGGGATTAAATTATGCAATCATCGATGAGGTTGACTCTATTTTAATTGATGATGCAAGAACACCATTAATTATTTCTGGTCCTACTAAGGATGATAATGGTCTATATGAAAAGGCTGATGCCTTTGTTAAGGCCTTAAAGGATGATGATTATGAAATTGATGTTGAGGCAAGAACAATTGCATTAACACCTTCTGGTATGACTAAGGCAGAACAATTCTTTAGAGTTGATAACATTTATGATATTGAGCATGTATTATTAGTTCATAGAATTAATAACGCATTAAAGGCTGTATATATTTTCTCTGATGGTAAGGAATATGTTGTTCAAGATGGTGAGGTATTAATTGTTGATGCTTCAACAGGACGTATTCTTAAGGGTAGACAATTCTCTGAGGGCTTACATCAAGCGATTGAAGCTAAGGAAAATGTTGAAATTAAGAAGGAAACTATTACAGTTGCCACAATTACTTATCAAAATTTCTTTAGAATGTATAATAAGTTATCAGGTATGACAGGTACTGCTAAAACTGAGGAAGAGGAATTTAGAAATATCTATAATATGTATGTTGTAGAGGTTCCTACAAATAGACCTGTTATTCGTAATGATATGCCAGATTTATTATTCTTAACTCCAGAATATAAATTTAAGGCTATGATTGAGGAAATTAAGGAGCGTCATGAAAAGGGACAGCCTATCTTAATTGGTACTGCAAATGTAGAAACTTCTGAATTAGTTCATAGAATGCTTGAAAAAGAAAAGCTTCCACATGAGGTTTTAAATGCTAAAAACCATGAAAGAGAAGCCGAAATCGTAGCTAAGGCTGGTGAAATTGGTGCGATTACCTTATCTACAAACATGGCTGGTCGTGGTACAGATATTAAGCTAGCACCAGGTGTTAAGGAATTAGGTGGTCTTGCAGTATTAGGTACTGAAAGATTTGAATCACGTCGTATTGATAATCAGCTACGTGGACGTTCAGGTCGTCAAGGTGACCCAGGCTACTCAAGATTCTTTATCTCTGTTGAGGATGATTTAATTAATCGCTTTGGTGGAGACACATTTAAAAATAGATTGGCAACTTGTATTCGTTGGATGGGTGAGGATGATGAATCTAAGCCATTAGAAAATAAGATGCTAACAAAATTAGTTACAATGGCTCAAACTAAGATTGAGGGTATTAACTTTGATTCTCGTAAAAATATATTAAAGTATGATGATGTTATTAGAAGACAAAGAGAAACATTCTATGCTCAACGTCAAGAGGTTATTAAGGCTAAGAAGCTTGATGATATTTTAAAAGAATTAATGAAGAAATCAATTATTCAAATTGTTGATAATTATATTGAAACAACTGATGATTTTGATGATCAAAAGCTTGCCCAAATGTTTAATACTAAATATTTTAGAGCTGATATGGTAGATGCTAATGTTATTGCTGAATATGAGGATGATCAAGATATCATTGAGTATCTTTATAAGATAGCAGTAGAGGATTTTGATAAGAGAATTAATTTCATTAGAGACGTTTTAGAAAAGGCTGTACCAGAAGAAATTAAGCAACAGCATCCTACAATCATTGAGGATAATATTCAACATCAAATTAAGAGAATTATTCTTCCAATTTTAGATAGAAACTGGAGAGAGCATATTGATGATATGGCAGGTTTCCGTCAAGGTATTCATTTACAATCATATGCTCAAACTAACCCATTAGAGCTATATCAAAGAGAGGGTTATGCTAGATTTGAAAGATTTAATACTCGCGTAAATCAAGAAATATTAATTACAGCTATGCATACTTCATTGGGTGTACAAAGAAGAGTAGTTGAGCAGCCTAAGGATGAGGATACTTTAAAGGGCTTATCTACTAACCAAGATCAAAGCACTGTTAGAGCTAATGCTCCTAAGGTGAATAATGATAAATTTGCAAAGGCAGGTCCTAATGATCCATGTCCATGTGGCAGTGGTAAAAAGTTTAAATTCTGTCATGGCTTAAAGCGTTAAAAAAAGGCTTCTTCGGAAGCCTTCAGACTGTCGACAAAGTCGGCGGTCTTTTCTTTTGTCATGAGTTATACAGTGGATAAGTATTTCTTTCTTATATATCCTAAAAATGGTATAATTAAGGTAGGAAATGAGTGATG
>JAFTQR010000011.1 GCA_017462645.1 Acholeplasmatales bacterium | reverse complement strand
AACTATAATATGATTTATCATATTGTTCATATTTTACAGTTTCATCATTTTCAGTATAGCTATAGCTAGATAATGTAAATGATGGATATATAGCCATATCAAGCTTAGAATTTTGCTCAGTAATTAAACTATCCTTATCTAATACTCCACCATGAACCATGGCAACCTTATAATATTCCTTAGTTTTTATACCATCATTTGTAAGACTTACAATATGATCATATGCATTAACATTATATGATGCAATTGCAACAACAAACGCAATTACAATACCAAATGCTACATATAGCACCTTTAAAATTGTTCTCATATATTAAATTCCTTTCATAGTTAATTCCCTACCAACACAATTGTATCATTTTTTAATTTTTTTTCAACACTTAGTCTTTACAAATGAGTTAAAATGTGTATAATATTTATTGCACGTTTGAAATAAACGTTAAAAATGGCGCATATGGTGAAGTGGTTAACACATCGGATTGTGGCTCCGACATTCGCGCGTTCGAACCGCGTTATGCGCCCCATTTTAATAATTCAGCCCGAGAAATCGGGCTTTATTTTTTTAATAAAATAAAACTAGCGAGAGCAATTACGCTCTCGCCATTTTTATTTTAGATGATATTTGTTCTTTAGAAATTGAGTTAACATCAGTTATCACAGGTTCAGTATCATTAATTTGAATATTATAAGCACTAACCTGGTCAATAATACCTAAAGCAGCTGTGCCATACTTATTAATTAATACCTGAGTCACCACTAATCTAATCACATTAGATTCTAAGGCCTTATCAAAGTCCTCGCCATTAGAACTTGCAATATTAGTTAGATTATCAAATGATAAATCAACCTCGAATGATTGTTCTTCAGAATCAGAGCTAAATACCTTTATTGCTTCAATTAAGCTAATTAGCTCAGTATCAGTTAGCATAAATACATATGTATTTTCATTTTCTGCATTTACCTCATAGATTGTATCAGTTAATGCATAAATAATCAATCCTTCTTCACTAATTGATAGATTATTAGTAATAGTAGCATTTAAAATCTTAGATTCAGTAATTGCCTTTTCCTTTTCGGCTGTTAAATCACCCATAGTATTTAATACTGTATTATCAATACTTCTAATATTAGATACATTTAAGCCTGTAACTAACGCATCAATAAATGCAATTACCTCAGTAGATTTAATAGAGATAATATCTATAGCTTCATTTTCTACCACATTATCTACTACTGCTCTTTCTACGTTATCTGTCATTTCCTTTACAGATATAGGAGCATAAACAAATTCATTTGCATAAATTTCATTTGCTATTGTTACATTTAAGATTACAGATGCTCCAATTAGTTCAATATCATCAGCTGTTAATGTTGGGTTGAATTTAGTAATATTTAATGTGTTTAATCCGTCGTCTGAAACATGAACATTTAAGAATTCTAATAATGCATTAATATGATCAATTTCAATCATAAATGAGTTTTCAATAGTATTAGTAGTATCCTTAACTGATGTAGGAACTATTAATTGATCATTATCAACGATAGTCTTAGATGCAACAGCTTGAATTACAACAGAACCATTAACCATAGCTGAAACCTCTTCAATTGATAATGAAGCTACATCTAATGTATCAAAATCATAATTTGTTAATACATTAATTAAATTAGTAATTTCATTCTTCTTAAATAACCATACATTAGTATTATTAAATTGCTCCTTAGCATATGGTCTATAATCAATTTCATATGCCTTACCTTCTAGCTTTGTATCAATCTTAGCTGTTAAAATATCAACAACAATATTTGATAGGTAAATCGTATCTAAATTATCCTTTATTGTATTTAAGTCAATATCGATTTTAGTCTCTAGTGAATCACTACTATCAACACCAATTGCCTTTAAAGCATTAATTAGATATTGAACCTCTATAGACTTATAAATATCTTTTTCATTAATATCTTTTTCCATTGAAGCAGAATTAATTTCTGAACTAATGTTTTGAGGTGCTAATGATGAAGCTAATTGTTCAGATAATTCATTTCTTATCATGAATGAACCATATAAATTATCAATGTTAGCATTAAATATAGCATTTGATATAACATCACTATTAATATCATCTAATGTTTGTCCATCAGCTAATATTTCATTTAATGCATTAATTAAGCCTAGAATTTCACTTTGGATATAATTATAGTAATTTATATTATTTGTTTCATCCTTTACTATTAGCTCTTGAACACCTACATATTCAACATATTCAGCATTAATATTACCTGTTAACGCTGTTTTTACTTCATCAGATAAAATATATTTAACGATTGTAGATTTATAAATAATTGTCAAATCATCATTATTTAAATCTAATACCTTATTTGAAACAGCTTGAGTATCAATTTCATTAGTTAATCCTAAAATATTCATAGAATCAATTAATGCAGCAACCTCTTCCTTAATATAAATGTTATTATCCTTGGCTTCATCTCTTACGATTTCTATAATTATTTCAGATGTTAGGATTAAATCAACTTCATCTGTTAAAATATTTTGAATAATTATTGATGTATATAATACATCTAGCTTTGTAGAGTCTTCAACAACAGTACTTTGATCATTTATACTTGTGACATTAGAACTAATATTAGATGTATCCATTGAAGAATCTAAATCTAGCTCATTCATTGCATTTACTAATGCCGATACCTCTTGCTTATTATAAATGCCATTAGTTTTTACAGATTCTATTACATTAGAATCAACCTTATCAGCTAAAACCTTATCTAACTCAGTAGTTAAATTCATACTAATTACAGCTGATAAATAACAATCATCTAGCTTAGTACCATTTACACCCTCATTATTTAAATCAGTGATTTTATCTTGTAAAGTTGTTGTATCAAGCTCAGTAATATTTGCATTAGGATCAACTAAATGTGATAAGCCTATCATCATATTATCTAATTCATTTGTACTATACCAAATACTATTTTCAGTACCATAATTAGCCACTAAGTCTTCATTATAATAATCAGTAGGTAGACTTATAGTACCTTGAGTAATAATATTACTGATAATTGTAGCTTGTAAAATTAAAGAATCCTTCTTTAGATTATTAATTAAATTAATTGATAAACCTTCAGTAATATTAACACTTGTTACATCATATAAGCCTTCAGAATTACTTACAAATAAAGTATCCTTATTTTCCTTTAATCTTTGTAATAAAACAGTAGTTTCATCAGTTTTTAAATAACTATAATCATCAGCATCATTAGGGATAATTGCTGCTGCATCAGGAATTACCATTTCATTTAAATCATTAAATTGAGCATATAATGTAGCTCTTATAATAATTGATTTAGATATATCAGAAGCATCATCATCTAAATAATCTAATGCAAGATAACTAATTTCTGTTGTTAGATTAATTCCTAGCTTATTTGCAGAAACGATTAAATTAGACATTTCAGCCTCATTAATATAATCACCATCGTATGCTGCCTTTGGTACATAAATACCAGAATCAGTCATATTAGCTAGTTTGTTAGTAATTGTTGCCTTAAATACCTCAGAATAATAAGACACATGAAGTTTTGTATCAGATGTATAATCATTAACTAATACATTTAAATTAAGAACATTATCAACAATAACATCCTCTGTTAATACACCATCTGCTAATAAATTACTATCTGAATTTTCTTCACCAAGAATATATTCTAATGCTTGAATTAAATTATCTAACTCATTATTAGTACTCCATACATTATCATTACCATATGTAGCTTTTAAACTATCACTTGTAGCATCATCGATATATTCATTTGGCATAGTAATTTGTGCATTTATAGTAGTATTAGTAGATAATTGATTTATAATTGTAGCCTGCATAATGATTGAATCTTCCTTAATAGATTTAATCATATTAATGCTTATGCTAGAAATAGAAACATTCGTAATATCGTAGTACTCCTTTTCACCATTAACTGTTGGTGTGCCAAAGAAGCTATTTGCATTCATTTGTAATGCTTCTAATAAATAAATAGTTTCATCAGTAGTGATATAGTCATTATATTCATCATCCTCTACTACAGCAGTTGGGATAATTAATGTATTACTAGCATTTTCATTAAATTTAACATATAATGTCGCTCTAATAATATATGATGGAGCAACCATATTCGCATCAATATCAGCAAGCGGTAATGATGTTAAATTAGGATTATTAATATCTACGCCTAATTCCTCAATCGCTGTTATTAAATCATATATCTCTTGCTTAGAAATATATTGATCATCATATGCTACAGCTGGAACATTAATAGCCTCTAATTCTTTAATATTATCTGTTAATGTAGACTTAATAATAACTGATGCGTATGTTTCATCAAGCTTAGTTTGATCATCATTTAATGTTAAAACATTATTCATTAATGTTTCCTCTGACATATTAGTAGAATCCATTAAATCCACATCATAGCCTACTAAATTGCCTAAAGCATTAATTAAATTATCTAGCTCATTATTACCTTCATTTTCATAATTCCATATATTATTATTGCCGTATGTATTAATTAATTGAGTTCTTTCAGCATCATTTTTGTATTCTAAAGGCATTGATATAGTGCCACTTAGACCTTCATTAACAACTAATTGATTAATAATTGTAGCTTCTAATATTATTGAAGCTGTTCTCATATTATTGATATCATTAACTGTTAGACTACTAATGCTGACATTAGTAATATTATAGTATTCCTTATTATCTTTAATAATTGGTGTGCCAAAGAAGCTATCAGCATTAGTCTTTAACGCATCTAATAGGCTTTGCATTTCAACTTGACTTAAATAATTATTACTATTATCTAAGGTAACAACAGCATTAGGAATAACAAGTGTGTCATTTACACTCAAACTAGCATAAATAGTTGCGCTTAAGATTTTAGACTTTGAAACTATTTCAGAATTAATTTCCTTTAAAGGTAATTCCTCAAGGCTTACATTGTTTAAATCAAGCTCTAAATCATTAACCGCATCAATTAATGTTGAAAGCTCATTTATATCAACATAAGAATCTTCTGTATACGCAGCATCAGGAACATATACACCCTCTACATCATTAGCTAATGTATCTCTTAATGTAGATTTAACAATAATAGACTCATATGCTAGCTCAAGTTTTGTTGATTCAGCATTAGCCTCTTCATTTAAGCTTAATACATTATTCATAATCATATCTTGTGAAATGTTTGCTGAATCCATTAGATTAGCATCAGAATCTACTAAATAGCCTAAAGCATTAATTAAGCTATCTAATTCATCATTTCCTGATTCATTCTTTTGATTCCAAATATTATTATCACCATATGTATTGATTAATACAGTTCTTTCTGCAGCTTCATTATAATCTAAAGGAATACTTACAGTTTCGGTAATACTCTCATTTATAGCTAATTGATTAATAATTGTTGCCTCTAAAATAATAGAGCCTGTATTTAAATTCTTAATGTTATTAACTGATAATTGATTTAATGAAACATTATTAATATTATATTTTCCATTAGAGTCTGCCTCGCCAAATAATAGACTAGCATTATTCTTTAATATTGCAAATAGAATATTCATTTCTTCAGCAGCTATTCTATCATTATTTTCTAATGCTGAATTTGGAATAACTAAATCAGATGACTCTGTATTTAATTGCTTGTATAAAGTAGCTCTAATAATTACTGAAGATGAAATAACCTCTTCATTAATTGTTGTTAGTGGTAAAGCCTCAATACTAGGATTTGCTAAATCAATTTCAAGCTCATTTACGGCTGAAATTAATGATTTAATTTCCTCCTTGTCTAAAACATCATCAACTATTACATCACTAGGAATTGATATTGTACTAGTAATATCCTCATTATTAATAATTTGATTAGTTAATGTATGCTTAATGATAATTGATTCATAGCATACATCTAGCTTAGTGCCTTCGCCAACAGCACTAGCTTCATTTAATGTAGAAACGTTAGCTAAAACATCATCAGCTAAATTAGGATTATCAAATGTAAAATCATCATTACCTGTAATACCTAATAGTTCATCTAACGCATCAAATACAGCTGGAAGCTCATTAGTCCACGGATTATTAATAGTACCAATAGTATCAACATCCTTACTAGCTTCTTCTAAATTTGCTGGAATTGTAATTAGTTCTCTTACATCCTCTGGTAATGTTACACCATCATTTAGAATTGTAACTATAGTAGCAGATAAAATTGTATTTTCTAATAAATCATCTCTATTATTTATAGCATTTAAAACTAACGTATTTGTATATTCATCACTATCAGTAGAAATACTTGAATCTGGTAATAATACAGTAATATTTTCCACTAAATGGATCAAAGTGGACTTGTTAATATATCCATTATCATTTTCATAAGATGGAACTACAATTGTTATTCCCTCAATTAAAGATTCCTCGCCATCTTCAGTGATTAATAGACTAGAAACTGTATAATGCAGTATTCTAGAATCTAATAATGAACCTAAATTAGCTTCTTCCTTAGTTAATTCATCTAAGATAGCATCTGTTTGCTCACCTGATGTTTCATAATCACCGGCAAGTGCATTAAAGCTTACATTGCTTTCAACCACAGCGTTTATAAAGCTTGAAATTTCACCATTTTCAACCCATGCATCTAAATTTGCACTTCCATCTGGATTTAATAAATCCTCAGGTAACGCAACAAAATCACTTAAATCATCTTCACTTAGTAAATCAGATAATGTACCGGCTAGAGTATAATGAATAATATTGCTATTTAATAATCTGTCTACTACAGATTCTCCATTAGATTTACTAGCTAAATTAGATATTAATAAATCAATATCAAGATTTTCAGAATCCTCTAATACTGGATCAATTGCCTCTAATAAATCTGGAAGAACCTTAACAACTCCTGAAATTTCATCAGCCTTAATTAGTTTTCCGTTTTCCTTAGAATCATCAGGTACAACAATAGTTACACCCTCAACTAATGGTTTTTCACCGTCTTCAGTGATTAATAGGCCAGACAATGTATAATGTAAAACCTTTGACTTTAATAGTTGTACAATTGGTCTTTGACTTTCATCAGTAGAATTTTCCTTCTCACCTAGTAGCTTAATTTGTTCTAGAATAGCATCCTGCTGCTCTTCTTCGCCCTCAACCATAAACGCATCAATATCTAATCCACTTACAGAAATAGCATTTACAAGCTTTGATAATTCTTGTTCCTCAATCCACTTTTCTACATTTGCAGAATCATTGCTCATATATCCATCAGGCATTGTAATATAATCCTTAACTGATTCATCTGTTAATGTATCAGCAATAACAATAACTACAGTACCTTGAATAATTGTACTATCTAATATTTTATTAATAATGCTATTATCTCCACCCTCAGTTAAGCTATTAACTAATGGTGTAATCTTATTATATGTTTCAGGATTATCCTTATCTAAATATGGGATAACCACATCTAAAACATTTGCAGCATTATATAATACAGGCTCCAACTCACTTCTCTTAATGATATTAATAGCCTGACCATTTCCGTTACGTTCTAATACAGAATCAGGAATATACATCTCAAATCCTTCAGCTATATCCTTACTTTCAATAATATATGCTGAAGCAATTGATAATACTAGCTTAGAATCTAATACATAGCCTAATGCATTATCATCACCAGATGTAATACTTCTAACTGCATCACTAATAGTTTCTAATAATTCTGCATCACTTAAAGAATCAGAATCCATTAGCTTTGAAACAATTTCTCTATTATCTTGATTAGCACCTATAACTCTTATAGCAGTTAATAGATTATATAATTCTCCATATTCCGTTACATTTCCTTGCTCATCATATTTATTCAAATATGTAATAGAATCAGAAATATATATATTAGGTATGGCATCAATTAATGCATCATCAACATACTTTGATGATAGCACTAAGCCTAAAAGCTCAGAATTAGCTAAGCAATCTACTATATTATCATAGCTTTGTGCTGCAGCCTCATTACCCTCTTTAAATATATCAAAGAATAATTCATAATATTCAGCATCCTTATCATATGCTGTATCTACAATTGTTGTAACATCAAATGCTATATCTAATAGCATATTAATTTCTTTAATCCAATCTACACTTGATAAATCTAATGTTTCATCACCATTAGATAATGTAGTTTTAGTATATGATAATGTGACCTCTTCATTAGAGTCTTCAATTAATGTAGCCTCTAAATATTGATATAATCTACTTAATACAGGATTGATTTCGTCCTTTCTGCTATCAGATAAAATAGAAAGCTTTTCAACTGCAGGAACAACAAAATCTGCATAATCACTAATTAGTTCTACCTCATCCTGCTCATCATCAATTTGTAATATTGCTAATACTAGTTTTACTAATTCCTTTGTATCCTCTTTAGTTAATAAAGATGTTGGATTAATATAAGCTAATGTATAATCCTCAGGATTAGCATTAGGATTATTAGCTAATTCTTCCTTTAATTGCTTTTCAGAAGGAATACTATCTGATAAATAGCCCTTCTTAAATAAAATATTAATTAATTCAATTGTATCACTACCTAAATCATCTGCAAAATCAGTTTCATCTAAATGATTTACAATAGAATCAACTAAAGATAAGCTAAAGTTAATAAAATATGTTTGACCATCAAACTCATCAATAATTATACCGAAATCCTCTTGGAATTCTGGCTTAGCCATAATTTCAACAAGAATATCTAACACCTCTTCATCAGTTCTATCTAAAACTATATCTCTGATTTGATCTCCACCATACTTAAGTAATAAATCTAATGTATCCTCTGTAAAGCCTACGTATGCTGCAAGCTCATTTCTAAAATTAACATTTTCATTTATGCCTCTGTCAGGATCATTTAAATCTCCTTGGAATACTAAGTCAGCAGCATATAAGTAATATGGTACATCATCACTGTCCTTAACAGTATTTAAAATTTTAAAAATACCCTCAGTACCATATGAACCAATAGATTGATAGATAGAATATACTAAATCAGCATCCTTATCTCCAAATTCATAATCATCCTTTTCTCTATTTCCTTCACCACCAGCTAAAATAAAGAATAATGAACCAACAAAAGATAAAACAACTAAAGATGTAATTATAGATCTTCCTCCACCGACTAAAGCTCCTAATAATGGGCGCTTTCTATATGGCTTTTCAGATTGTAATTGTCTATATTTTCTATTTTTTCTTCTTCTATATCTTCCCTCTGGATAGAATATTAGGTAAATAATATAGAATACAAATACTAAGATAAAATAAATTACAACGAATACTAATGCCCAAATCAAATGATAAGCCATATCAACTAAAGTAGCTAAATATTGACCATTCTCCTTTACAATCAAAGCAATACCATCGCCATAATCTATATTCTTTGGAATGAATTCTACAAGAATATCCCTCATTGTAAGGCAGCTTTGACTTACTTCAAGCTCCTCCTGCAATGCATATTCTGAACCCATAAAACTATTTATCATGGAAACCATATCTCTATCTATACTGTCCATATTAACAACAATACTATATGCAATAGTACATATAATACATGCGACAATAGCTTGTATAAATAAAATAACGCTCTTTCTAAAGCCTCTAATTAATCCCCATATAATTCCTAATACTAAAGAAACAACTAAAAAAATAGTTGGTCCCCAAAGTATTGCTATATCAATAATCTTCTCTAAACTCATAAGGTTACCCCCCCCTTTAAATCGATGCTTATATATTAATTTTACATAATTTATGATATTTTTACAATAGTAAATAAATATTATAATATTTATAGTCAATAAAATATTTCAAAATATAACTTGAATTTAATATTTTATTATGATATACTTATCATTGTTCATAGGGGCATGGTGTCAATGGTAGCACACGGGTCTCCAAAACCTTTGGTACGAGTTCGAATCTTGTTGCCCCTGCCAGTCTAATAAAAACAAGGATAATGCAAATTATCCTTTTTTTATTTTTTTTAATACAAAATTGTTTTTATGATATATAAGATTATATTCACATCTTATACTGTCGTTTTCATCCCAAACACTAGCTAGTTCTATATAGGGAAGCCTAATTTCCTTATTATCTAAAAAATCTCTACACATATTTAAAAAATGGACTGGCTTACTATTCTTAAGTAAAAATTCAGATTCATTAGGTTCAACAAGCATTGTATAAACAATACTTTCTTGATTTGGATTCTTTATTTTATATATTTTTTCTATATTTTCCTCAGTAGTAAACATATAAAAATTATAATCAAAATCTTTTGAATCCTTTATTAAATCAATCAAAACTTTTAAATCCTTTTCATTTAAAATGCTTGTATGAAGTATAAATGAGGAAATATGCTTTAAATTTATAGTTAAAAGAGATGAATCCTTTATATTTTCAATTAAATCCTTAAGATTATCAGCCTTTATTTTAGCTACATCACTTTCATTACTCTCTGATTTATTAGAACCGACATCCATGCTGCTAGGAAGTAAAAAATGGGCTTGATATTCATCTTCTATTTTTTCTATTCCCATTGAGGCAATATAAAGGCTTTCATATATATCCGTTTTATTTTGACAGCTTGATAAAGCCATTATAAGAATAAAAATAATAATTAGCCTTTTCATCTTATACTCCTCCTATATTTATTCTTTACCTTAAGAGGCTCATCCCTTGTATTATTTTTTAATGATGAGCTAGAGGTAAAGAATTTTTTTATTCCACTAACATCAAATGGAATAAAGGGATAAAAATAATGCACACCAAAGGTTGTTTGTCTATACATTAGATACACAAGCAATATTGCTGCTAAAATAACTCCATAAAGTCCTAAATAAAAGGACGATATCATTATCAATATTCTAACAACACTAATAGACATCAATATTGTTACATTACTGCTTACTACAAAGGTCATTAGGAAGGTTATAGCTGTAAATGTCATAATAAACACACCTGTAACACCACTTGTTACAAGATTTTCACCAATTATTAATCCACCTATTAAAACAACAGTTGAGGAAATAGTAAATTTTGATTGCCTAAAGCCGATTAGATAAAACAATTCAAATAAAGCTATAATAATAGCTACCTCATAAAAAATAGGAAAAACAACTCCCTTTTGAGTAACCTTTAATATAGATAACCATCTGAGTGATAATGAATCACTTTGATATGTTGTAAAGCTTATTAGCAACCCTAAAAATAAGATTGAAATTAAAAACGCCAGCAATATAAAGCTTCGTTCGAATAAAGAAAAGAACGGAATATTTAGATTGTCTATAGATAATCTAGAGGATATTGATAAGGTAACTGGTAAAACAAGTACACATGAAACCCTATCAATAACTATTACAACCTCACCATTATATAGCCTTTTACAAGCTAAATCAGGACTTCCTACGTATTGATAGGTAGGGAATAATTTTCCCCTTTGAATATAGCTTGTTAAATCATCCATGCTTATAATCGCATCTATATCTATTTTCTCTATTTCCTCAATAACTCTATTAACTATTTCCTTATTATGAATATCATTTATTGATAAAATAGATATGTTAGTTTTACTTCTTCTACCAACCATTATATTTTTAATATTTAATCTTGAATCTCTTACTCTAGTTCTAATTAATGCAATATTATCCTTAAAATTTTCAACAAATCCATCTCTAGCCTGAAAGGCACTTTCAGCCTCAGTAATAGAATCAGAAATAGCTCTTGATGGAGCCTTTGAAATATCAAAGGCATAATATTGAAAATTTCTATAGGCTACTAATAGTCCAGAAAATACAAGCTGCTCAATAAACTCATAATTAGGATCTATTTTCTTACAAATACCTGGGAATAAATCATCTAAATCACTTTTGATATGCGATTCTATCCTAGGATAAAAATCCTTCATAAATTCTAATATATTACATAACTGCTCCTGATAACAAATCACACAATTACCTTTAGTTTCCTTATAGATAACATCAGAATTATTCTTAAGCCTTTTTAGCATTTTTTACCACCCAAATAAACCAAATTAATATACTACCACATAATAAAAATAAAATAACTGACAAGGAATAGCTTATAGCTACATTATTTTCATTTATTATATAGAAAATATAAATAAGCGCTGACAAGGAAATTAGTAATAATAACATTTCTTTAATTCTTCCAAATCTAGATTTAATGGAATTCTTAATAATGCTTAAAAAATAAGACATTTTAAAAACTATTGATGTTATTATAAGCACAATATAAATATAATCAAAATTACCATTAAATCTTGTAATAGGCTCTATAGATAAAGCTTGAAAGCCTGATAATGGACTATTTTTAAATAACTCATCTCCAGATGATAAAGTAAGAAATGAATATTCAAACAGTAATAATAAAAATGAAATCATAATTCCAATTATTACTGTTTTTTTTGTAATTTTAAGTTTTTCCTTATCTGTAATTAAATATATTAAATTATCAAAAATTAAGGCGGCTAATAATATATATAAAATATAATTATCTAATTTAAAATCAAATGATATAAGACTAAAATCTAATTCAATAAATTGATATAGGTAAAAGAAATATAATAATAAGCCAATAATTCCAAATAATGTTGATATTTGAATAATATCACTTGGCTTTGAATTTGAAATTATTAATATAACTAATACTATACCAATAATACTCATTATTAATGGATAATCATAAAAGAAAAGGGTATATAAGATTACACCTACAATAGCTATTCCTAAAGCTATTCTTATAAATAAAATAGCATTTAAAAAATTTTTATATTTTGATTTTTCATATTCCTTGTATTCTATTTTATAGAGGGCTTTTGGGAGAATAAGAAAGAAAAGACCAATCACCATTGCTATAAAAAGAATATAGAAAATACCATTAACACCATAGGTATTATAAAAATGAGGGAATAATGTTGTCCTTAGCCATATATAGTTGTAGCTTAATATAAAGAAAAAAAGACTAACCATCGATATTCTTTTATACATAATATCTCACCACCATGCTTATTATGTGGAGGGTTAGCCCTTTTAATTCAAAAAAAAATAAAAAAATGGTTCAAACGAACCATTTTATAAACTATCTGGAATCTTTTTTGTTACAGCCATAGCGACTGCGCCTGTACCAATGTGACAAGAAACTGATAATGATAATGGATTACATTCTACATGATCACAACCAAATTCCTCTTTAATCATCTCAACAAGCTTTAATGCCTCAGAATTATCAGTCCCTGTATACGCAACTGCATAATGAATATTATCAGTTCTTCCATCAATTTCCTTCATATATCCTTCTACATTTTCCTTTGATGCAGATATCATAATTCTCTTAGCATTTTCTAAAGTTCTATTCATCATTCTAAATTTATCAAGCTTTTCACCCTTAATTAATAGAACAGGCTTAATCTTTAATAAAGAGCCTACAGCTGCCGCAGCAGGTGTAATTCTTCCACCCTTCTTTAAATACTTAAGAGTGTCAACCATGATATAAATATCAGATTGCATCTTATTTTCTAATAGGATTTCTCTAATCTTTTCACCATCATATCCCTTTTCTGCAAGATATAATGCATCATTAACTGATGATCTTTGAGTAACTGATATTCTTTGATTATCAACTACAAAAACTTTCCCTTTATAATTAGCCTCTGCAGAAAGCATCGCACTTTCACAAGACTTAGATAAACCAGATGACATAGGAATGTATACTATTTGATCATATTCAGTTAATACCTCATCCCATACTGAATTAACATATCCAATTGAAGGCTGTGATGTTGATACATCAGCACCTGAAATTAACTTATCATAAAATTCTTCTTGTGTAAGAGTGATATCCTCTAAGTATTCCTCACCATCAATAGTAAATGGCATAGGTATTACTCTAATACCCATTTCCTTAGCTTCCATTTGTGTTATACCACTATTACTGTCTGTCATAACCGCAACTTTTGCCATAAATAATCTACCTCATACCTCAAACTAACAAAAATTATAACAAAATACTATTATAATGTCAAATTAGTTTTACAATTCTTTTACTTCTGCATCAATAATAGAGTCCTTATTTGAAATTGGTCTATCACTATCATCCTTAAAACCATTAAAATCATCAAAATCCTTCTTATTCTTAGAATTATAAGAAATCGTTAGAATTAAATTAACCCCACCTATAACAATTAAAATTATACCGAATATAATTAATACAATTCTAAATATTGCTTCTAATGGAGTAAATAATAAAACAGCAGCTAATATAAAAAGTGGTAGCTCACTTTTTAATTGATTAGTTTTATTATCAGATGTTGATATTCTAATTAATGGCATAATTATTAAATATACCGCAATCACTATGCTTGTAGCTAAGCCATGATTGAAAATTAATAAAAAGCCCAGGATTACACCTAATAGGGAAAATATAGCATTTACATAATATTTTGGATTTTGTGATGCTAATTTAAAATTAATTACACAAGGTAATAAATTTAAGAAAATAATAACTATTCCCATAAAAATAAATAATACATCCTTAATAATATTATAAGGAACAAACGCGAAGAATGCTCCTAGGATTATTGTAATTATAGGTAATATTATTGATTTTCTTGCATTAACATTTAACATAAACATTTTAATCACCTCTACTTTATTTTATATGATTCCTTAATTTCCTCAAGCTCAAAATATCTTTCCATCATTTTCTCAAGGCTATTATTTAAATCCTCAATGCTTTGTTGAAGCTCTAATATTTTTCTATAATCAGTTGCTTCCTTGCTTAAATCTATTTTAAGCTGTTCTATTTCAGCCTCAAGCTTAGGCATATCATTTGTAATTTTCTCTAATTCATTTCTCAATGAAGCAGGCATTTTATTATTTCTTCTAATATTATTATCCTGCTTATTAGAATTAGAAATAGTAATATTTTCCGAATCTAAGAATTCACTAAATGATTTATTAGATTCAATTATATTTCCATTTCTAAAAACAAATAGCTTATTACAAATCTTATCTAAAAAATATCTATCATGGCTAATAACTAAAATTGGGCCCTTAAAATCTAATAAATAATCCTCTAATATTTCTAACGTATATAAATCTAAATCATTAGTCGGCTCATCAAATAATAATACATTAGGATTAGATATTAGCACTTTTACAAGCTGTAATCTTCTTTTTTCTCCACCTGATAGCATTTTAACCTTTGAATATTGTAACTCAGATGTAAATAGGAATTTTTCTAAAAGCTTTGAAGCACTTATTGTACCATCTAATGTTTCTATTTCCTCGACATAATCCTTAATATAATCTATAACTCTTATTTCCGGGTTTATCAGCTCTAAATGCTGAGAAAAATAACCTATTTTCAAGGTTTCTCCTTTATCTAAAATACCAGAATCTAATGATTCCTCTTCTAATAAAATTTTAAATAATGTTGTTTTACCAGCACCATTATCACCAACAATACCTATAATATCATTTCTATTTAAATCAAAAGAAAAATCATTAAATAGCTTTTTATCTCCAAATGCCTTAAATCCATTTTGCATGCTGATAAGCTTTTTACCTAGTCTAGTTGAAATAGAAGAAAACTCCATTTCAGCATGCTCATTAAATTCTATTTTACTTAGCTGTTCAAATCTTTCAATTCTACTTTTACTTTTAGTTCTTCTAGCTTCAACTGTTCTATTCATCCACTCAGTCTCATGCTTAAGAATTGATTTAAGCTTTTTTTGTTGTTCATGCTGATTATTTAATCTTTCAGCCTTTAGGCTTAAGAATGCTTCATAATTTGCATCATATAAATAAATCTTACCAAAATCTATTTCCATCATCTTATTACATACTCTTTGTAAGAAATAACGATCATGGGTTACCATTAATAATCCCTTTTTCCATTTAATTAAATACTTTTCAAGCCATATAATAAGCTCATTATCTAAATGGTTAGTAGGCTCATCTAATATTAAAATATCACAATATGTAACTAATACCTTAGCTAAAGCTAATCTTTTTAATTGTCCTCCACTAAAATTAGTAACATTTATATCATAGTCATTAAAACCCATTTTACTTAAAATAGATTTAGCCTCATATTCTAAGATAGGGTGCTCCTTAGTTGATTCCTCCATTACTATCGATAATAATGATTTATCATTAGGGAATACTGGGTCTTGTGGAAGATAATTAATTTTAATTCCACCTGTTTTAATAATACTACCACTATTAGGCTTTTCTATTTCCATAAAAAGCTTTAATAATGTAGTTTTACCAGTACCATTTACTCCTACAATACCTATTTTATCATTATCAGTAATTGAAAAATTAACAGAGTCTAATATTTTTCTTTCTATGTATTTAAATGATACATTATCAAATGTAATGTTCATCATAATCACTCCTACAAAAATATACAAATATTTTATACTATTTATATTTAAAATTCAATGAAAAAACCTCTATTAAAGAGGTTAATTATTATAATAGCTAAATTCCTTAGACTCACTACAGCATTTATCATCACAGTCCAATTCTTCATCCTGTAATGATTTAAAGAATTCACATTTTATTTCATTATTATATATTTCATCATTTATATATTTATTATTAAATTTACATGTTCTTCCAAAAACATATTTACATAAAAGACATTGTGAATATTTTTTCATTCTTCCTCCTAGTGCTTATAGCCTGGTAATCTTTTTTCTAATTGATGGTATATATTTTCCCATTTAAATATATGAACAACTAAATATGATAAAGATATTACTAATAATAATGGTAATATAATTACCTTTATTGGTGCACATTTAAGGCCTAATACTATTGATGTTAATGGGGCCTTTGTAACTACCGCAAATACTCCTAGCATCCCACAAATAATAAATAATGGTGTGTATTCTAATATTTCAGAATCTAATAAAGAATATGTTTTTACTAAAACAAATGCTGATAAAGCACCTACTGCTAGCATAGGTAATACAACACCACCTGATACATTTGACGAAACGCTTATAGCTGTAAATATTAATCTAAATAGTAATATTAATAAAATTACTATTAAGCTATAGTCTAATACTCCAAGCTCTAATGATAGTGATCCATTGCCTACTAGAATTGGATAAAATCTTCTTAATAGCATAAATAAAATCATTAATAATGGAGTAAGATAAATCATTATTTTATATTTTTTAGATATATCCTTAACCTTTACTATTAAATAAATATATAGCTTACCTATAGCTATACATATAGGAATTAAAAGTAATAATAAAAGATAATATCTAAATGGTAAGAAATCTACCTCAAAATAAGGTAATAGACTATGGTCGTATAAAAAATAGCATAATATAAAGGATAATGAAATAGTAATAAATCCTTTAATTAATAATGATATGCTTAGCATATGTCTATTTTCCTCTATTAAATGACATAAGCCAGCCAGTGGTGACATAAAGGCACAGCCAAAGCCTGCGCTTCCACCACATGCTTCTATTTCCTTATCATCACTTTTAAAAATATCATTTCCTATTCTTGCGATACTTGTTCCAATACTGATAGATGGGCCCTCACTTCCAAGCAGGAAGCCTGTAAAAAAGGCAAAAAATGAATTAATAATAATTAATACTAGCATCTTATATGGCGAAAAGCTATACCATCCTCTATAATAGGCCTCTATTTGTGAAATACCACTACCATAATATCCAGGTATCAATCTATTTAATAGATATATTCCTATATAGCCTACAGCTGCAGTAATTATTGTTAAGATAACAATTAAGTAATGATCATTCAATAGCTGTTCAGACTTATGAATTACCTCATGACCAATATATTGAAACATTGTTATAAATAAGGCTACAAATAAAATTATTAAAATTATTTTGAATGATTCTAATAAATACTTCTTCATACTACTACCCTCTAATTTGATTTTATTATATTAAGTAAATAAAGTCAAAAAGAAAACGGAGATTTCTCTCCGTTATAAAACCTTAGATAAAAATTCCTTTAATCTATCTGTTTTAGGATTATCAAATATTTCATTAGGATTATCATCCTCTAAAATAGTTTTTTCATCTACAAATAGGATTCTATCAGATATCTCCTTGGCGAACTTCATTTCATGAGTGACTATACAAATAGTAATACCTGTATTAGCTAAGTCCTTAATTACCTGCAATACCTCCTTAACCATTTCAGGGTCTAAGGCACTTGTTGGCTCATCAAATAATAGAGCCTCTGGCTCCATTATAAGAGATCTTACAATCGCAATTCTTTGTTTTTGACCACCTGATAATTGTTCAGGATATGAATTGATTTTATCTGATAAATTAACTCTTTCTAATAACTCCTTAGCCTTAACTATAGCCGCTTCCTTAGTCATTTTCTTTAAATGAACAGGAGCTAAAATCATATTTTGTAATACTGTTAAATGTGGAAATAATTCAAATTGTTGAAATACCATTCCCATTTTTTCTCTTATTTTATTTATGTTTTTATCATTTAAGGCTTGACCCATAAATAAAACCTCACCTGATACAGGAACAACTAATCTATTAATTGTTCTAATTAATGTAGATTTACCAGAGCCTGATGGACCAATAATACATACAATTTCACCTTTTTTAATTTGTAAATTAATATTACTTAATACACATTTATCTTTATATGAAACTGTAGCATTTTTTAATTCTATCATAATTTCATTACTTTGTGTTGACATGCTTAATCAGCTTCCTTTCTATTAATGTAAATAAATATGTTATAAATAATATTATTATGAAATATGTAATACCCATAACAATATATACTGTAGCGTAATCATATGTTGCGTTTGCAAGCTTACGGAAGGAAAGCGTTAAATCATACGCACCAATAAAGCCTACTATTGATGTTTCTTTAATTAATGTAATAAACTCATTACCTAAGCTTGGTAACGCATGTCTTATAGCTTGCGGGAAAACTATTTTAATCATTACAGTAGGATAAGATAGACCTAAGCTTCTTCCTGCCTCTATTTGACCTTGTGGTACAGCATTTATACCACCTCTTAGAATTTCTGATACATATGCACCAGAATTTAGACCAAATGCTAATATTGCGATTGCAATTGAATAATCAGCAGATGCAGTTCTAAAAATAATAAAATAAATAATTAATAATTGTACTATTGCAGGTGTTCCTCTAAAAACACTCACATAAATTTTAAATAGTTGCTTTAAAATAATGTTAAAAGGATTTTTATCACTCATACCCTCTACTAAGCAGGTAATAAGACCGATTAATAAACCCAATAAAAATGCACATATAGTTATAATAATTGTATTTCCTAAGCCTTCATATAGCATATCCATATTATTTGATTCTAAAAAATTATATTTAATGCTATCATAAATACTATCCTTATTAACAAGCATAATTATTAGTATTATTAAAAATATAACACTATAAAATATAGATTTCGTTATTGTTATTTTCTTTTTATTCATAATATTTCTCCAATATACTATCTAATGTACCATCAGATTTTATTTTATTTATAAACTCATTTAATGACTCACATAATGAATCATTTCCTAATTGAACAGCAATTGCATATTCTTCTTCTGTTAAAATATAATCTAAAACCTGAACATTATTATATTTTTTCGCAATCATTATAGCTGGTGCTTCATCTAAAATAACCGCATCTAAAGCATTATTACTAAGCTTTTCAAAGGCTAAAGCTCCATTATCATAAGATATAGTTTCTGTATTAGGAATACCACTGAATCCCCATGATTCATCACCAGATGAATAATATTCACCTACAGTTCCTCTTTGAACACCTATTGAAGCTTCATTTCTTGATAATAATTCTAATAACTCATCAAGGCTTGCAGCATTAGCATATTCACTATCATCTCTTACAATAACAACCTGTGATGAATTGTAATATGATTCTGTAAAGGTAAATGAACGCTTTCTTTTTTCATTTACTGTAATTCCAGATATAGCTACATCAGCCTTACCACTATATACAGATAAGAATGTAGCATCAAAATCCATATCATTGATCACACATTTTACACCAATATAATCAGCATATGCCTTTATAATATCAACATCAATTCCTTCTATATTCTTACCATCTCTATATTCAAATGGTGGGAATTCTGCATTTAATGCTACAACTATCTTATCAGCCTTTTTGATATCATCTAATGATCTTGATCTGCCACCACAGCTAGTTAAAAATATTGATATTCCTAAAAATAATATTAAAAAAAGTTTTAAATGTCTACGCATAAAATCCTCCAAAACATTATTCTTATTATAAAATATAATATGTCCAAAGTAAAGAAAAACAAGCTATTCTCATAGCTTGTTATAATCATCCCATCTTGGTTTTAATATTTTTTCAAGTGGTCTATATGCATACATTATAGTAATTATAGTTGAAATAACTAGGATTATTTCAAAAGGTATATCAGCAATAAAATAAGCCCATATGTTTATATCTAGGAATAATGCATTAGCTACTAAAAAGCATAGACAATATATTATAGAGCCTATTACAGCAAAAATAATTATAAATACTAAGCTTTTATTTTTAACAAAATTCACTAATATTGCATATATTAGATAACCTATAAGCATTGGCATAATAACAATTGGATTTATACTGCTCATAAATAAATTATCTAATAATACATGAGCAAATATAATTATAGATACTTTACCTAAGCCAAATACACTTGTATATAATGCTATTAGCATAAATGTGAACTGTACATTTGGAATAAAGCTTAATAATTGTTCTTGAATAAATAATATTGAGGTCATAAAGGCTAAAATAGCTAATTGCTTTATGGTTATTCTAGTCTTTTTATGATTTATTTTAATAATAAGCCAAATACATATTAAAGAAATTAAAACAATAGATAAAATAATTAGAATAATTTTTATAATATCATTATTATTATCATTAAAGCTAATATCTTGATTAAACACACTACTAGCATGATTATTATCACGCTCATTAATCGCAAATATCATATTATCCTTTAATTCAATATTATCTATTCCACTATTAACCTCAATTTGATTATAATCATCAAGGTTTAAATTATTAGAATATTCTATACCATCCTTTAAATAAGCAACCTCAAACCATATCCAGGAACTGGTATTTCCTTCAGTCATAATCATAAAATCTTTGCCACTTATACCTAAAATATAATGACCATATGCGCTATTATCACATGTTAATTCATAATTTTCATCAATAACATCAAAAAGGGTATCACCCTTTTCAAAGGCAATTCTTTCCTGTGATACAATTTGGTTATTTTTATTATTAATAATTACGGTAATATACCCATTATTATTAGCACTGTCTCCAGTGTTAATAAATATAATAGTTGATATTAATATGATGAAAAGAATGATAGCAATTATAGCCTTTGTTATATTACTACGCAAAGATATTAGCTGCCTTATTATAATCTCTTTGAGCCTTATATGCCATTAAGGCTGCATATATTTGATTAGTAGACATATTAACTGCAGTATCATTTTTACTATACTTTAATAAGCATAATTCTTCATCATAATAATTATCAATTAAAATCTCAATTAAATCCGAGCTGTTTTGCTCGTATTTAGAATCTCTGACATTTTCATTTAATGCAGCATATGGTAATAACGCTAGGGCTGTAGATGCACCATTACCATAATCAGCTGCAGGAAAATTTATTAAAATATCCGTATTATATTTATCAAATAGCTGTAGGCTTGTAGCCTGCCAAGCTATACCATCAATACCCCATGTAGTAGCCGCAAGATAATCAGTATTAATTAAAGCATTTAGCTTATCACTTGTTAATCCTAATTTTTTTGCTGGCGACATAATAAATGGCATTGTCCATTCAGAATATTCTTCACTAATGGTATTTGTAATATAATCCTCATAAAAACTCTTAAATTCATTTAAATCTAAATTTAATGCTGATGCAGCATAATAATATTTACCTATGTTAGCGCCATCTAAAGTACTAAAATCAGTATTATTTAAACTATTAATAAATTCATTAGTTACTGAATTTGTATTAAATGCATTTTTATCATAACTAAAGCTAAGCATTAGATTAATTGACATCATATCCCAGTATATAGAATCTGTATATGAGTTAGAATTAGATAATGAATCCTGCATATAATTTTTAGCATAATTATATATTAATTTATCCACTAATAAATCATATTCATCTAATGTACCATAGCCTGATTCAATAGTATTAAAGCATTCTACTACAAATTCAAATGAATCATTTGCATCTATTATTAAGCCATCAACTCCTGTTAGAGCATATTCTCCATTCTCATAAATAGCTAAATAATAATTTGGATCAGTAATACTACTGTTAATTGATATTAAAGTAGTTCCCCATTCTGAATTTGTTGATACAACTTCAAATTCAGCATTTAAAGCATCTATTAGGGTATCATATGCATTAATATTGATTTCCTTATATCCAATTTCTTCACCATCAATATCAGTAACCTTAATAGAATACTTACTAGTATTAGCATCTGATTTATTCACATCATCATTTGTCGAACATCCCGCAACAAAGATCATACAAAATAAAATCAAGAAGCTTGAAATTATTCTCTTTTTCATTTTTTTCTCCTTCTTATATTTTTTTGTAAATAGATAGGTCTCCTGGCTTAGCTTCACACACCTATAGTCTTCTCAGTTTCCCAATGACATAATAATAGATAATCCACATCACAGTTGCGGGCACAGCTAATGATTTAAACATTATTCCCTTACATCTTATTTACTTTATAGATTATATATT
Source organism: Acholeplasmatales bacterium (assembly GCA_017462645.1). Classification (GTDB taxonomy): domain Bacteria; phylum Bacillota_I; class Bacilli_A; order Acholeplasmatales; family Anaeroplasmataceae; genus Anaeroplasma. The sequence continues at coordinate 25,471 of JAFTQR010000011.1, read as the reverse complement.
ATTTTCAAATAAAAAAAAATAGGATTTTCATCCTATTTGTTTCTAAATAATATATCATTACTGATTGTTTTATAAAAAAGCTTTTTAATATCTCTTTCATCATTCATATTAGCTAATGCCCACATTAGCTTTGTAACAACTGATTCAGTAGTCATATCATAGGCCTCTAATATTTTAGGGTTTTGTTTTAAATAATGACCTACATTATATATGGCAATATCACTACCCTCATTAGGTACCTGAGTAGTCATTATAATAACCTTACCTAATTCAGTGTATTTATTTATTATTTCATTAAATCTTGTTCCATCATATTGAGGTACTCCACCAACACCAAATGATTCAATTACCAAGTCATCATATTTTTTTAGCATAAATTCTAGAATTGAATCATCTGTACCTGGAATAAGCTTAAGTAAACCTACATTTGGGTTAAGGCTATTATAGAATTTAGTATCATCACTTAAATTAGTTATATAAGGAATAATGTGTCCATCCTGAATAATAGCTACCTTAGGATAGTTAATAGATGAGAATGCAGCAAATGATTTACTTCTTGTTTTTCTAGCTCTAGTTCCTAATATAACATTACCATTAAATATTAATACAACACCTCTTGCAATATCTGATGATGCATAAATAAAGCTATCTAATAAATTTGTTTTAGCATCAGATATTTCAAGATTAATAGGCTTTTGTGCACCTGTTAAAACAATAGGCTTTTTAGAGTTTTGGATTAAATATGATAAGGCACTAGCAGTATATCCCATAGTATCTGTACCATGTGTAATAATAAAACCATCGTATTTATCATAATTATTCTTTATTTCCTCAGCAAGCATTAGCCAATGCTTGTAATAGACATTTGTACTATCTAGGTTAAATAGTGGCTTAACATCGACCTCACATAAATTCTTTATTCCTGGTAAAAAGCTTAAAAGCTTATTACCATCAAGTGAAGGAACTAATCCTTCATCTGTTTTTATTGATGCGATTGTACCACCTGTCGTAATTAATAATACCTTTTTCATATGTAACTCCTTAATGATTAAGCTTAATTAATTATATATTAATAGCCACTATCTTTCAATTGTAATTTTATTAACACTATATGATACCTCTCCATCTCTTTGGAGGATATCACATTCTATATTATTTACAGAAATGCTTTTTCCTTTCAGCATTGTTATATATTTTCTTCCAAAGAAGGTATGAATACCTAAAAATATTGATGGAAATATTAGGATAAGCTTCCAAAGCTTAGCCTTATTAACAACACATATATTAAGGTGATCATCCTCTCTTATAGCCTTAGGTGTTATTTTCATACCACCGCCAAAATATTTACCATTATTACAAACAAAAAACCATACGTGGTCAAAATGATAATCTACACCATCTACATTAATATCTAGAGAATACGGTTTAAATTTTTTAAATACCTTTAGGGCTATTTTAAAATATGATTCCTTTTTATTATTTATAGCATTTTCTATTTGATAATGACATACCATAGAATCAACACCCATTCCAACTCCATTAACAAATAAATAGCTTTCCTTATCGTTTATATTAATAGTAGGTAAATCATTAATTAAATGTGTAATTTCAAACATCTTCTTCTTTTTATAATCTCTTGCAAAATCATTTCCTCTACCGCATGATAATGCAAAGACCCTACATTTTGGTTTTAATGGATATATATGATTAAAGAATTGATGATATGTACCATCTCCACCTATTAATACTACTGCATCATCAGCATTTAATCTAGATATAAAATCACGCTCATTAATTGTAAAAAGATTAATCTTTTCAGACGATATTCCTTTTTTATTAAATTTTTTTACGTATTTCATAGCTTTTTTTATGGATTTGCCATGATTACTTTTTTCATTATATAAAAAATAATACATATAACTACCCCAAATCGTATTCTTTAGTTTAGTATAGCATTATTTTTTTAAATAAGCAAATTAAAGAGCTATCAAATGATAGCTCCTTATTCTTCAATTTCCTTATTTAATTTTGTTAAACTTACCTTAGTTATTCTATTATTTTCTATTTCTAATACCTTTAGCTTTATGTCAAATGAACGAATAACAACCTCGTCATAAACATTAGGAATCACCTGCATAGTATAGGTAATTAATCCTGCAATAGTTGTGTATTGCTCTGAATCCTTATCTATTTCTAAATCTAATTCCTTATTTATGTCTTGAATAGATAATGAACCGTCTATAATGTATGTATCATTATCCACCTTAGATATTAAAGCTTCAACATCATCATATTCATCATAGATATTACCCATTACCTCTTCAATTAAATCCTCCATAGTTACATAACCTGATATACTACCAGATTCATCAATTACTATTGCTGAGTGATCTTTTGTGCTTTGTAGCTCCTTAAATAAATTATCAGCCTTCATGCTTTCTGATACATAATGAGGTTTTCTTAATATAGACTCTAAATCACTATTATTATAGTTTTTATTTAAGCTCCATAATATATCCTTTACATTTAAAATACCAATAACGTTATCCTTAGTTTCTCTATAAACAGGTACTCTTGTATACTTTTCTCTTTTTAATTCTCTTAGTATTTTATTAATACTATCATCTATGTTGATCATAAATACATCTACTCTAGGAGTCATAACATCTCTGACACTTAACTCTCTAAATGTAAATACACCATCAATAATCTCTTTATCATCTATATCTAATGTACCATCAGTAACACATGTAGATATTAAAGCCTTTACCTCTTCCTCTGTGATTTTATCATCATTCTTAGGCTTCAATCTGAAAATCCTAACTAATAGCTCACATGAACCAGATAATAAAAAAACTATTGGCTTAAATATTATTCTAATTGCATTTACAGGTCTCGCAAATGCCATAGCAATTGCCTCTGGTGATCTTAAAGCGATACGCTTTGGAAAAAGCTCACCAAATACCAATGTAAAATAAGATAAGATTAATGTAACTATAATTAATGCTAGCTCACTTGCCATAGGTACATCTAATTTAATAAATGTATCTGCAAGCCCCTCTGATAATGATACAGCTGCGGTAGCACTTGAAAAGAAACCTGCAAGTGTGATACCTACCTGTATTGTAGATAGGAATTTTGTTTCATTGTCCTTTAAGGCTTGAACCAGCTTTGCCTTTTTATTACCCTTTTCAGCAAGTATATTAATTCTATTTGGATTCGCTGATAAAATAGCTAGCTCTGAGGCTGCTAAAAAAGCATTAACTAAGGTTAATAATGCTATAATTACTAATTGTGTAGTTATGTTACCCGACCCGGGGTCTCCTGTAATAAACATATTTTTTAAATATCTCCTATATTTTTATTTTTCTTGTTTTTCAAGCCATAAGGATAATTTCATTAAGCCCTTTTTACTACCTGTTAAAAAGATTAAATCATTTTCTTTAATTTGATAATCAGGAGTAATTGAATTAATTACTGTTCCATTACTTTCTATTGCGATAATATTTAATCCAAATTGCTTGCGAACGTTAATATCTAAAACTGTTTTATTTATATATGCTTTTGGAGCGATAAACTTAGTAAAATTTATTTTTTCACTAAGCTTTACAATATCTATAACAGTGCTTGCCTCTAATCTATTAGCAAGCCTTATTGCCATATCACGCTCTGGATATACAACCTCTGCACCTAAATATTCTAATACCTCACCATGCTCAAGGCTTGTAACCTTGGCAATAACTCTAGGTACTCCAATATTTATTAAATTCATGGCTGCAAGTATTGAGGTATCAGCCTCTTCACCAATACATATAATAGCCGCATCACAGTTTTGGATACCTGTTTCTAATAATGTTTTCTTATCTAATGACTTGACAATTAGAGAATGCTCTGTAATTTCTCTAATGCTTTGTATTTTTTCTTCATCCTTATCTAATACTAATATTTCAGCTCCCATAGATGAAAGCTCATATGCCAATGATGTTCCAAATCTACCTAAGCCTATAATTCCATAAGATAATTTCTTTTTCATATTTATCCTCCTTTTAGCCTATCGCTATATTACCCTCAGGGTATGATACCCTTTCACACGCTTTAAAATACCAAAGTGATGCAATTGTTAATGGCCCAAGCCTTCCAATATACATAATTAGAATTGATAAAAGCTTACTACCTATTGTTAGATTAGGTGTTATACCTGTAGATAATCCTACCGTACCAAAGGCACTAGTTATTTCAAACAAGGCATCAATAAGCCTTATATTAGGCTCTAAAATAACCATTATATAAGTGCCAATAATAACAATCATTATTGCAAGTGTAAAAATTACTGATGCCTTTTTATAAGCATCCTTAGGTATTGCGTAATTAAATGCCTTCTCCTGCTTATTAGTTGCTGATGATTTTATACCTTGTAGTAATATAAAAAACGTACTTGTTTTTATACCACCACCGGTTGAGCCTGGAGATGCACCAATAAACATTAATACAATTAATACAAATAGCCCAGCTTCTCTAAATTCTGCAAGTGAATAGGTAGAGAATCCTGCTGTTCTAGCAGATATACTAAAGAAAAATGCACCCATCCATGATATATCCTCTGTACATTTAATTAACACTGTTCCTGAAATAATTAATACTAGGCTTACTAATAAAACAACCTTTGCATGCATAGAATATTTTTTAAATTTAAGGCCCTTAGTCCACATTTCCTTAATTACTAAAAATCCAATTCCACCAAAGAAAATAAGACCACAGGTTGTTAAATTTAATAATACATTATCCTGATATGGTATTAGGTTTTGTAGATTACCTAACACATCAAAGCCTGAATTATTAAATGCCGCAATTGAATGAAACATGCTTATCCCTATTGCGTCTAATATAGGATAATCATCTACAAAAACAATAAAGCTTAAAATAGCACCAATAAGCTCAATAACTAATGTAGTAATAAATATGTCTCTTATGAACTTTTTTGTACCATTACCTGATGATAAATTCATAGCCTCCTTAACAAGATTAACTCCCTTTAAATTAATCTTTTTTCTTATAGCTATAATAACTCCTGCACCTATTGCAGTAACACCTAAGCCACCAACCTGAATCAATAATGCTAAAATAATTTGACCGGCTGCAGTAAAGGTATCACCAGCATCAACCGCAATTAAGCCTGTAACACATACAGCGCTAGTTGATGTATACAAAGAATCAATATAACTAAGCTTTACTCCATCCTTAACACTAAAAGGCATCATTAATAATAAAGAGCCTAATAATATTACTAATAGAAAGCCTAAGGCTATAATTCTACCCGGTGATTGTTTTTTAATAAAATTTATCACTATTACCCTCCAATTACTATATTTGTCTTCAATATAGCATAAGGAAATGTCGTAATTTGTGATAATTTAAATAATATTAAACAAAGATTACCTCCTTTGGTAATAAAAAAAGACCTTTATCCTTAATAAAAGTCTCGAAAATTTAAAATGAGCCCGAATGCATAAGCACTGTAATGACGTATCTCATTCCACTATAATGGCTTCTACTCCCTTTTAGGTTTTTTATTACCAATCGTATTATATCACATTTATTAATTTTGTCAACAAATGCAAAAAGGAGCTTCATGCAGAAGCTCCTAATTAACTATTAAAATACACCAGTATCTCTCATTATGATAACAGCTAGATAAACAACATAAATAAGAATTAGGATTAATCCCTTCTTCTTATCAATTGTACCCTTGCCAATAGACATAATTAGAATAATTACAGCACTCGCAAGCATTACTAATACATCAATCATGCTTGACCATGCAATACCCATAGGTCTAATAGTACCTGAAAGACCTAGAATTAAAATTACATTGAAAATACAAGAACCAAGTGCATTGCCAACTGCAATATCATTTTCACCCTTCTTAGCAGCAACGATACTTGTTACAAGCTCTGGTAAAGATGTACCAACTGCTACTACTGTTAAACCTACTAATAACTCAGACATACCAAGCTCTAAAGCTATAACCTCAGCAGAATCTACAGTTAATGTACCACCGCCAACAATAGAAATTAAACCTATAGCTACAAAGAATAAGCTAATATACCAGGGTTTCTTTTCTTCATTTTCATTTTCCTCTGGTTGAGGCTCATTCTTACTTCTAATTAATAAGAATGCAGTATATACAATAGTTAAAACAAAAATAACAATTGACTCCCAACGCTCAAGCATATTTGGTGTGATAACAAATGAAAATAGTATTAATACTAAATAAATACCTATTAAACATGGAATATCATATTTCTTTAAGCTTTTTGTAACAACTAATGTAGTGAAAATAGCACTTGCTCCAATAACAAAGAATGTATTAAAAATATTAGATCCGATAATATTACCGAAACTCATATCATTTAATCCATTGATTGAAGCAGTAACACTTACACTTAACTCTGGCATACTTGTACCAATAGATACTAAAGTAAGACCAATTACTAATGATGGGATTTTCATAGCCTTTGCAAGTCTACTTGCACCATCTACAAACCAATCCGCGCCCTTGATTAATAGTATCATACCAACTACTAACCAAAATATGTCCATAAACATACCCTTCTATTCTCCTTTCAATTAAAAAGACTCTTATTATCGATAAAAGTCTTGAAATTTAAAATGAGCCCGAGTGTACAACACTGTATTGACGAGAACATTCCATGTAAAATGGCTTCTACTCCCTTTTATGAGTCTTTAATTATTTTTAATTTATCATTTATTTACATTTTATTCAACATTTAAAAATAAAATCCTTTTATTTCTACAAGATTTTTAGATATCTTCTAATATGTCTTCTTCATTTAACAATGGTTTTACATTAATACCTTTTTTTCTAGCAAAATAATTTTTAGTTATCTTAGTAATTAAACCAGACATCATTACTAAAGCAATTAGATTTGGAATTGCCATTAGCACATTAAATGTATCTGCAATAACCCATACTAATGCAAGCTCAACAATAGAGCCAACAACTATTAAAACAATGAAAATGATTTTATATATAAATATAGCTTTTTTACCTAATAAGTATTCTATTGCGGTTTCTCCATAATAGCTCCAAGAGACTATTGTTGTAAATGCAAATAGAGGTAATATTAACGCAAACATCATAACACCAAATGTTCCAAGATTATCTTTAAAAGCAAACAGACCCATTTCAGCACCTGTTAATAATTCACCACTACTATTTACTGTACCATAAGCACCTGATGTCATTAGCAATAAGGCAGTTAAAGTACAAATAACAATAGTATCAAGAAAAACCTCAAAAATACCCCAAAAGCCTTGTTCAACAGGCTCCTTTACATCGGCACTTGCATGAGCCATAACAGAACTACCTAAACCTGCTTCATTAGAAAATATTCCTCTAACAATACCATAACGCATAGCCTTAGCTATAACAAAGCCTGTTATACCAGATCCTGCACTCTTAAATGAAAAGGCTTCTTGGAAAATTGCCTTAAATACATTAGGTATGTTTTCTATATTCATACCTATTATAATTAATGCAAGTGATATAAATAGTAATGCCATAAAAGGTACAATATATGAAGCTACTGATGATATTCTTTTGATACCACCCATAATAACAAGTCCAACTATTAATGCAACAATTAGACCAATAACTAAATTCCAAACATCAGGATTAGCTCCATCAATTGAACTTACAATTGTAGATGAAATACTATTAGATTGAACTAAACAAAAACCAAATGATGCAAATACACAAAATATTGCAAATATAGTGGCTAGCCATTTCAATTTATTTCCTCTAGAAATGTAATACATGGCACCACCACGATATTCTCCATTTTCATTCTTTTTTCTAAAGAAAATACCTAATACTGTTTCAGAATATTTTGTCAGCATACCAAAAAATGCTGACACCCACATCCAAAATATTGCGCCTGGACCACCCATAGTTAATGCTGTAGCAACGCCTACAATATTACCTACACCTACAGTTCCTGCAATTGCGGTAGCAAAGGCTGCGAATGGCGAAATCTTGTTTTTTTCCTTAATCTTGTTTTTACTAAATGATGCCTTTAAAGATTTACCAACAGTCATCGAACAACTATAAGCGAATTTTCTTACTTGCAAAAATCTCATTTTAATTGCTAATAAAATACCTACACCAAGTATTAATATCATAACAATTGGTTGTAAGATATTATCATTTAAAAAATTAAAAAATTCAATTATCTTATCCATAATATACTCCCAAAATGACTAATTCTATTTAATTATACAATTATATCGAAAATTATTCAAGTTTTTATTTTTTACAAGAAATTTTATTCAGAAAAAGAAATAAAACCTCGAATTTTCGAGGTTTTATTCTTCCCAAAACAATTGATCTAATGTTTTATTTAATGCCTTACATATAGACATGCATAGCTTTATTGTTGGATTATATTCTCCGCTTTCTATTTGATTTATTGTTTGTCTTGTTACTCCAACAAGCTTTGCAAGCTCTGCCTGTGACATATCACGCTCAGCTCTAGCAGCCTTCAATCTTAAATTTTTCATTTCTCAATCAGTTCTTCCTTCTTGTTTAATGCATTTTTAATGATTGATGTTATTCCAATAACCAAGCACATTCCACCAACAGCTAAATTTAAAGAGTATTCATTAACCATACCATTAACTAAAAATCCTTCTTCAAATCCAGAAAGAATTCCTAATACAACATTAACTATTCCAATTACTAGCATAAGAATACCAAACTTTAACATATTCTTTCCAATACCTATATATGCATCCTTTATTATAGCTAGTACACAGAATATTGTGACTGAAGCAATCATCGTAATAGAAACACCTAATAAATAGCTAGACCAATCATATTCTAATGATTGTCTTATAAAGCCATCTAAAATAAGCATTACAATTAATGCAAAGAAAGAAATTTGAAAGCATTCACCTCTAGCCTTAAGCTGACGCTCATCATATTCTGGCTTAGGCTCATCCTTTGCCTTAATTTTAATAATTGTAATCACAATAGCTACTGTTGTAATTCCACACATAAACCCAAGCGGATAATATAAATCTCCGAATATAGCATTTAAAATAATAAACGCTATCACTCCTAATACTAAAAATACATCTGTAATAATAAGTCCTAAATATTTTTTCATCTTAATCACCTTCCACTAATATGATACGATATAAATTACATAATGTCAACTATAAATGACATTTTATTTAATATTTTTGACACATTAAATAAATGGAAGGTGTAAACACCTTCCAAGTCGAATTATTTTTTATCAAATATTTTAGATACATCCTTTAATAGACTTCTAATTGGTAAATGCTGAGGGCAAATATTCTCACATTTACCACATTCAATACAATCTGAAGCCTTACCTTTATTTTGAATATGAATGCTATAATACCAGTCACTATTCCAATCATTATAAGCCTTTTTAGCGTTATAATCAGAGAATAGTTCAGGAATAGAAATATTCTTAGGACAGCCTTTAACACAATATTTACATGCTGTACATGGGATTAAATCCTGCTCCTTAAATATTTTACAAACATCCTCTATAGCCTTAAATTCTTTTTCATTTAAGGCTTTAAAATCCTTCATATAGCTAATATTATCTAGCATTTGTTCCATATTGCTCATTCCAGATAATACCATTTTTACGTTATCAAAGCTTGCTGTAAATCTAATAGCATAGCTTGCATTACTACCACCATTTAAGCTATCAAAAATATCCTGAGCCTTTTTCGGAAGATTAATTAAACTTCCACCCTTTACTGGTTCCATTACTATAACAGGCTTATTATGCTTAACACATACATCATAGCAATTCTTTCCCTCAATTCCTGGATCTAAATAATCAACATAATTAAATTGAATTTGTACACATTCAATTTCAGGATATTCAGTTAATATTTGATCTAATACCTCTGAGCTATCATGGAAAGATATACCTACATGCTTAACTAAGCCTTTTCTTTTTAGTTCAAATGCAGTCTCATATGCCTTGCATTTTTTATATTTTTCAAAATATTCAGCATTTTGAGCATGCATTAAATAAATATCAAAATATTCTACACCACAAGCCTCTAGCTGACTATTAAAGAAAGGAATAATATCTTCATTCTTATTAAAAAAATCATTAGTAAGCTTATTAACTAATATATACTTATCTCTATCATATCTTTTAGCTAAGCATTCTCTTATTGCAATTTCACTTTTACCATCTAAGTAGCCATGAGCAGTATCAAAATAATTAAATCCATTATCCATAAATGTATCAATCATTTTACATGTTTCATCATAATCTACCATATCACCATTCATTGGTAATCTCATCATTCCAAAACCAAAATTCTTTTTTATATTATCAAACATATTATCCCCTCAATTCTAAAACTTTTTTATTAATTGCAGCTAATGCTTCATTCTTATCATTTATATTTAAAACAGCCTCTTCCATTGGACATCTACCATTTTTGGCTCTATTAATAATAAATGGTACTAGGACTTCATATTTAATGTTAACATTATTTTCTAATAGCAACTTATAGGCTGGCTCACTTATTATTTCAGCATATATATTATTAACTCCTAATATTATATATAAAAATGCTGCAGCCTTACCTATAACCTTATCTATTGAATTATAGCCATTAACATTAATGTTATTATTAACAAGCTCTAATAATGGTTTAACTCCTCTATCCTTGCTTTTATAAATAATATTATCTTTATAAACAATACAGGTTAATCCTTCATTCTTAAAAATATCAAACATAAATCACCTTTTATATCTTAAAATAAATAGAAACATATATTTTAATTATACTATTTTTTATCTTTAAAAGCCATAAGATAATTAATTAGCTCCTCTAAATATTCAAATTTAAAATTAATCTGTTTAAGTATTTCATTAAAATTTATATTTATAGAATCATTTATATTGTAATTTTGTGCTTGAATAGTTAATATTTGCTGCCCTATTAGTTCAAAAAAATTACCTAATGAATTTTGCTGATTAACATCTAATGGAATAGTCAAAAAAATACCAATTAGATTGGCTAAAATAGAGAATTCATATGGACTTAAAGAAAAGAAATAATTAACAAAGTTTTGAATAGGATTCTTTTCCATATTGAATCACCATGTAATTATATTCTTATAAATTAAAATAAAGCCCTAAAAAGGGCTTATTTTAGAATACAATTGGACTAATTAGATTTTGTAATAATGCTACTACACTATATCCTGCAATATCACTAGTTCTACTATATACATCTAAATGGGCTTTAATTTCTTCTCCACATTCAATATCTATGCATTGACTGTCACCAATAAAGCCTGGCTTTGACTGTATTAATATGTTTGTATCATGTACACCCATTGTGGCTAGAGCTGTAGCTACACCGACATTAATACCTGTAGGAAGATTTTGAATTGCGTTATATGCACTACCTTCAAACGCAACTACATTATCAACTTCCATTTCTTTTTTATACAATGTAGTTTTAGATAGAGCTCTAGGTCCCTTAGTATTAGTAAGTGATGACTTAGTTAAGCCCATAATGTTAGCTGTACGTAATACCTGGAATCCTGCAATAGCACCACTAGCTAAATGTATTCTAACATTATTTTCCTTAGCAAGATTAATTATATTTTTATAATAACCCTCATCTGCTAGGGCACCAATAGATAATAAGATTATATTAACCTTATTATTTATTGTTTTTTCTAATATAGCTTTAGTAGCTAAAGGATTAGCAGCTTCTACTAAATAATCAATATTTCTTTTTAATAATTCATCGTATGTATCACATGGCTTAATATTTAGTGAATTAGCCATTTCTTCTCTGCTTTCCTTAGTTTTACTATAACAGCCTACTATTTCAAAGCCATCTAGCAATCCCTTTTTATAACAATCAACAACAATTTTATTTAATCTGCCACAACCATATAATCCTAGTCTTATCATAATACTACTCTCCTTGACTTTTATTTCATTTAATATTAATATTATAACAAATAAGGAGTGTTTTGCAATGTTTAATAAATTAGTAATTATAGAACCTATAAATATGCTTAATGTGCATGTTGAGGAATTAAATAAATATGCTAAGGAGGTTATCTATTATAAGGATATTCCTACTAATGACAATGAAATATTAAAAAGAATAGATGATGCAGATGCAGTATTATTATCCTTTACATCAGCAATTAATGCTTATGTATTAGAAAATGCTAAAAATCTAAAATATGTTGGAATGTGCTGTTCATTATATTCTAAGGAATCAGCAAATGTAGATATTACTAAAGCCGAGGAGCTTGGTATTATCGTAAAGGGTATTAGAGATTATGGTGATGAGGGTGTTGCTGAATATATTATTCATGAGCTAGTTGAATTCCTTCAAGGCTATAAGGAATTCAAATGGGATAATATAGCACATGAAATAACAGGATTAAAGTGTGGTGTTATCGGATTAGGTACTAGTGGTACATTAATTGCTAGAGCGTTAAAATTCTTTAAGGCAGATGTATCATATTATAGTCGTACTAGAAAATATGATGTTGAAAATAATGAGGATATTAAATATAAGGATTTAAATACACTTTGTAGTGAAAGTGAGGCAATTTTCCTTGCATTAAATAAAAATGTATTATTGCTTCAAAAGGAGCAATTTAATTTAATGAAGGGTAAAAGAATTTTATTTAACACCTCAATTGGTCCAGGCTTTAATGTTGAAGCATTAAAGGAATGGCTTAAGGAGGATAATCACTTCTTCTTTGGTGATACATTAGCTACTGCGGGTGATAATTCTATTTGGGATTTACAAAATACATTTACTATTAATAGATCTGCTGGTGGAAAATCATATCAGGCATATGTAAGACTTGGAGAAAAGGTATTAAATAATATAATTGAATACTTAAAATAATAAAAGGCTCAAAAAGAGCCTTTTTTACTTTGTTAAATTTTTTAACCACTTATATTTTTTATATCTTGCAAGAACAAACGGTATTTTAATTGCCTCATCTAGGCTAATAATAAGATATATTACCAAAACTGGCCAAGAAAAAACAAATGTTCCTATTAGAGCAAGGGGGATAATCATAAACCACATTGTCGTTATTATGCAATATGTATCAAATTTAGAATCTCCACCTGCATAAAATATTCCATTTATTATTGCAACATTCATTGATTTTGAAACCATATAAAATGCACAAATTATTAACATAATAGTTAAATAATCCTTAGCATTATTACTTAAATCCATTTGTAGAGCTATAGGCATTGTTGCTAAAATTATTAAACCACAAATAATACCACCTATAATAGATAGCTTAACTAGCTTATTGCCATAGCTTTTAGCCTCATCAAGTTTATTACTACCAAGCTTATAGCCAAGTAATATTCCTCCACCTACGCCTATTCCTCTACATAGGCTTGTTACTAAATCCTTAACAACTGAAGCTATCGAATTTGCCGCTGTAGCATCACTTCCCAAATGACCGATGGCTATAGAATAAATAGTAACACCAATTCCCCAAATTGCTTCATTCAATAAAATCGGACTAGATATTTTCCAAAATTCCTTTTCTATAGTACCTTCAAAGGATATGATATTTCTTTTATCAAGCTTAATTTTATAAGCCATTACTATTATAATAGATAAAATTAATTCAATAATTCTAGCTATTACAGTAGCTAGGGCAGCTCCCTCAGCCCCCATTTCACTAAATCCTATTAACCCAAATATAAATACAGCATTTAATAATATATTTAATACAACTGCAATAGAACTTATTATCGCACTTAAATATGCTTTATTAGAAACCTTTAGCATACATAAATACGTTTGAGTGATTCCAACAATTAAATATGACCATGATGATACCCTTAAATATTTACTACCTATATTAATCATATTTATATCATCAGTAAATATTCTCATTAATTCCTCTGGGATAAATAATGATATCGCCCAAAAAATAATTGATATAATTACTGAATATCTTAAAACAAGTGAGAAAATGCTACTTACCTTTTTAAAATCATTTTTCCCAAAATATTGAGAGGCTAATACACTACCACCACCTACTAACGCAGCAAGCCCAATATTTTGTACAAATTGGATTTTAGAGGCTAATGATACAGCCGCTAATGAATCCTGGCTTACCAAGCCAAGCATAATAGAGTCTGATGCTGCAACAGCAGCTAGCATGAATGTTTGGAAGGCTATTGGCAGCATTAGCTTATTTAATTCTTTAAAAAATGTTTTATTTTCCTGCCTCAAGCAATTCCCCTCCTTTTTCATTCATTTTCTTGTATTATACAGCATTTTTCACATTTTGTTGTACATTTTGCACAAATAAAAATATAAAAGTTGACATATTTCAAATTAATTAGTAAAATAAAGATATAAATAACAGTTCTATTTTAATATGTATTTTGGTTTTTTTTCATTTTTTTCTTTCAATCCTTTACAAAATACAATGAAAAATTGAATAATATTTAAACAAATTTAGGAGGGTGACTTTATGTACAAAAAAATTAAAAAGCTGTTAGACAACAAAAGATGTTTCATTTTCGACCTAGATGGTACTTTAGCTGACACAGAAAGACTACACTGGGTGGCTCATAATGAAATATTAAAGAAGGAATATGGTATCGAGGTTGATCATGAGCATATTTTATCTTATTTAGGTAAGCCTGAAGAGGTATTCTTAGGTGAAATCGAAAAGGATTATAATATCGTAATTGAAGATAAGGAAAAATATTCTAAAAAGAGAGCTAAGTTAGCTATTAAAATTATTTTAAAGGAATCTAGACCATTTAAGTTTATTCAAGATGTATTATCTGATGCTGGTTTAGGTATTAAGGTATTCTTAGTATCTGCACAAAATAAAGGCGTTGCGCTAAAGATTATGAAGAAATGGGAATTCTATCGTTACTTTAACGAAAGAAATTCATTCTTCTGTGATGAGGCTCATCCGGTGAAATCTGATTATTATGTAGAAATTATGAAGATTTTAAAGAATGCTAATCCTAAGGAAGTAGTATTATTCGAGGACGTTAATAAGTATTTAGCAATTGGTAAGGAGCATGGTTTCGTTACTATCGGTATCGACAGTGGCTTTGGTGAAAAAATAACTGAAGCTGATTTAGTAATTAACACTAAAGAAAACAAAATAGGTTATTAAAAAGATATGAAGGTAGCAATTTTGCTACCTTCTTCTTTTTTATAATATTTCAGATTTTTTAATAATATCTACTATTCTTAATAATTCTTCCTTTTCCTTTACTAACGCAAATCTAACATATTTATCACCAAGCGGACCAAACGATATACCTGGTGTAACTAATACATTGGCCTTATTCAATAATTCAATAGAAAATTCCATACCATCATTATATTTATCTGGAATTCTCGCAAAAACAAACATTGTACCCTTAGATTTTCTAACCCTCCAGCCAATGCTAGTAAGACCATCACATAAGGCATCTCTTCGTTCCTGATAAATTGCTTGCTGCTTTAAAACAAAGCTTCTATCAAGCCTTAATGCCTCTATAGCTGCTCTTTGAATTGGAATAAACATTCCAAAATCATATTGGCTTCTTAATTTATCAAATGCTTTAATAATATCAGGATTACCTAATAAAAATGATATTCTAGCACCAGTAGTGTTAAAAGATTTAGATAATGAATAAAACTCAACACCTACATCAATTGCACCATCAAGCTCTAAGAATGAAAATGACTCAAATCCGTCAAATACTATATCAGAATATGCATTGTCATTTATTATAATAAAATCATATTTCTTAGCTAACGCAATAATTTCCTTATATCTTTCCTTTGTTATTACACCACCCGTTGGATTTGATGGATAGGAAATAATAACATATTTTGTTTTCCTTAATATTTCCTCATCTATTAAATCTAATCTAGGCATAAAATCATTTTCCTCTAATAAGGGATAATAATAAATATTAGCCTTAGCAAGCTTTGCGCTAGAGGTAAATGCTGGATAGCCTGGATTAGGTAATAGGCAATATTCATCCTCATTACATACACACATACCAATATGACACATACCCTCTTGAGTGCCATTACACATTGTAATTTGTTCATGATTTAATTCTACATTAAATCTTTTTTTATAATAATTAATAAATTCATCCTTAAGCTCTGGTAAAACCCTTAATGAATATTTATAATCCTCGCTATTTAAGCATGCATCACTTAATACCTTCATAATTCTATAATTAGGCTCAAAATCAGGAGTACCTACAAATAAATCATGTATTTCCTTACCTTGATTTTCTAATTCTATTTTTTTATCATTTAATTTTTTAAAAATACCTTCTCCAAAGCTATCTAATAATTTAGAAAATGACTTCATAATAATCCCTCTATTCCAAAAATAACATTAATATTATAACACCAAATATTAATAAATAAAAGAAATAGATAAACTCTATTTCTTATTATAGCTTATATATTGCGATACATTCCTTTTTATCAACCTGTCTAAACAAATCCATACAATTAATATAATCTAAATAAATAATATCATCATTTTCCTTTAAAAATGATATATATTCCTTAGATGGATAATAGAAAAATAATTTTATTTCCCTATTATTTCTTTTCTTAGATAATCTAATACTTTTTATAACCTCTTCTAACATCTTTATAGAAAAAGGATTAAAGAAATAAGCTCCAGTAGCATCATCAGGGAATTCATAATCTAAAGCATTACAATTAACAAATTGAACCCTACCTGAGCTAATTGAATTTTTATGATTATCTAATGCTTTATTATATAACCTTATATCATATTCAACACCAATCATATTAGCTTTATTACTATAAGCTAAATAAAAATCAACTCTTCCCTTGCCTGAACCATAATCAATTATCTTATCAGCCTTAGTAATATATCCACTATTAGATAATTCCTGTAATACACAATAGGGAGTAGGCTCATATGGAAAATTGATATAATTTGATTTTGAATCATCTCTACCACTAGTTTTGATTTTAAGAATTTTATCTAGTTCTACTTCTAAATCCATATAATTATCACCTTTAATGATTATAGCATATATTAATAATATATACTTGATAAAATGAGCATATTTTATAAATAAATTCTTTTATTTATTTCAAGCATTATAGAAATAACCTTACCATTTACCTTATTGTTATAAATATAATTAGGAACTAAGCTTCCCTTATATGGATATTCAATTTGATAGGTATATCCTTTTTCTTTTATTTTATTAATTATATTATTTAATATTTTCTCATCATAATAGTCTTTTTCTATACCTATACAGATATCAGGAAATGGCTCATTATTTAAATATGACGCCATTTTATCTGAGAAGCTATGACAATCTAATATTAATAAAGTATCATCCTTTTTTAATAGGTTTTTAGCTGTTTTATCTAGTCTTTTATGGTATTTATCATAATATTTTAATACTTTTCTTTTATATTTTTCATCATGCTGATGAAATAATAATCCATCATAGGTATGAGTATATATAACACCTTGTCCATATTTACTCATTATTTCTAAGCTATCATCCTTAAATCTTTCTAAATCACAATAAAGCCTAGAATATTTAGGCTTTATTATTTTAGCCTTAAAGATTTTAAAAAGAGTATCTACACCTAAATCAGTCATTAATAAATTATATTTATTTAATAGATTTTTATCTATTAATAAGCCTTTATAAAAGGCTTTTGGAAGCCTTAGGCTTGTATGAGGCATATGTAATAATATTTTCATACTAAAGCCTCAATAATTCCAATTATTAGGTCAAGCTCGTTAAATATAAATGTACCACCATCAATAGTACAAATATAACGCTCTCCTATCCTTCTAATTAATATACCCTTATATTTATATAAAATATTAGGTACAATTTCTTCTAATTTATTATCCATTTTATTTCCTCCTAAAATATTCCACAAGAAGAAAATAAAAACTCCCATCGCAATGGGAGTGTATTATTAGTAATTAATATATCCCATCATTCAAGCTTTAGCACCTTACATATTGCAGGTTGCTGAAGAGTCATAGAGCTTGTCTCTCGTCTTCTCCTTATGGTAATTTAATAATATTAATTTTTTAATAAAATGTCAATATATTTATTTTTTAATTGGGGTAACAACAACATTACCATCTTTATCAAGAAGTGGTGTTAATCCACCAGCATATCCACTAATACGAAAAAGATAATTTACACCTGTTTTTTTATCTACCCAAATTTCTACTACACTAGATATTCCTTGTGAATATACCTTTTCAAATCTTTTATCATCAGCCATATTTATTTCTCCTTTATCCATTTAGAATACAATACCAACTTATAATCTGATGTATTAAATGAAGGCTTACTATTTTCAAAATCCCATTCATTTATACATTCTTCCTCCATATACCAGCCTTTGAAGGTAAACCCATCTCTATTTGGTATTGGTGGAATATATGTTATTAACTCATTGTCGTTATAGTAATCAAGATAATATACATTATCTTCAAAACTATCATTATTTAAGTGATAAATAACATTTGCTTTATGTATTGATTGATGCCATTTATCATCATAAATTTCACAAAAAGAATCATATTCACTAGGTAATACATATAATTCATTTCCTTCTCTTAAGTTATTAAAACACTCTAAATCAAATGCTTTTCCACCATAAAAGATCTTAGTATGATTTACAAACTTAAAGTAACCTCCCATTACACTATTAACCGAACATGGAATATAGCATCTAGTAAACATATTTTCGGTACTATTTTGTGATAAATACCCATTACCACCAAAACCTAAGCCTGAATTAAAACCTAATTTTGACACATTATAACTATCTATCTGATATGGTATAAAAACAGCACCATTTTCTGGAATTTCTATAACATTTCCGATAGCAATAGATTCTTCATCTATTTTTTCGTAATAAAAAATTTTATTATTAAGTCCTACATCATCTAAATTACATGACGCAAGCATAAGTAATAATGCTATCATAAAGATATAATATATTTTTCTCATTAAAATACCTCCTCAGTTATTTAATCAAAGCTAGAAACCTTATTAACCTCAATATAATTACCATCAGCTAATTCCATATATTCGATTTTCATAACTGAATTAATTGAATCTCCTAATTTAGAAGATTTAGCTTTAACATATATTATTTTATTATCAACATCAATTTTAATAATTCCAGATACTGACTTCTCATAAAAGCTAACTAACTCATCAAAGTCTATATTAATTGCTAGATAATTTGTTGTTTCATTTTGTAGATTATAATTATTCGTTCTTTCTTTATCTATAAAATGAAGTGGTGATGAATAAGTACAATAATCAATATAGTCAGTTAATTCAGCTACACAATATCTATCAGCATTTATTTCATATATTATAAACATTGGAGCAAATCTATCCTCATAAAAGAAGCTTAATATTAAATATTCATCTCCATTCTCATATTTTCCTCTTTCAACCACATGGCCATTATTCTCTAATGCTACTTCCATTTCATCAAATGATATATCATTATCAAAATAATAATCTCCTGCAAAGGTCATATTATTAGCCTCAAAAGGCAATTTAAATTCATAATTACTAGTAAATGAATCTTTAATTCGACTCTTATAATAAGCACCTGTTGTCCCAATACTTATAATAAAAAATATAATACTTAATGTAATAATAAACAATGATGCACCTATTATAATTGAGGTAATTATAATATTTTTTCTTTTGTTTTTCTTTTCAACTACTCCATATCTTTCCTTTAATTCAGCTTTAGATAATAAATTATCAAATTCTAAAGAATAAATCTCACATATTTTATTTATATCATCTAAAGAGGGAAATGATCTGCCTTGCTCCCATTTAGCAACTAGGCTTCTTGATACATTAAGCTTTAAAGCTAAGGAATCCTGAGTATCATCATGTTTTTTTCTTTCCTCTATTAAGTTATCCTTAAACATTTATATCACCTCACCCATATGATAATAAATAATCTAATAAAAGTCACGATACTTAACGATACTTTTATTTTACCATAAAATTCTTATTTTCAAAATATCTCTCGTATAGAAATCAGAGTGTAGATATGCTATAATATAGTTATCTAAGGAGTTGGTAATTATGATATTATAAATATTCCAACTTAATATGAACAATAAGCCTTATCGCTAAAATGCGGTAAGGCTTTTATTTTTGAGAAAAGGAAGGATAAATATTATGAACGATAATAATAAAATTGAAAAGATTGAGAAAAATTATGAATTAATTAAATTTAAAGATGGTGATTTTGAATTAGATGTTAATGTTTCACCTAATGAAGAAACTGTTTGGTTGAATAGAAACGAAATATCTTTACTCTTCAATAGAGATATTAAAACAATATCTAAACATATTAACAATGCATTAAATGAAGAATGTAAAAATTCAACTGTCGCAAAATTTGCGATAGTTCAACTTGAAGGTAATAGATATGTAGAAAGAGAAATATCTTATTATAATTTAGAAATAATAATATCCGTGGGCTATAGAGTTAAATCTGAAAGAGGCATAATATTCAGACGTTGGGCTAATTCAATATTAAAACAATATCTACTGAATGGATATGTTATTAATAAATCAAGATGTACAGCTCATAGTGATAATATAATTCAAATGAATAATGCTATTAATCAAATAAATTCTACTATTACTAATTTTAATAATAGATTAACTAATGTTGAATTAAGATTAGATAGTATTAATTCTATAGATATACTTAAAGATAAGATATTTTATAATGGGGAAATGTTTGAAGGATATTCTTTTATTAAAAATTTATTTAATACAGCAAAATACAGAATAATCATTATATGATTATTCTGTATTAGAAATGTTAATGGGTATTGTTATATCTATAACAATTTACATTTATCCATCTAGTCCTATAACTAATAGAGAAATTAATTTATTTCAACAAAATCATGATTTAACTATTGTAAGAACTAATAAGTATCATGATAGATTCATAGTAATAGATGATGAATTATATAATGTTGGTTCATCTATAAACGATATAGGTAAAAAGATAAGTCAAATATCTAAATTAGAAAGTATTGATATTGATGATTTATTAAATAGATATTTAGACTAAATCATCCCATATATAGCATTATAGTAAGCGTATAATAAATACATAAATAGTTAGAAATATATAAATGGATAAAATATTATAGATTCGAAACAGAGATTTTGCTATAATATAGTTATCTAAGGAGTTGGTAATTATGATATTACAAATATTCCAACTTAATATGAACAATAAGCCTTATCGCTAAAATGCGGTAAGGCTTTTATTTTTGAGAAAAGAAAGGAAAATTACTATGACTAAAACAAAAGAAATTACAATTATTGAGAAAGATTATTTAAAAGAATTAGAAAAAATCAAGAGCACTCTAAGTTCCAATCAAGCTAAAGCTATGGTTGTTGTTAATAGCACTATGATTATGACTTATTATGAAATAGGCACAATAATAAATCAACAAAAACAATGGGGAAATAAATTTTTAACTAAATTAGCTCTTGATTTAAAAGGTTATCATGGGATGTCATTAGCTAATTTGAAACGAATGTCTTTATTTGCTAAAACTTTTTCATATTATGAAATTAGCTCACAGCCTGTGAGCCAAATTCCTTGGGCAACAATTCTGAGCATAATTCATAAGTGTTCCTCACATGAGGAAGTTATGTGGTATATTAATTATGCTTATAATAATAGACTATCTAGACCTGAAGTTGAAAGAGAAATTAAAAAAGGAACATATCTATTACAATTATCTAACACTAATAATTCCATCCAAATAAATTTACCTATTGAAAACATGTTTAAAGATACTTATATTATTGATTATCCAGGAATAAGTAAAAACAATAACGAATATGAATTTAAAAATAAACTATTAGAAAACATAGTAGTATTTTTAAAGGACCTTGGTGAGGGATTTGCGTTAGTAGGAAAAGAATATGAACTAAATATAGGAGATTCAATAAGAAGAATAGATTTATTATTTTATAATTTTAAAGTTCACTCATTTGTCGTTATTGAAGTAAAACTTACAAAATTTGAACCAGAAAATATAGGCCAACTAATTTTTTATGTTAATGCTGTTGATACTTTCTTAAAGGATAATATAGATAATCCAACCATTGGTTTACTTTTATGTCATGATGCAGATAATATTATATGTAAGATATCTCTCCAAGGCTTATCTCAGCCTTTAGCAATATCAAAATATAAATTTATAGAGGAATTACCTGAATATTTAGAAAGAAAATTAAATGGAATTTAAATAATGGGATGAAAACTCATCCCATATATAGCATTATAGTATCTCTTCTTTTATCATCTCTCCTTGATCAGGTGATTGATATATTACTGTATCTCCATCACCATAATATACATAATTATAAAATTGAGTATTCTTTATTTCATTTTTAGTTTTACCTATATAATTATCTACCTTATAGGTAGGTGTATCTAAAAACCATCTTAAATTCTTTTCTATTTGATTATCATAATCTCTATTTATACCTAAATAGGTAAGTGATTGTTCCATTATTTCACCAACAAGTGGTGCTGCAACAGTTCCACCATATTGTACACAATTTTGTGGTTTACCTATTGCAAGATAACAAAGTATCTCTGGATCACTCATAGGTGCCATACCTAAAAATGATAAAATGTAATGACCAGACTCATATCCACCTGTTGATGATATTACCTGAGCTGTTCCAGTTTTACCTAAGACTAACGTTATCGGGCAGGAGATTTCTGTTCATTTTTCGGCTTAACTAAGCCATTTTTTATTTTTTATTTTTTATTTACCGTGTCTACTTGACAAGGGGCAGTTCATTTTATATCTAGTTCCCCATAACTTCTGATTTTGAAGTTTTTCTAATTAACACAAATAAAATAATCGCATATATGAGCATTATTGATCCTCTAACTCCTTCAGCAATACTTAAGTCATTACCTTCTAATGCAATAAATTTTGTTTCAAAATCAAATAAAAAATGGATAATCATTAGCGGCACAATAGTCTTAGTCTTGTAAAGCAAGCATATAGCTAAAAAGCCAAATATTAAAGCATTTAATATTGTTAATACAACAACTATTGGATTATTATTTGCAAATGCACTAGCAGCATGCCCTAACCCAAATATTAATGAAGAAATTAAAATGACAGGTTCCTTTTTAAAATCCTTTTCAAGCAAATGTGGTATTATACCTCTAAAATATAATTCTTCTGCAATACCAACCGCTAAATACAATAATAAGTTGCCAAAAAAATAGGCACTCCCCTTCCAAACAAATCCACCTATTAATACTGGTATATATACTAGAACAACAGGTAAATAATATAAATAATTCTTTTTATTAACATTTGTTACAAGTCTAATATCTTTTCCATTAATCTTTTTTAATAGAATTAATATTATAAATATAATTATAGGTAACAACATAAAAAAGGCTTGTAAAAATAATATACTAGCTCCTTCCATTTTTGTTATTCCTACTATAATTCCTGATATAACTGGAAATAGGATTACAAAAATACCTATTAATATACAAATTGTTATATTTATAATTTTAGTTTTCATATGGACAAACCTCATTTATTCAATAATCTTAATAACAATAGCTAAAACTACATATTTTCTATATCTTCTTTTGATTATATGATAGATAAATCTATCTTTTTCAATTTCGGAATTTCAATCATTTCTTCATTGACAAACATTATCATATAAATTGGATAATAAATTATTTTATCATCAACTGAAATATTAGCATTAGAAAAAACAAAGGCTTCTTTCACACCATAATCTTTATTGTTTACAACATTATCTAAAGCCGAATGTTTTCTATAATCCTTTCCACTTTTTACTTCAATAGGTACAATATGGTTTTTATATTCTATAACAAAATCCAACTCTCCTTGTTTATGACTATTAAAATAATAGCCATCATAACCATGTGAATTTAATTCTTGCGCAACCACATTTTCATAGATGGCTCCACAATTAAGTGATAAATCTTGATTCATAATTGCCATTTGAGTGGCTTTGCCGTATAAGCTAGTTAATAAACCTATATCAGATAAAAATAGTTTAAACAAATTACTCTTTTTATTAATTTCAAGAGGTAACCTAGGCTCAGTTGCATTATATACTGGAATTGCAACACCTGCATCAATTAACCAATTAAAGCTATTTTCATATCTATCAAATTTAATATTAGGATCAATATCTTTAAAAATATATCTTTTATTCTTATCAGCAAGCTCTGAAGGAATGAGATTATAAATGCTTTTTAATTTTAATCGTTTTTCTTTTTCATACTTTGTAAAATCCAACTTATATTGTTCTATTATATTAAGATGAATTTTATATATTTCATTATAATCATGATCGTTAACATAAGAATTAACTGCTTCAGGCATTCCACCAACCAAAAGATAACTTCTAAATGCTTCAAGCATTTTTTCATGAACAAAGTCATCTACAGTTCTTTTTTCTTCAAATGCTTTATACAGCCTTTCAAGTGTTTCTTTTTTTATATTTAATGCAATTGAATATTCTTCAAAATCAAGAGGAAACATTTCAATAGTATTTAAATATCCCACTGGTGCTGATTTCAATCCTGTTAGCTCCACACCAAGTAAAGAACCACTGAAAACATATTTAAAACTACCATCATCTACTAAAAATTTAATTTTAGTGACTATTTCTTTGTACTCTTGAATTTCGTCGAAAAATATTATTGTCTTTCCTTTAACGAGCTTATGACTTGTAGCAATTGATAACCTTTCAATAAAGGCTTGAGAGTTGTTATTTGTAACTGCTTCAAGAACCTTTATCATTTCTGGTTGTTCAATAAGATTGAATTCAACATAATCACAATTTTCTTGTTTAAGCATTTCTCTAATTATGTATGTTTTGCCTATTTGTCTAGCACCAGTAATTAATAATGCTTTTTTTTCTTTACGAATCCATTCTACAATATCTTTTTGTTTTTTTCTCCATAGCATATGCATCAACTCCAATTATATTATATATAGTTTTGCCCTCTTTTTCAACGTTTTTTCATTTAAAATGTCCTCTTTTTCAAAACCAAATGATTTAATCATCCCATATATAGCATTATAGTATCTCCTTATTTTATCTTCTCACCTTGATCTGGTGATTGATATATTACAGTATCTCCATCACCATAATATACATAATTAAAAAATGAAGTATTTTTAATTTCTTTCTTAGTTTTACCAATATAATTATCTACTTTATAGGTTGGTGTATCTAAAAACCATCTTAGATTCTTT
>JAFTQR010000010.1 GCA_017462645.1 Acholeplasmatales bacterium | reverse complement strand
TCTTCTTCTTCAGGCGTTAAAATATATCCATTTAAAATAAATTCTTTTAATTTAATTGAAGCTAATGTGTCATCACCATCAAAACAAATTTGATTAATATATAACCTATTATCACTTCCTTTTAAAGAACGCATATGTGGATAATGTGATAATGATACCCATATTAAACACTTGCATAAAAAGTTATTCAATTTACCATTTTTTATGTCTTCATAATATTTATCAGCCATATCAGCAGATTTCATAATCATCGACATTATCTTCCAATCGTTATAATGATCAGAATATCTAGAAGCAACAAATATTGGTAGTTTATCTATAAAAGAGTCATTTCTTAAATAAAAACCATTCGCATTATATCTACCTGATATATGAAATGAAGATAAAAGTCTGTTATTATCAAAACCTGAAGCTTGTGCCACTAAATATCCTAATATATTACTATTATAATTCTTATTCAATCTAATTTGACTTTCTTCTTTAAATGATTCTGTACCATCCAATTCACAAACTATACCATCAAATGTATCATCATCAAAAGTACGATTATCATAAAATCTGTCACTAAATAACGAATAAATTCTTTTAACTTTAATAAAACCTTCATCAATGAAACCTTCATGTTCGTCTAAATTTATTGCATTAATTTCAATTTCATCAATTATTTCATCTTCATTACTCCAAAGACATAACATTATGCATGCTGGAGTTGGTGCATGAAAAAAGCTTCTATTACATGCATACCCATCAATAAATTTTTTATTAATTAAATGCTGAGCCTTCCAATATTTAGCAGGTGAAAAAATTACATAACTATCGTTTATATCTTTTAAGAAATATTTGAAACCTGACCAAATAAATGCATTTCCCATATCATTCGATGCTGGTCCTTTAACATCTTTTTTCATTTCTTTAACTACGTACGAATTTTTCCAATCTGATTGTTCTTTTCCTTGATTTCGTTTTTGAAATTCTATACTTGTAGTTTCAGCATATGGTGGATTTTCATATAAGATAATATTTACTTTCTCTTTGATTTTAGTTTCATCAATTATTTTTAAAACAGAATCAATAAAATCCTTAGATAATGCATTTGCACCGCTTAAAAAACCTTCTTCATTTAAATCTGGTAATTCTTTGGGTGGTTGTGGAATTGGCGGTATAATATATCTAACTCTATGTCCAATCCTGTCTTTAAGAACATACCATTCCTTAAGTTCATATGTATTTATAATAACGTGTGATAACTCTTCATCGGTCAAAACATCTTCCAAATTTCCTGTACCAGCACATCTATATATTCGCGTATCAACTAAACAACAAAAAATAGATAGACAATATGAAGAAATTAAAGCATTTGATATAGATGATAAATATATCTATATCGATAAAGAGTCTGGTAAAGATTTTGTTAGAACTAATTATCAAAGGCTTATAAAGAAATTAAAAAAAGACGATTTATTGATAATTAAATCAATAGACCGTCTTGGTAGAAATTATCATATGATTTTAGAAGAATGGGCAAGAATTACTAAAACAATAGGCGCTGATATTAAGGTACTTGATATGCCGCTTCTTGATACTAGAATTGAAGGTAAAAATCTCGTTGGAAAAATTATATCTGATATAGTTCTTCAGGTTTTATCTTTTGTAGCTGAAAATGAAAGAACTAACATCAAACAAAGACAAGCTGAAGGAATTAGAATTGCTAAAGAAAAAGGTGTTAAATTTGGTAGACCAAAAGCTATTCTTCCATCTAATGTTAATGACATACTAGATAAATATTTAAATAAAGAATTAACAAATATTGAAGCTGCTAAAATAATTGGTGTATCTAGAGGAACATTTTTTAGATTAGTAAAAGAACATAAAATTGGCAAATCGTTTAATTTTGAAACCACCTAGCCAAATCGTTTAATTTTGAAACCACCCTCTTTTTTTTGAAACCACCCGCTCAAATCGTTTAACGAATAGTTTTGATAAGCACGGAGTTTCGAACCCATATTTTGCTTATTTTTTTATATTAATAATCGTTATAGAAAAATACGTAGGAGACTCGAATCCTAAAAAAAGCACAAAAAAAAGGCCTGATACACTGTATCAAACCTGTGTTCTCTTATGGTGGACCTGCGGGGATTTGAACCCCGGTATACAACCCAATTCATTTTGCTTTCTACATGTTTATCTTATCCAAAATACTTCATCAGCCCTAAGCGAATAAGCAAACCAAAAACTGACTACACTCTATTGTATTCATCATTTACTGTTAGAGTAGCACAGCAGTGATATATCCCACTGAAATAAAACTCAAGCCTAAAAACATGGGAGATTTCTAGGGTGAGCCGCTTATATTATATTATTAGCAAGCGAAAGCATAGTTAGCACAAGAATTGCTTCTTGCAGCTAAGAATGCATAATCATTGTTTTCTTCTGCGGTTATTTAAACCTCGACGTTTTTAAAGCAGTCTACTGCTACATGCTTACAAAACTTCATGAATCATAGCGAATCCATAACAAGCCCATATGAAATTGTGCTTATATTATAGCACAATTTTTATTAATATCTATAGGAATTTTTTAACTCTCTTTCGATATTTCTTTTTGCATCTCTTTGTTTTAAATCTTCCCTCTTATCTTGAAGCTTTTTACCTTTACATAAGGCAATTTCTATTTTAACTAAAGAGCCTACAAAGTAAGCCTTTAGGGCTACTAATGTTAAGCCCTCAAGCTTTATTTTACTAGCAAGCTTATCACATTCATGCTTATGTAAAAGTAATTCTCTAGATCTTAATTCGTCATGATTAAAGATATTACCTTGCTCATATTTAGAGATAAACATATTAAGAATATAAGGTCTATTATTTCTTAATATTACATAGGCATCATTAATATTACATTTACCCTCTCTAATTGATTTAATTTCCGTACCCTTAAGCTTAATACCTGCTTCATATTTTTCTAATATGAAATATTCATGCGTAGCTTTTTTATTAGAACAAATAATTTTCATTTCTTTCAACCCTTTTATAATCTTCTTCTAACATAAAGTCTATTTTTCTATCCTTTTTGTTAGCATATACTACAACTATTTTAACCTTATCTCCAAGGTGATATACCTTATTAGGACCAATAGCTATATATTTTGCTTCATTATATTCAAAATATCCATTCATATTTTGATAGCTTAATAGACCCTCAACACCATTATCCAAGGTAATAAACATACCAAATGATGTCATTGATGTTATAGTGCCAGTAAATGATTTAGTAATATAGCTAGACATATACCATGCAAATAACATATCATTTACTGCTCTTTCACATTCAATAGCCTTTCTTTCACTAGCTGAGTTTCTTAACGATACCTCACCTACTATTGTAGCATATTTTTGTAAATCTACATCAAAATTATTAGGATGAAGATATAATTTTTTAATCATTCTATGAGTCATTAAATCAGGATATCTTCTTATAGGAGAAGTAAAATGACAATAATAATTCATCGCAAGCCCATAATGGCCTAAATTATCAGGACTATATTTAGCCTTCATCATGCTTCTTAATAGCATATTATTAATAATTAATTTATTAGGATTATCTGATACATCCTCTAAAACAGTTTGAATTTGCTTTGGATGAATATCATTTTTAATATTTTTAACAGGAACATTCATAGATTGAATGCTTGAAAATACCTGATGAAGCTTTTCTTGATCTGGCTTTTCATGAATTCTATAAACTGAAGGTAAATTCATAATACTCATATGATACGCAACAGTTTCATTTGCCATAAGCATAAAATCCTCTATAAGCTTTTCAGCATCTAATCTATCTCTTTTAATTATTTCCTTAGGTGAGCCATCTTGATTTAAATTAAATTTATACTCAAGTGTATCAAATTCAATACCACCCTTTTTATATCTTCTTTTTCTAATAAGATCCGAAAGCTCCTTCATAGTATGAAGCATATCTAAAATATCAGAATATTGATTAGATAAATCAATATCACCATCTAATATTTTATTAACATTTTTATATGTCATTCTATGGCTAGATTTAATTACTCCCTCTACTATTTCATAATTAGCTAGATTACCCTTTAAATCAATTTCCATTAAGCATGCTAATACTAGTCTATCAACACCCTCATTTAATGAGCATATTCCATTAGATAGCTTTCTTGGAAGCATTGGAATAACTCTATCAGCTAAATATACAGATGTTCCTCTATCTAACGCATCACTATCAAGTGATGTGTTTTCCTTAACATATTCAGCAACATCAGCTATATAAACCTCTAGCTGATAATTACCATTAGGTAGCCTTTCTACCCATACAGCATCATCGAAGTCCTTTGAATCATCTCCATCAATAGTAATAACATTCTTATTTCTAAAGTCTCTTCTACCCTCTAATTGGTCTTCTAATACAATATCAGGAATATTCTCTATCTCTTTTACTGTTTCATCACTAAAGGCTGTTTTAAAGCCATATTCAAGGGCTATTTGAGATATATCAATACCTGGATCATCAGGATAACCTACTACACTTTTAATACTGCCAATAATAGCTGTACCCTGATAAATAACATCCGCCTCTACAATACTACCTATTGGAGCCCCATTTAAGGCTTCAGGTCTAACACCTACGTTTACATCAAAGGATGACATTGTAGATTTAATATAATATTTAATACCCTTTCTAGTTTTCTTTTCTTTTAAAACACCAATAACATAGCTATGTGCTCTTTCCTCTACCTTATAAATATAGGCATTAATTAATTTATGACCTATTTCATAAGGTACAATTGTACATATATCACCATCATATACATTGTTTAGAAAGTCTAAAGGAATATAGTAATCCTTATTTTCTTCTTCAACATAAGCAAACGCATAGCCCTGTGGCTTTACATTAACCCTTGCAAGCTTAATATCACCATAGGTATCATATTCCTCAAAATAATCTATTTTACCATCCTTTATAAGCTCATCTAATATAGCATTAATTTCTTTATAGCTAGCCTTAATAGATTTTTGAATCATATAATAATCATAAATATTATTATTCTTAATTAAGGAATACACATATGCCTTATCTAATCTTTTTCCGTTCTTATTAATTTTATATAAGGCTTTGTCCTCTAAATATTTAATTTCATTCTTTTTTACCATTTCATCTAATAATGGTTTTAAATCCGAAGTATTACATTCAAGCACTTCAGCTATAAGCTCTAAACTTAATGAAGTGCTTGATAATACTTCAACTATTCTATTTTTATTTATCATATTACCACCACTCCTTATTATTACAAATATTAAGAAAAAAATGAGATTTATTTAGCAAATAAATCCCATTAATTATCAATTATTTATGCATGTATAGCTAAAGATGCAATTACTAAAGCAATAAATAAAATCGCTAGTAAAGCTGTTGCTCTAACCATGAATAATTCAACTCCACGTGTCTTTTGGTTTTTAAATAACTCTGATTTACTACCATTGAAAGCATCATTGATATCATCCTTAGAACCTTGAAGCATTACAAATATAATTAATAAAATTGATACAATTGCTAAGCAAATATCTACTATGAAATTCATTTTAAAAACCTCCTTACGCGTAAATATCTATTGAGTATTATACCTAAATTGAATACTAATTGCAAGTTATTTTTTAATTATTTGACAATTTTAAGAATTAATTCAGGTGTGGTAATAGTTTGGCTTAACGAGAAGGCATTTAATATTTCATTATACTCAGCTGAAATATCCTCCTTATTAGCGTAAATAGTTGCGATAATATCACCATTATTTACATAGTCTCCAACCTTTTGTTTTAAGATAATACCAACGCTATGATCTATTTTATCTGTAATTTTAGCTCTACCTGCCCCAAGCTTCATAGCAGCATTACCAATAGCTAAGGCATCTATTCTTTTTATATAACCAGCATTTTCTATTTTAACCTCAGTAATATATTTAGCCTTAGCAAAGCTATTAGTGTCATATACATAAGCTACATCTCCACCCTGTGCCTTAATAAGCTTAGCTAATGTATTTAAAGCCTCTTTGTTATTAATTTGATTTAAGGCTAAATCCTTAGCCTCTTTAAGGCTTTTAGCAACACCTGCATCCAAGATTAAATGAGCAGATATTTCAATGCATATATCTAATAAATCCTTTGGCCCATTACCATTAAGCGTATTAATTGCCTCAATAACCTCTAAGGAATTACCAACAGCAAAGCCTAATGGCTCATCCATATTAGTTAAAATAGCTGTCATTTTCTTATTACATTTTTTACCTATTTCAACCATAAGCTCTGCAAGCTTAGTAGCAGACTCTATATTCTTCATAAATGCTCCACTACCAACCTTAACATCTAAGCAGATGGCATCTGCACCACTTGCAAGCTTTTTACTCATGATTGATGATGCAATTAAAGGAATAGAGTCAACAGTTGCGGTAACATCTCTTAGAGAATATAGCTTTTTATCTGCAGGTGCTAATGTACCTGTTTGACCAATTAAGGATACACCTATTTCATTAACCTGATTGATAAATTGCTCCTCTGTTAATGAAATAGAATATCCTGGAATTGATTCAAGCTTATCTAAAGTACCACCAGTATGTCCTAACCCTCTTCCACTCATTTTAGCAAATTTTATACCAAGTGAGGCAACAATAGGGGCAATAACAAGTGATGTTTTATCACCAACACCACCAGTTGAATGCTTATCAACCTTAATTCCCTTAATTTCACTTAAATCTAATATATCTCCACTATTTAGCATAGCCTTAGTTAATGATGTTGCCTCATCATCATCCATGCCTTTAAAAAACACTGCCATAGTAAAGGCCGACATTTGATAGTTTTCAATCTCACCCTTTGTAAAGCCATCAACCATAAAAACAATCTCTTCCTCAGTTAATTTATAGCCATCACGCTTTTTCATAATAATATCTACAGCACGCATAATTTCACCTTCTAAATTTCGTTATAAGCTCCTAGCACATTTACCTTAAAATGATTTTGTGTTTCTAGCTGCTTAATTAGCTTATCAAGCTTATCTAAATTATTTTTATCCAAGCTACATTCTATATAAAACTTATATTTACCCATTTCTGTCTTCATAGGCCTAGACATAATTGCCTTTAGATTAATATCTAAATAATGAAACTCCTTTAAAATATCAAATAATATACCTGATCTATCCTCAATAGCTGTAATAACTATTGATATATTTGCTATATCATATATTTCATTTTGGATATTTTCCTTAGATATAACAAAGAATCTTGTTTCATTATGTGTTGAATCTGCTATATGATTAATTACTAAATTAAAGCTATTATTTTCTAATAAATGAACTGGAATAATAGCTCCACATTTATCATTAGATTCTAATAGCCTCTCTAGGCTTTGAGTATTACTTTGAGTTTGACTAATAGAAAATTTATTACTGCTTATAAAATCTAAGCATTGTCCATAAGCCTTAAATTGCACATAGCATTTTTCTACATCCTCTATAGCTTTAGCATTTGTTACAAATGCGAAATCTATATTAAGCTTTAATTGTTTAATAATATGTAAATTACTATTAATAATTTGGTCTAGGCTTTCCATCACAAAGCCATCTAAAGTATTTTCAAATGGTAATATTGCAAAATCATTTTCACTAATAGATAATGCTGTTTTAAGTATACTTGGATAATATACTATTTCATAATCTAAATTATTCTCATTTAAATAATTTTGACATGCAATATCACAATATGTGCCCTTAGGACCTAACGCTGCAATCTTCATCATAATCAACTCCTTCATATAATGGTATCATCTTAAAGCTATTATTTTTGCCAAAATAATAACAGCTTCTTCTTTTATCCTCTTTAATAATTTGGTAATTATTTCCATTTATTATTAAGGCTACATCATCCTCAATTCCAAAGGAATCTAAATTATAATTTTTAATTACCTCATTATAAACAATTAAATCATCATTTTGATAATGTGGACATATTGTAATATCAAGAATACCTAAGCATTTAACCATTTTGTAATTATATGTATGAAAGTTATCATGATAAATATACTTATCACCCATACCATATTTACACCAAATCATAGCTCCTGCAGATACTCCTGCATATATTTTGTCCGTATTAAGATATTTTAATAATATCTCATAATAATTATTTTTAACAAACAATTCAACCAAATCATCACAATGACCACCACCGATATATAATATATCAGCTTTATTTAATAAATAATCAAAATTATTAATATCATCTAATCCCATATAAATAATATTACAATCAAGACCATTCATTTGTCTTTTAAATTTATTATTTGACTTTTCGATATCATTGACTGCAGCATATGGACAATAAAGAATTGTAGGACATTTTTTATTAGTTAGACTAATTAAATATTGTTCTATCTTATTATCTAATATCTCCTTATTACTTTTGCCACCAATCAATCCAAAATAAGCCATATTTACCTCTATTTTCTTGCCTCTAAGCGATAAATAGGACCTAATTTAGACCATTTATCCTCAAATTCTGTTGTAATGTTATTAGGATATTTTTCATAATCCTTATGTAAATCTAGTGAAATATTACTTAGCTTAAAGCCTTCAGCATTAAATGATTCTAATGAGAATTCAAATAGCTTTCTATTATCAGTTTTTTGGAATATTTCACCCTTATCATTTAAAATAATCTTATATTGTTCTAAGAAGCTCTTAGATGTTAATCTTCTCTTAGCATGAGCCGTTTTAGACCATGGATCAGAGAAATTTAAATAAATTCTATCAACCTCAGCATTATTAAAATAATTAGTTATAGCTGCAGCATCTAATACTGTTAGCTTTAAATTAGGAATATTATCATCAATAATTTTTTCTAAAAATCTTAATAATACAGAATCATATTTTTCAATAGCTATATAATTTATATCTGGATTTTCCTTAGCAAGCGTAGACATAAATTGTCCCTTGCCACAGCCTATTTCAATATGAATAGGATTATTATTTCCAAATAGCTCATTCCATTTACCCTTATAACAATCAGGCTTTTCTATAAAATAGCTATTATTATTTATCTTTAATCTTTCTGTTGCGTTTTTAACTTTTCTTAATCTCATTATTTAGTTAGCTCGTATATAGACTTATAATATACCTCTATAGAATTATAAAAATCATCTTCATACATATATTCATTAGCTATATGACAAACATCCTCTCTTCCTACAAATACTGGACCAAATGCTACTGCGGTATTAAGCTCTCTAGCGTAAGTGCCTCCACCAATAGTAAATGGCTTAGTTTCATAATCGCCAGTTACCTCCTGATAGCATTTCATTAATGACTTAACTAAATTGCTATTAGGGTCAACAAAGTGTCTTTTTGATTCATTAATAACCTCATATGATAAATTATATTTACCTGTAGCATTAGAAACACAATCCTTAATAACCTGAGCCTGGCTATCAACTGGTATTCTACAGTTAATACCCATTCTTAGCTTATTATTCTTAATATCTACAATCGCAAAATTACTTGTTAAATGCTTCATATCATCATCATAAATATAATAGCCTAGCTTTTTACCATTTACATCAAATAAAAAATATTCATCCATAAATTTAGCTATTCTAGAGCTTGTATATTTATTTAAGAAATCAAATAGAATATAAGCTGCATTAACACCATTTTGCGGACACATTGCATGAGCAGCCTTACCATAAGCAATATAATAATCATCTATTATTTCACCATTATAATTATTTAAAGCTAAATACTCCTTATATTCCTTTGATAAATCCTTTGCTAGCTTCATCTTAGCTATAGATGGTACTATATTATATCTTTCGCCACAGCTAAACTCTAAAATAAAATCATCATTTAATTCACCTATAATGTCATAAGACATCATACCCTTTTCACCATATATAACTGGGAATTCAGCATCAGGTGAAAAGCCAATTGAAGGCTTTTCCTCATGCTTGAAATAGTGTCCAAGGCATCTACTACCAGATTCCTCATCACAGCCTACAATTAATCTTATTCTTTTATTAGGCTTGAAGCCATTATCCTTAAGCATTTTAAGTGCAATATATGAGGCTACTAAAGGGCCCTTATCGTCAATAGCACCTCTCGCATACATTTTGCCATCTCTTATATCTAGCTTAAAGGGATATGAATCCCATTCATCCTTTTTTACAGGAACAACATCTAAATGAGCTAAAATACCTAAAGCCTCTTCTCCAGTACCATATTCAATATGACCAGCATAATTATCAACATTTTTAACAATAAAGCCATCCTTTTTAGCAGCATTTAATAAGTACTCTAAGCATTTCTTATTTTCTAATCCAAATGGTGCTTCACTATTTGGATTAAATTCATCTAATACACTTTCAAATGATATTAAATCTGAAAGTAGCTTTATAGCATATTCCTTATTATCAATAATTTGTTTTTTTATATCCATAAATATCACCTAAAAACAAAACAAAATAAATTGATGGACAATTTATTTTGTCATAAAATTATATTTCTTTTCCTAAATTCATTTCAGCAATCTTATCAGCTAAGGCCTTAATAGCCTTTGCCTCATCCACACCAGTTGCTTTAATTTCAATTGTTGTGCCACTATATATACCTAATGACATAACACCCATAATAGATTTTAAATCTACACTTTTCTTTAAAGCAGATAATACAATATCACATTCAAATTCCATTGCAGTATTAACTAATGCTGTTGCAGGTCTTGCATGAATACCAGTCTCATTTGTAATTCTAAAATTCTTTAATATCATAGAAGCCTCCTATATACGCTCTTCAATCGCTTTTTTAATTGTTTGTGAATCTAGCTTAAATAATGTTTTAATAACATTACCAGTAACAAACACTCCTGATGTAGATACTTCCTTTAATGAATTCAAATTCACCTTATCTAAATCATCAACTAAAAACTTTAGTCTACCGTTATCTACACTTACTTCCTTAATATTATTATTGCCACCTAATATATTTAATAAATTGTTAATAAATTCCTCATCTATTTTAACACCCTTTGGCTTTCTAAAATATAAAAGGAATACAATTATTAATACTGTTAATAGTGCTAATGCTGCCGCAATAATCATTGCGATAGTCTCTTTAGACATTAAAAACATTTAAATCACCTCGAACCTTATAATAATATTATAAGAATTTTCTTTGATTTAATCAAGAATAAGTTTAAATATCATAGATATTTGCCTTAGAATATTATTTTTTATTGCATAAATTATAGTAGGAGGTGAAAAAATGAATAATAATACTAACAATACTTTTAATAATAGCGATTCTTGTAGCTGTAGTTATATTAAGGATACTATTATTAAAATCGATAGATTACAAAAGGATGTTGTATCTGATGCTGCATTTTGTGTATCATGTGAAACATCTTTATATAATTCTGCAAACAACACAATTCCTGTAAGATTAACATATTGTGGTGGTACAGTTTTAGAGGCTGTTGTAGGTATGAATGGCGATACAACAACTTATTTCCGTGTTGAATCAGTTAGATGTGGTCAATACGCAACATTAAGATTATTATCAGTTGAGGGTACAGGTGAGGATGCTGTTGTGACTGGAACTAATTATACAATTACAGTTGATTTAGACTGTATCGGAGCTATCCAATGCTTTGAGCCTACAACTGTAGAGGTATGTATGGCATCTACTGCTGCATAATAAAAAAAGTAAGCCATAAGACTTACTTTTTTTCATATCCAAAGCTTTTGAAAAATTCATCCTTAAAATCAGCTAAGCGATCCTCTTGTATCGCTTTTCTTACATTTGCCATTAATGTCTTTAGAAAATATAAATTATGATATGTTAATAATCTCATACCTAATATTTCCTCAGATTTAACTAAATGATTCAAATAGCCCTTTGTATATGTTTTACATACATAACAATCACATTTAGGATCTAATGGCTCATGAGATGATTTAAGACTTGCGTTTTTAACCTGTACCTTACCATATGATGTGAATGCAGTACCGTGACGTGCATTTCTTGATGGTAATACACAGTCAAACATATCAATACCATTCATCGCACCAACAACTAAATCATCTGGAGAACCAACACCCATTAAATATCTAGGCTTATCGCTAGGCATTATATCCTTTAGGAATTCTAGCATTTCATACATATCAGCCTTTGATTCACCAACTGATAATCCACCAATTGAATAGCCTGGGAAATCAATTTCCATAAGCTTTTCTAAGCAATATTTACGGATTTCCTTATTTCCACCACCCTGAACAATGCCAAATAAGGCTTGAGTTTCAGGGTTTTTATGTGCATCCTTACCTCTTTTTGCCCATCTAATTGTTCTATCTACACTATCCTTCATATATTCATATGTTGAATTAAATGGAGGACACTCATCAAAGCTCATAATGATATCTGCGCCTAAATTATTTTGAATCTCTATCGATTTTTCAGGTGTTAAAAATAGCTTTTCACCAGATTTATGATGTCTAAATTCAACGCCCTCTTCAGTTATTTTTCTGATTTTTGATAAGGAAAATACCTGAAATCCACCACTATCAGTTAATAAAGCACCATCCCAGTTCATAAAGCCTCTGATTCCACCGAATTTCTTAATAATTTCATCACCTGGCTGAAGCCATAAATGATATGTATTACCTAGAATTAATCCCTCAGATACCTCTTTAATCTCACTTGGAATTAATGTTTTTACATTAGCCTTAGTTCCAACCGGCATAAACAATGGTGTTTCAAAATCACCATGTGGTGTATGTAGTATTCCATATCTAGCACCTGTTTGCTTACATTGGTGCTTTAACTCATACCATACTGCTGCCATACTATCTTATCCTTCTAATTGATTTCATTACTACCTTTTCTAAAGGCTTATCTCTAAAGTCAGTTCTCACATTTGCAATTTTATCTACTACCTCAATACCCTTAGTAACAGCACCAAATGCTGCATAGCTACCATCTAAATGAGGTGCATCCTCATGCATAATAAAGAATTGTGAGCTTGCAGAATCAGGCATTTGGCTTCTAGCCATAGAAATAACACCACGATTATGCATTAATGGGTTATCTACACCATTTCTTGCAAATTCACCCTTAATCTTCTTATCACTTCCACCATAGCCCTCACCAAGTGGATCTCCACCTTGAATCATAAAGCCCTTGATTACTCTATGAAATATAATTCCATCATAAAATTTCTTATCAACAAGTCCTAAGAAATTTTCTACTGTTATAGGTGCTACATTAGGAAATAATTCAACCTCTATTACACCTAATTCTCCCATATTTATTTCACATATAGGATTATTATCATTTAAAAATTCATTATAATTTTTCATAAAAGCTCCTTTATTTTATAAACATTGCGTCACCAAAGCTAAAGAATCTATATTTTTCCTCTACAGCCTTATTATAGCTATCTAATATAAATTCTCTACCAGCTAAGGCACTTACTAGCATTATTAATGTTGATTTTGGTAAATGGAAATTAGTAATTTGGGCATCTATTGCCTTAAATTTATACCCTGGATATATAAAAATAGATGTATTATTACAGCATTCCTTAAAGCCATTATCATAGGCTGACTCTAGAGTTCTTGTAGATGTAGTTCCTACAGCTATTATTCTTTTACCTAAAGCTTTTGCGTTATTAAGCCTTAAGGCGGCATCCTTACTAATTTCATAATATTCAGAATGCATTACATGATTGGTAAGGTCATCCTCCTCTACTGGTCTAAATGTACCTAGCCCAACATGTAATGTAACATATATAATTTCAATTCTCTTAGCCTTTATCTTTTCTAAAAGCTCTGGTGTAAAATGCAATCCCGCAGTAGGTGCTGCCGCACTACCAGGATTTTTTGCATATACTGTTTGATATCTATCCTTATCAGATAGCTTTTCATGAATATATGGTGGTAATGGCATTTCACCTAATGAATCTAATATTTCCATTAAAATACCCTCATATATAAGCTCAAACTCACATATTCCCATATCTTCCTTTTTAATGCATTTAGCCTTTAATCTACCATCGCCAAATGATACTATAGTTCCAATTTTAACTCTTCTTTGTGGTTTAGCAAGCGTCTGCCATACATTATTTCCCTTATCATTTAGTAATAAAACCTCAATTAAAGCGTTAGTATCAGTTTTATTACCATATAATCTTGCTGGAATAACCTTAGTATCATTTAATACTAATACATCATTAGAATCTAGATAATCTATAATATCACTAAAATGCTTATGCTCTACTGTCTTAGTAGCTCTATCTAAAACCATTAATCTAGAATCACTTCTATTTTGTAAAGGCGTTTGAGCAATAAGCTCCTCTGGTAAATTATAATCATAATCACTTGTTAAAATCATTTAAACATACCACTATAATATTTAATACCTAATTGCTGATACGCCTTTTCTGTTGCGATTCTACCACGATTAGATCTTTTAATATACCCTTCCTGTAATAAATATGGTTCATAAACATCCTCGATAGTTGTAACCTCCTCAGAAATAGTAGCCGATAATGACTCTACTCCAACAGGACCACCCTTAAATGTTTCTATAATGGCCTTTAAATATCTATAATCAGTATAATCTAAGCCATTATTATCAATACCAAGTTTAGATAATGCCTCCTTACATATATCAAGTGAAATAACACCATCATTCTTAACATCCGCAAAATCTCTTACTCTTCTAAATAATCTATTTGCGATACGTGGAGTACCTCTACTTCTCATTGCAAGCTCTAATGCTGCTTCACTATCTATTTTAGTATTATATACAGATGATGTTCTTTCTATAATTGTTTTTAACTCATCAATTGTATAATACTCTAATCTTAAAACAACACCAAAGCGGTCACGTAATGGTGCTGATAAATCGCCAAATCTTGTTGTTGCTCCAATAAGTGTAAACGGAGGCAAATCAACTCTTATGCTTCTAGCTTGGCTGTCTTTTCCAACCATAATATCTAAAACATAATCCTCCATTGCACTATATAAAACCTCCTCAACATATCGAGGTAATCTATGTATTTCATCAATGAATAATACATCGCCCTCCTCAAGTGTCGATAAAACGGCAGCTAAATCACCGCTTCTTTCAACTGACGGACCTGAAATAACCTTAATATTAACATCAAGCTCATTAGCTATAATTTGGGCTAAAGTTGTTTTACCTAGGCCTGGAGGACCATATAATAAAACATGGTCTAGGGCTTCATTTCTTTTTAAGGCAGCCTTAATATAAACCTCCATCATTTCCTTAGCCTCTGCTTGTCCAATATATTCTCTTAAATATTCTGGTCTTAATGAAAGCTCAGCATCCTCTTCATTTAATTGTTCATTAGGATCTACAATTCTTTTTTCCATAATTTCCTCCACTACTTAATCATTTTTTGAAGTGCCTGCTTAACTAATACTCCCTCGTCTAATGTAGGATCTAGCTTGGCTAATACCTTAGTAATCTCCTTTTTAGCATATCCTAAGGCTATTAACGCAGCCTCTACATCTGCCATCTTATCACTTGATAATGGCATATCATCACTAAAATCAAGCTTACCCTTTAAATCTAAAATAATTTGCTGGCTTGCCTTAGCACCTATACCTGGGAATTTCTTTAAATAATTAGCATTACCTGTTTCAATAGCCTTACATATATCGCTAACTGAGCCAGATGCTAAAATACTTAAAGCACTCTTAGGACCTATGCCACTTACTGAAATTAATCTTAAGAATAATTCCTTTTCATCCTCAGATTTAAAACCATATAAATCTATTAAATCATCTCTTACATATTGATGCGTATAAACCTTATATTCCTCATT
The DNA here is from genome assembly GCA_017462645.1 of Acholeplasmatales bacterium. GTDB lineage: Bacteria > Bacillota_I > Bacilli_A > Acholeplasmatales > Anaeroplasmataceae > Anaeroplasma. The sequence continues at coordinate 17,498 of JAFTQR010000010.1, read as the reverse complement.
TAATTTAAAATTATATGGATTACTTACAATAAGTAAATATCCAATACCATTATTCTCACAAATTATATATTTAGGAGAAACCTTTGTAATTCTTCCAATAATATATCCATACATAAATAATCACCTTTCTTATTTTATCATAAATAAAGCAAAAAAAAAAGAAAGAATAGCTATATTCTTCCTTTATAAGGAGCCTTAGGAGGCATTATTCCAGGATAGGCTATCCTAGATTTCTCAGCTCTTAAATTTTCATCTATTTTATTAGCCTTTTTTTCTTCAAAAACAGGCTCTTTTTTCTCAAAAACCTCTATTTTCTTATCATTTAACAATGGAATAATTTCTTCACTAATTTTCGGATAATAATCCATCACAAACCCCTCAGTTCTATCTAATATTTGATCAACCTCCTGGCTTATAATAGGTATCATCAGCTTAACTCCTCCTATTAAATGTGAAAAATCAGTTATATGAGAATTATATCTTTTAAGCTCATCAAGAGTTATATGATATCCACTTAAAATACTATCAACACTTTCATTCGCCTTAACAACATGCTCAAGCATAATATCACCATTATATTATATGCATTCAAATATAAATAATGAATTCTCCTTGTCATATATAAGCCTTAAATCAAGCATTTATGCAAGCTTAAGCATCGTTCTATATTCAATAAAGCTTACATGTGTAATATCTCTTAAATACCACCAATTATTTAAATCCACCGGCTTTTCCTTAGTCATAATAATTATTCTACCATTTGCATTTAGCATGCTTTTTAAATTAATTAATAAATTATATATATCTAATATATGCTCAAAAACCTCTATTAAAATTATATTATCATATTTTTCATTTTTTAAGTTATTATAATAATATAAATCATAATAATCACATTGATAATTATTATTATTTAAAATATCACTCAATGCATGAATTTGACCACAACCGTAATCTAATGATTTACCATTATTTAAATATTTTTTAATCTTAAGAAATACATTATTCATATATTCTAAATAGCCATTATCACATATATGAGCATCATATCTTTTCTTTTCTAATTCAGGAGTAGAAATATCCTTTTTTCTTAAATAGCCACAATTATGACATTCATAATAAGATATTTTATTAATTTGTCTTAAAATCATTTCTTTTTCACAAAAACATAACATATTTCTTAATCCCCTTTCTTTACTAAATAACAAAATAATTATATAATATATTAGAGTGTATATCAACGAGGAGGTGAATAAAATGAGCGATTATTCTAATAGTATAAAAAAGCTTAGTGAAGAGCTTTTAAAATTTATAGATGAATATAATATAGTGAATAATGAGCCATTTAATAACGACTTCTTTGTTTATATAAAATCTAATTTAAATAAGCTAGCTAATATATGTAATAGCTACAATAATACTTTAAAAAAACAGATTAAAAGATTTAATTATATCTTTAATAATATTTTAAAGGAAAATAATATCAAATCTAATGAAATCAATAAAAGATTATCTCAAAATATTGATGAAATAACTAAAACCTATATTCAAAAGGTTAAGGATATTAACCTTGAAATGGAAAACTTTAAGGTAGATACAAAATCCTCTATTGTAACACTTAAACAGGATGTAGAATTCTTTATAAGTTCTTCTGTTCAAAAGGAAGAAATTATTCAGGATGAATATTTAGAAAGCATTAATCGATTTGATTATCAAATATCTCAGGCTAAGGAATCATATAATTCGAATATCAGTAAATATAATGAAATTCTGCATAACAAATTAAAAGCACATGATGAAGAATTTAAATTGATAATTAAGGATTTTGAAATCCAGCATCAGGAGCTTATTGATAAATACGAATCTAAAATTTCTGAAACTGAGGCTTCATTAAATGAATTATTAGAACAGTATAAAATATATCAAACAGAGGGTAAAGAAACATACCGTAAGGAAAGTATTTCATTAAATGAATCAATTAAAACATTAGTTGAAGAGAAAAATAAAGATATAGTAGATGCTAAGGAGGGCTATTCTAAGGCATTAGCCTCTTCTGCTATTGAAAAGGAAAATAAAAAGACATTATATAATCAGGACAATCAAAAAATACAAAAGGATTTTGTATATAATATTAACTATCTTGATGATATATTAAATGATATTAAGGCACAATTTAATAAAAATGTTGAGGAAGAACAACGAAATCTATTTTATAATTTATATGAAATTACAAAAAAACAAAATGCTGAAATCAGCAAGCTTATAAATAATTATCCAGATGATGAGCTTCCTAAGGTAGTTAAAAATGCTTTAAAAAGCAAAAACAAGCAATATCATCGCATGCAAATGTCTGAAAGAAATTCTTCTAAAAAGAACATTATTAATCTAGAAAAGGATTATCATGATAATATTGAAAATGCAAAGCATAATAAATCCTTACTTGAGATAGATAGAATTCATTCTTTAAAGACATTAACTGAAAAGGAACAAAGTGATAATAAATATTATCAGGAGCTAAATGGTATTCATGAAAATAATATGAATCTATTAATTCAGCTTGCTAACCTTAAATTTAATCAAAAAGCTAATAATCTTAAATGTAAAAGTCGTATAAATAGCATTAATAACGAAAAGAATTATGATATTGGTGAAGCTAATTTTCAAAAGCAAATAGAGGCTATTAGAACTAAAATAGCTAAGCAAAGGCTTGATCTTGAATCTGCACAAACATTAAAGGATATGATTAATAAATACGAGATTGAAAAATACATTAAGGAAAAGCATTACCATTCTGTTTATACTCTATTAGAAATTGAAAAATGTAAGGTTCTAAATGAATTTAATTCAAATAAGCATTATCATAATATTTCTAACACTAAAACTGTAAGAGAATATAATATTAAGAAAATTCAAATTCAAAATGAGAAATTTGATGCTGAAACAAATGTAAACATTCAAATCTCTAGTGCTACTCTTCAAAGAAATATAGTACATTCTAATTACAGAATTAAAGAGCTTGAGCTTTTAGAACAATTAGATAAGGCTATTGCCGCAAGAAAAACTAATTATGAAATAGAAATTGGAAATCAAAATGTTTTATATCAAAGATTTAAATTTGAAATTAGATCTATACACCAAACATTATCTACATATGTATTATTAAACAAGGAAATTATAGACTTTACTAAAAAAGTAATGATTGAATTATTTAAGACATCTAATATTGATATGACGTATATTAATGATATAAAGAAATTCTTAAAGCATTTTAATAGAATTGTTAATGAATATTACTTCTCTATAATTAATGATTTTATTAACGAGGAAAATGATTTTATATCTAAGCGTATCGAATTTGAAGAGGAATTTAAATTCAAATCATATTATGATAGCTTAAATAATAGACATGAATTAGAGATTAATAATTTAGCTAATAAGAAAAAATCTATTAGTGATACTATCGATAATTATACTAATACTATTGATACCTTCAGAAATCGAATATATAATCTTGAAAGCCAAAATTTATTATTAAATGAAAGATTAGGCTCTAAGCTTACTCATGAAAAGAGCGAATTAAAAACTAAAATAAATCAAAATTTATTAGATATCAATGATTATAAAAAGAAAATTACTGATATCACTGAATTAAAGGAAACATTAATTAATGATTTAAATAACATTAATAATCAAATGACTAAATCTGATAATTTATATGAGAAAAACCTTAAGCTGCTTAAGGATATGCAATATAATAGTGCAATGACATATCATAAGCTAAAGGATAGCTTAGAAAAGTATATGACAAATACTATGCCTAAGCATACGAATGTGATTAAAGAGGATTTAAGTGATCTAGAAATAGATGGTATTGAGCCATTTATTTATAATAAATATAAATCATTTAAAAATATTAATGATAATATTATAGAATCATTTTATAATATTGTAGATAAATTCTTTACCTCTACTGTTTCCTCTATTGATAATAATAATAATTTCTCTAAAATAAACTATGAAAGTGAATTAAATGAAATTTATAGAAGATTTGATGGATTAATTAGCGATAATAAATATGACTTTAATAAGATATTAAATGTTCATGATAGTGAAATTAGAGGTCTTCAAAGAAAGCTTAATAACACAACAAAGAGATATAATAATATGCTTAAGGAAAATGATAAAATTTATAAGGATAACGTTAATTTTATTCTTACCGCACGCAAAAATAGTGAAAAGCAATTCTATGTTGATTATTATGCTACATGTGATAATCAGGATGCAATCACAGCTGATTATAAGGATTTTATGCATAATCTAAATAAGAGCTTTGATATTAATAAGCTTAATTTAATTAGAAATACTACTAATATGAGAAAAGAGCTTAATAATAATTTAAATGATTTTATCAAGGCAAAGGATGAGCTTATCGAAAGATTACCTGTAGCTGCAAAATTCAATACAGCTCAGCTAAATAAGGAAACCAGAGAGTTAAATCAACAAATTGATGAAACAATTAAGGAAACAAAGCTTAAGTATAATTTAGAGAAAAAAGGTATTCAAAAGAATATTTCTAATATCCAAAATGCATTAGATGATAAGCTTAGTGAGCTAAATGATGAGCATCAAAAGAATATAATAAAAGAAAAGCGTAAAAGAGATGCTGAAAAGCAAAAAGCTTCTAGCCAAGGCTAGAAGCTTATTTTTTATTGTCTTGTTAACCAATCTGGAAGAGAGTTATTATTTGCAGCCTGAGGCTTTTTAGCCGTCTCCTTCTTTTGAGCTTTATTTTCAAGCTTACGTTGACGAGCTTCATATTTTAATCTTCTCTTTTCTTCCTTCTTACTTCCTACAGTATCAAATATTTCACTTACACGTTGTTCTTGAGAGTCTAAATCTGATTCAGCATATAAATCATCATCCTCATCATCTATTGAGCTAATACCTGAATAAACAATATTTTCATCAGACATATTTCTATAGATTGTTTCAGCTAAATCATCATAACCACTGCTTTGAGCCTTAAGCTCATAGCCTGTAGCAACTACTGTAATAACAAGCTCATCCTTTAAATCATTATTAATAGCTGTACCATAAATAATATTTAAATCCTTACCACAGTTATTTCTAATTTCAGCAATTGCAACATCAACTTCCTTAAGTGAAAGCTCTTGTGATGCAGTTATATTAACAATAGCATCTGTAGCACCATCAATAGTAACCTCTAGTAACGCAGAGTGAATTGCATGTCTAGCAGCCTCTACTGCTCTATTTTCACCCTTTGCAGCACCGATACCCATTAGGGCTGTACCCTTATTAGCCATTACAGCTCTAACATCTGCAAAGTCTACATTAATAAGTCCTGGAATAGCGATAATTTCAGCTATACCCTGAACACCTTTTCTTAATACATTATCAGCCTCTCTAAATGCAGCTAAAACTGATGTATGTACATCAACAATTTGTAATAAACGTTGATTAGGTATAACGATTAATGTATCTACATATTGACGTAATTCTTCTAATCCTGCAACCGCATTATTCATACGCGTAGGACCCTCGAATTGGAAAGGTTTTGTACAAATACCAACTGTTAAGCAACCATGCTCTCTTGCGATTCTTGCGATAACTGGTGCAGCTCCTGTACCAGTTCCACCACCCATACCACAAGTGATGAATACCATTTCAGCATCACCAATCATTTCATGTATATCATCTTCACCCTCTAAGGCTGCAGCTCTACCAACATCTGGATTAGCACCTGCACCTTGACCGTGTGTTTTTGTTTTACCGATTAATAATTTATTGTCAGCCTTAGAAACCTTTAAGTCCTGTGCATCAGTGTTAACTGCGAAAAACTCAACACCATGTACGGCATTTTCAATCATATGGTCAATTGCATTCTTACCTGCACCACCAACACCGATTACCTTAATCTTCGTTTTTGCGGCCTCTAATGTGTCTAACTCATCAAAAATCATACGTACCCCTCCTTCATCAAAACAAATATCCCTGTACCTTTTATTTTACCTTAAAAAGATATTTATTTCAATAAATATCCCTAATAAAATTTAGATTTTTTAGGGGTGATTTTAGAGGCCTAAATGATTGTAATTTCCTTTATTAAATTTATGCCAAATTCAAGCCTTGAGCGTGTCTCAATTAGATTGATAATTGCGAGTATATCACTAGCTTTTGCCTTACCTAAATTGATAATAAAATTAGAATGCTTTGCGGATACTGAAGCATCTCCAATTCTAAATCCTCTAAGCCCTAAAGCATCTACTATTTTCCAGCTTGGGATTAATGGATTATTTTTAAATATAGAGCCCATGCTTTTATTATCTAGCGGCTGACTTTCTAGCCTTTGCTTTCTTCTTTTTTCTAATAATTCTTTTGTCTTAATTTTTTCTATTTTTAAGGTAGCACTTATAATAATCCCTTCAATAAAATGAAAAATTGATCTTCTATATCCAAAGGCACATAGACTATTACTTATTGTTTTTATTTGTCCGGCAGTATCTATATATTCAACCTCTAAAATATGATTTCCTATATTATCATTATAAGCACCACTATTATTATAAATTGCGCCACCTAATGTACCTGGAATACCACCTAAAAATGATAAATCTCCATACTCTAAATTAGCTAAATCGTAAGCAAGCTTAATGGTTGGATAAAAGGCACTAATCTTTATTGAATTTTCTAAAAAAACATAGGTATAGTCTAGCTTTTTTACCCAAATAACAATTTCATTATGAAGAGAATCAGATGCTAAAATATTACTTCCATTGGCAATAATAAAATAGCTTAAATTTTTTTCCTTTATATATTTAAATGCCTTAGCTAAGGCCTCTATACTTTTAGGAATATATAAGCATTTTATTTTACCACCACAGCCTATTGTTGTGATATCCTTGAATGAATACTCATCATTAATTATACCTAAATTATTTTCTAATATATATTGCTTAAAGTTCATTTATTCTCATTAGCTCCTCTGTTATTATTTTAATCGAATCTTTTTTCATAAGCTTATTTTGATTATTAATCATATCTGCATATTTAATATCATCAATACTATCAACTGCTTTTAAAATCTTATTCTTAGCACTATCTTCATCAAGCATTATTAGTGCGTTTTTATCTTGAAAATATTTAGCATTATAGAATTGATGATTTCCCTTTGTTGACTTACTCGGAATACAAATTAATGGCTTTTTTATATACATTATTTCACCTAAGGTCATAGCGCCAGCTCTTGATATAATAATCCTTGATTTTTTTATTAAGGTATGTAAATCATTTGAATATTCAAGCGTAGTATAGCTATCATTTTTATACTCATTTTTGTATCTTCCTGCTATCAGTAAAACCTTATATTTTTCAGCTAATATTAAAGCCAAATCACATAGCTTTCTAGAGCCTAATGAGCCTCCAATAATTAGAATATCATATTCAATTTTATAGCTTGAATTATCAATCAATAAGGGCAATCCTATAGTCTCATATTTTCTTTTCATTTTGTTTAAATCATATGCTAAATAGGTTTTTTTACAAAAAGGATAAAATACCTTATTAAATGAGCCTAAAATTAAATTTTCCTCTATTAAATAGATTGGAATTTTATTTTTTATGGCATATAAAACAGCAGGTGTTGACACAAAGCCACCTGTTGAAACAACTGCCTTTATATTTAAATATTTTAATTTTCTTTTTAAATATTTATAACCCTTTAAAATAGTTTTATATTTATTTTTATGTACATCTATTCCTATGAACTCAATCATATTAGTTTTACATATTTTTTCCTCTAAATAGCCCTTATAGCCTACATATATTGAATCAAGATGTGAGGCTTTAATAATATTAATTAACGGAATAATATGACCACCTGTTTTTCCACCTGTAAATAATATCATTTGAATCACCTATTAAATATATGAAGAAAAAAAGAAAAAAACCACCTAAGTGGTTTATTTAATAGCAAAATTTATTTCACCTGTACAGGCAACCTCATTACCAACCATTGCCTTAACATAAGCACGACCGATTCCTCTAATCATTCTATCCTCTGTTACCTCTAATGTTAAAACATCTCCTGGTAATACCATTTTTCTCCATTTAACATTATTAGCACCTGTAAAGAAAACAAGCTTACCCTTATATTCCTCTTGACTTAAAACCATTACAGCTCCACATTGAGCTAAGGCCTCTAATACTAATACACCAGGCATTACTGGGAAATCAGGAAAATGACCTTGAAAGAATGGCTCATTTATTGTTACATTTTTTGTTCCTGTTATAACTCTTTTACCGTCAACTACCTCTATTTTATCAATTCTATCAATAAGTAAGAATGGATAACGATGTGGTAATATTTCTTTAATTTGATTTATATCATATAGCATATTAATTAATCCTTCTTTCTAATTCTTCTATTCTAGCCTCTAGCATTTGAATTTTAGCATTTACATCATAAATATTTATAATGCCAAATCTGTTAACTCTTTTTTTGTATTTTTCATAGGCATTTTTACTTGGTTTTACAAATAATGAAACACATAACGCTACAATTAAGAATACAATTCCAAAAGGAATAAAAATATATCCTATAATATCAGCATCAGGCTCACCCGTTGGTAATAAAAGCACAAGTGTTCCTACAGAAGTAAAAATAAAGCCCATAATAGTAAATATGATAGTAAGTATTAGCTTTGTTAGTTTAACCTGCTTTTTATATGTCTTTTCAAAGGCTTCCTTTTCGACTGCTTCTTTAGATTTTTGTTCAAAATAGTCCATAAAATCCCCTCCTAGCTAATTATAGCATATTAATTTTAAAATATAAATAAAAATGCAACCCAGTGTGGGTTGCATATTATTAATCATCTAAAGCCTCAACATGATTATCAATTTCCTCTTGAGTAGCATCACGAACTAAAACATGAGCTATAGTTATTCTACGATCCCTAACCTCATGAATAGAAATTGTTAAAACCTTAGCATAATCTGAATATTCGTCAGTTTCTTCATTTTGCATTGTATACATTGCTACATAATCCATTGTATATCCTACCTCTGGTAAACTTTCACACTTAGCAAATAACCAACCAGATAGCTTACTAGGAACATCCTCTGGAATATCACCAACATTTAATTTTTCAAATAAATCCTCAACAAAGATTTCACCATCAACTAAATAGCTTCCATCCTCTTGTTGTTCAAATTTAATATCATTATCACCGGGAACGTCATGCTCATCATAGATTTCGCCAACTAATTCCTCTAACGCATCCTCCATTGTAACTAAGCCTAATACATCTCCATATTCACCACTTACAATAGCCATATGTGTTTTTGACGCTTGAAGCTCTTGGATTAATCCATCAACCTTCATTGATGCAGCAACATATTTAACAGGTCTAATTAATCTCTTCCATGACATCTTAGGATTCTTTACTAAAGCAGGGAAGAAATCTCTTTCATATAGAATACCAACAACATGGTCCTTATCCTTTTTATAAACCGGAACTCTAGAATAAGCATTATCAAGCATAAATGCCTTAACCTCTTCTAAGGAAGTTGAATATTCTAATGCCTCCATCTTAATACGTGGAACCATTATATCCTCAACAGTTCTATCATTTAAATCAAAAACATTTCTAATAATAGTGGCTTCATCATTTTCAATAGAGCCATCCTCTTCCATTTTATCAATAATAACCTCAAGCTCAGACTCATCCATTTGTTGTTCTTCCTTATTTCTATGAATTAGCTTTTGTATACCAACAAAGAACATTACAAATGGATAAAATAAAAATGATAATAAATAAACTATAAATGAAACCTTTAAGCAAATAGCCTCTGGATGAAGCTTAGCAATCATCTTTGGAACTATTTCACCAAATATTAATAGGGTAACAGTTACTACTAATGTAGAAACTAATTCAACCCAATTACCATCAATAGCTAAATCAACGAAGAAGGTAACTGCGATAGTTGATAAACCAGTATTAACAAGGTTATTACCTATTAATAATGTTGTAACTGTCTTATCAAATCTCTCAGTTAATAATAAAGCTTTCTTAGCTCCAGCTCTTCTTTCCTCCACGGCAATTCTAAGCTTTATATCACTTGAAGATGAGAACGCTGTCTCACTCATAGAGAAAAATGCTGACATCATAACTAAGCATAGCATGATAACAAATAATACTACATTAAACTTTGGTTCTGCACCTAAAATAGTGCTAAATAAGATACTCGACTGACTGTCCAATTTTCTACACTCCTATAATTAAGCTCTACTTGAATATTTACCAGTTTCTGTGTTTATGATGATTTCCTCATCAATTTCAATAAACATAGGAACCTTTACAAGTAGACCAGTTTCAACAATCGCATCCTTTAATGCGTTAGTTTTTGTATCGCCCTTAACTGCTGGCTCACATTCTGTAACACGTAATGTAACCTTATCAGGTAAAATAACACCTAATATTTCATCACCATATTTTTCAATGTTTACATTTTCGTTTTCCTTTAAGAACTTTCTTTCATACTCTACTAAAGCATAAGGAAGCTCTAATTGATCATAAGTTTCATTATCCATGAAAACTAATGCATCACCTGTATCATATAAATATTGCATAGCAACCTTTTCAATCATTGCCTTTTCAACCTTTTCAGCTGCGTTGAATGTAATATCTACAATACCACCATTTCTTAAATCACGTAATTTTGTGCGAACAAATGCTGCACCCTTACCAGGCTTAACATGCATAAATTCGATGATTTTATAGATTTTACCTTCATAAAGAATAGTCATACCATTCTTAAAATCATTACTCGAAACCATAATTTCCTCCATTATTATAAAATCTAATAGACATTATAACACATTTTTTTTAATCTTTCAAATATTTTATAGCTTGGATATAGCTACCCTCAAATTCTCCACTAAAGCAAACATTGCAAACACTTCTTACAAAGTTAATTCTTCTAAATGCTTCTCTATCATCAACATGTGATAAATGAACCTCAATTTTAACACCAGTAAACATCTCTAATGCATCATGTATCGCAACACTTGTATGAGTATATGCGGCAGGATTAATTATGATTGCATCATATGTAAGTGACTTTTGAATTTTAGTAACTAAATCACCCTCGTAATTACTTTGATAAAATTCTAATTCTAATTCACCATCTGCCTCTTTAATCATTAATTCATTAATTTGATCTAAAGTTAATGAGCCATAATGCTCCTTTGGTCTTTTACCTAGCATATTAAGATTAGGACCATTTAATACTAAAACCTTTTTCATAATAGTTTCTCCTTTATAGTATCTATTGCCTTAGCTACATCGATATTATCAACACTAATATCACTAAAATAATCATATAAATCCTTACGCTCATTATATAATTCATCTACTGTTTTAGTTTTTAATAGTGGTCTTACTATAGTTGATTCATCTAATCTTACTTGTAAAACATCAGTTGGCACATTTAAGAATATACATTTACCATCCATAAGCTTTTTATTAGACTTATTCTTAATAACTCCACCACCTGTAGCTATAATGACATTATCCATTTGTAAAAATTCCTTTAATACATTAGTTTCTAACGCTCTAAAGAAATCCTCACCATATGCCTCAAATATTTCATCTATAAACATACCTGCCTGTTTTTCAATATAGATATCCATATCTATAAACTCATAATTAATTTCTTTAGCTAGTCTTTTACCTAATGTAGATTTACCACATCCAGGCATACCTATCAAATATAATCTCATTTTTTTAACCACCCATCTATATCATTTTTAATATTTAATATAGTTTCATTAATATCATCTATATTAACATTATAAAAATGACTATCCATCTGATTTCTAAACCATGTTTCTTGTCTCTTTGCAAGATGTCTAGTGTTCTTTTTAACCTCATCTATAGCACTTTCTAAGGATATCAATCCCTCAAAATAAGGAATAAATTCCTGATAGCCTATAGCATGAGGATATATTTTTTTATTATATAAAGCTCTTACCTCTTCTAAAAGACCTAACTTAATCATTTCATCAACTCTTAAATTAATTCTTTCATAAAGCTTTTCTCTTTCCATTGATAAATATACAATGAAGTAATCATACATTTTTTCATTCTTTTTATTAAATGAATGAATAGATGTATCTAGCTCCTCCATAACCTCTAAAGCTCTTAATACTCTTTTCCTATTATTAGGATGAAGCTTATTCCTATCTATATTAGGATCCTTTGAAAGTAATAAATCATAAAGCTCAGCATTAGAATAGCCCTCATATCTTTTAGCATAATCAAAATCTCTTTTTGAAGCATTAAATTCATAATTATATAAAACACTTTGAATATATAATCCTGTACCACCACATATTAATGATAAATCATTATTATCTATTATAGCTCTAGCATCATTTTGAAAATCCGCAACACTATAATCTGTACCTGGCTCTTTAATATCTATTAAATGATGAATAACACCTGATTGTTCCTCTATAGTTGGCTTAGCACTACCTATATTAAGCTCCTTATATATAGCTACACTATCACCACTTATAACATCAAGATTATAATATTTAGCTAATTCTATAGATATTTTTGTTTTACCTACTGCTGTAGGGCCAACTACTACTATAACCTTTCTCATTACTTTTGAATCCTTTCAAACATTTTTTCTATTTCATTAACGCTTAGCTTAATAATTGTAGGTCTACCATGAGGACATGTGAATGGATTTTCACATTCCTCTAATTGGGCTAATAATGAATCAATCTCAATTCTTGATATTTGATGATTAGCCTTAATAGATGATTTACAGCTAATTTGCTTAGCTATATAATCTCTAAAATACATAATATCTATTTTTTTATTACTAATCATCATTGATAATATATCATAGATTATAGACTCTAGCTCATCAACATGAGCCCACATAGGAATCTCTCTTAATACATAATCACAATTACCTGCTTGGCTTAACTCAAAGCCTATATTAGAAAGCTCATCTAAATTTTCCTCTATATATAAAGCCTCTTGTTTTGTAAATGTTAATAAAATAGGAAATAATAAAGCTGTTTTAGGCTGATTAGAATCAGCTAATAGCTTATATATTTTTTCATAATTAATTCTTTCTGCCGCAGCATGCTGATCAATTAAATGCATACCCTCATTATTTTGAAATATTAAATATGTTCCAAATACAGTACCTACATATTCCATGTATGGAAGCTTTTTTTGTTTAATAATAGGTATTTCTCTTTTTATCTCTACTTTTTCCTCTTTTAAAGTAGGCTTTATTTCAATCTTTTCTTCATTTTTATAGATTGGAGTATTATCCTCATGTAAATCATAAGCTTCAATATTATCAAAAATTGAAGTCTTTTGATAGTAGGTAGGCTTTTCCTCAATTTTTCTTTCTGGAATATGAGTATCAGCACCTAGCATTTTCTTTATTTCATTCTTTAAAAGCTCACATAAAGCTTCTTCATTAGCTATTTTAATTTCAACCTTGCTAGGATGTACATTTACATCTACAAGCATAGGATCTATATCCATATAGATAATACCTATAGGATATTTTCCTATTGGTAAATATGTTGAAAAGCCATCAATAACAGCATTAGTAACGTTATAATTTTTAACATATCTTCCATTAACTATCGTTGTAATTTCAAGCTTGTTAGAGCGATATATACTAGGCTTAACAAATACTAGCTTAGCCTTATATCCATCACTTACATATGAATGTAATAATACATTCTTTGCTGCATCAATTCCATAAAGCTCTCCAATTAATGTTTTTGAATCATTTGAACCAGTTGTTTGAAATATAGCCTTATTATCATGATAAACTGTAAATCTTAAATCAGCATGTGCCATAGCTATTCTATCTATAAAAAACATTATAGATGCTAGCTCGCTTTTAGCTGTTTTCATATATTTTAATCTTGCGGGAGTATTAAAAAATAAGCCTGAAACTATAACTGTAGTACCCTTATTAGAATTAATAATTCCATTGCTTTGTAATACACCTGCTGAATATGTACATTGATAGCCTTCAATACCATTTTGGATTGAAATAATTTGCATATTAGAAACTGAGGCAATTGATGCAATAGCCTCTCCTCTAAAGCCTAATGTACTTATTCTAAATAAATCATATTCATTTTTAATCTTAGATGTTGCGTGAGGTAGGAATGCCATGCATACATCATCTGCATCCATTCCATCACCATCATCTATAATTTTAATTTCCTCTAATCCGCCATTTTTTAAATATATTTTTATATTCCTTGAATTAGCATCAATAGCATTTTCTACTAGCTCCTTAACAACACTTGATGGTCTTTCTACTACCTCTCCTGCCGCTATCATATTAGCTAGCTTAACAGACATCTTAGATATTTTACCCATACTATTCCACCTCCTTTAGCTCATATAAAATATTTAAAGCCTCAATTGGTGAAATCTTATTTATATCTAACTCATCTAATCTATTTTTTATTTTTAAAGCTGTTGTTTCCTCTTTTACCTCAGGCTCTTCATCAAATGAATCAAAATTAAATAAATCTAATGAAATACCCTTATGAGTTTTAGAGTCCTCCTCTAAAACATTTAAAACCTGCTTACTTCTTTCTATTAATGATTTTGGTAATCCAGCTAAGGATGCAACATTAATACCATAACTCTTATCAGTCGCACCATCTAATACCTTATGCAAGAAGGCAACACCATTTTTAGTTTCCTTAGCCTCTACATGAACATTTTTTAATCTCTTAAGCTTACCCTCTAAGGCTGTAAGCTCATGATAGTGTGTAGAAAATAATGTAATACAGCCTACCTTTTCATGTAAATATTCTAGGATTGATTGGGCTAAAGCCATACCATCAAATGTTGCGGTACCTCTACCAATCTCATCAAATAATACTAAGCTATTCTTAGTAGCATTACTGATTGCATAATTTGCCTCAAGCATTTCAACCATAAATGTAGATTGTCCAGAGACTAAATCATCTGATGCTCCAATTCGAGTGAATATTGAATCAAATATCATTAAATCAGCACTTTTTGCAGGAACAAATGATCCCATTTGTGCTAAAACTACAATTGATGCTAGCATTCTCATATAAGTAGATTTACCACTCATATTAGGTCCTGTTATAAGCATCATGTTGTATTTGTTAATAACTACATCATTTACAATATAGCTATCCTCTAATAGAGTTTCTAATACAGGATGACGTCCATCAACAATATTTACGAATCTATTTTCATTAAATGTAGGTCTTACATAATTATATTTGATTGCTACATCAGATAATGAAATAAGACAATCGATTTTAGAAATAGTATCAGCTAATTCTTGTAATGATTGAACATATTTACTACATTCATTTCTTAATGAACAGAATATTTCATATTCAATAGATTCTATTTGGTCCTTAGCATTTAAAATCATAGATTCATATTGCTTAAGCTCTTCAGTAATAAATCTTTCACTGTTAGCTAATGTAGATCTTCTTTCATAGCCACAATCCTCTGGAAGCTCCTTAATAGCTCCCTTAGAAACCTCAATATAATAGCCAGTTATTCTATTATAGCCAACCTTCATTGTCTTAATGCCAGTTTTAGCCTTTTGTTCTGCCTCATAGTTTAATATCCAATTTTTACCGTTAACAGATATATCTCTTATTTCATCAAGATGCTTATTAAAGCCCTCTAATATCATTCCGCCCTCTTTTACAGATAAAGGTGGATTTTCAACTAATGCAGACTCTAATAAGTCATTTAATTCAGAATGAGGATTCATTTCATCTGCAAGCTCTAAAGCTAAAGGATTATTTAAAGATCTAATTAAATCAATAACACTAGGTATATTCTTTAAAGATCTTCTTAGCCATACTAAATCCTTAGCATTGGCATTACCAGAAGAGATTCTTCCTATAATTCTTTCTAAATCATAAACCTCTTTAAAATGAGCCTTAATTTCTGATTTAATAATAAAATTATTATTTAATAGCTCAACCATATCTAATCTATTATTAATATCATTCTTATTGATTAGTGGCTTATCTATCCATTTATGCATTAATCTTGAGCCCATAGCTGTTGAGCATTTATCAACATGCCATAAAATAGAGCCATTACGATATCCATATCTTAATGTTTCTGTTATTTCAAGATTTCTTTTTGTAAATGCATCTAAATGTAAATAGCTAGATGCAATATATGACTTAACCTTTTTAAAGTAGCTAGGCTCCTTCTTTTGTGTTGATATAAAATATTGAATTAATAAGCCAACACAAGGATAGTAATCTAAGGATATATCACTAACAATATATTTAATTTGTTCTGGTATAATATCATTATTTTCATAAGAAACAATAATATTGTTATTTTTCGCAAATCCATCTAAGCTATTATTATTAAAGCTATCATTGATAATAATTTCCTTAATATGTAATGATAATAGCTCATTAGCTAATAAATCAAAGCTCTTAAATGAAGCTATATAAACCTCACCTGTTGAAATATCACTATAGCATAGCACATATTCTTTATTAATATACATAATAGAGGCTATATAATTATTCTCATTTTCCTTTAAGCCTGAATCAATAGTACCAGGCGTTACAATTCTAATAACACCTCTTTTAACTATACCTATAGCATCCTTTGGATCTTGAATTTGCTCAACAATAGCAACCTTATGTCCTCTAGAAACAAGCTTTTCAATATATGTATCTGTCGCATGAAATGGTACACCACACATTGGTACTCTTTCCTCTACGCCTGCATCTCTACCAGTTAAAGCAATTTCTAACTCCTTAGATGCTAAATGAGCATCCTCGAAAAACATTTCATAAAAATCGCCTAATCTAAAAAAGACTATAGAGTCCTTATAGTCTTTTTTAATATCTAAATATTGTTCCATCATAGGGGTATATTTAGCCTTACCCATATTATCACCTACATTTTTACTTCAATAATACTACAGCACAGTAAATAATTATTGCTAAAGCGACTAAAGCGCATGCTGATAAAGCAATAATCTTACCTGGTCCTTTACTTTGCTTTTCAAATATATTAGAGCCATATTGCTCATTTTTTCTTACATCTCTTAGATCCATTCCATCATCTTCAAAGAAAACCTCTTCAGGCTCCTCTACTATTTCCTCAATAGCATTTTCCTGGATCAATTCATCAATAACATTTTCATCCTCTTCAGACACTTCATCAGTAGCTTCTTCTTCAACTACTTCCTCAGTTGGTTCTTCTTGTGTCTCTTCAACTACTTCCTCAGTTAGTTCTTCTTGTACCTCTTCAACTACTTCCTCAGTTAGTTCTTCTTGTACCTCTTCAACTACTTCCTCAGTTAGTTCTTCTTGTACCTCTTCAACTACTTCCTCAGTTAGTTCTTCTTGTACCTCTTCAACTACCTCTTCAGTAATTTCTTCT
>JAFTQR010000009.1 GCA_017462645.1 Acholeplasmatales bacterium | reverse complement strand
TGAACCAAATAAATCATTATTATATATTGAAAATGAAAATGGTGAGCTAAGTGTTGTCACTAATGTAACAATTTCAGAGGATAAATTATATTTACGTAAGCTTAACTCTAATGCTAAATATCATATCTATCCTTTATATCAAATTAAAGTATTTTCAACTAAATATATAAATCTAAAATTAGATAATTTATATTATAAATATGGTGATTTAGTTACAGTAAATCATGAATTATTAATTGATGGTATAAAGCTATCATCTTTAACGATTATTGATGAACTAGGTAATAACTATGAGCATTTAGATGATTATACATTTATTATGCCTAATAAGGATGTAATACTAGCTCCAAATCATGAATATTTTAACTATAAGGTTAAATTTATAGTTGAAGGTAAGGTTGTAAGAGAAGATATATATAAATATGGAGATGATGTTATATTACCTTCAACTCCTATAAAAGCAAGTGATGAAAATTATACATATCAATTCATTGGTTGGGATAAGCAAATAGTAGAAGTTAAAGAGGATGCAGAATATGTAGCTATTTTTGAGCCTATAGAAATAATAAAAGAATCAAAGGTAAAAAAGAAGAAAATATCCAAAACAGTTATGCTGATATATGCTGCTCAAACAGCATTAGGTCTTGGAATGGCTGGTTGTTTTATGCTGATAGGCTTTTTATTAAAGAAGCTTTTAAGAAAATTAATAAAATGAAAAAAGGGCTTTGTTAAGCCCTTTTAGTCATTATTTAACTTCGTAAGTCCAACCAAATGTATCTTCAATCTTTCCAGTTTGAATACCAGTTAATGTATCATATAGCATTTGTGAAATCTCACCAATCTTATTATTATCAAAGAAGATTTCATCCTTATATGCAAGCTTTCCAATTGGAGAAATTACAGCTGCAGTACCAGTACCGAATGCTTCTGTAAGCTTACCATTTTTTGCAGCCTCAATAAGCTCGTCAATAGATAGCTTTCTTTCTTCAACAGTATATCCCTTTGACTTTAATACTTGAATCATTGAATCTCTTGTAACACCAGGTAAAACTGAACCCTCAAGAGGTGCAGTTACAATTTTACCATCAATAACGAACATTGCGTTCATTGTTCCAACCTCTTCAACATATTTATGCTCAACACCATCTAGCCATAATACTTGAGAGTATCCCATTTCCTCAGCCTTCATTTGAGCTAAAATAGAAGAAGCATAGTTACCACCACATTTTGCAAATCCTGTACCACCCTTAACAGCACGTACTAATTGATCCTCAACATAAATACTAACTGGCTTTAAGCCTTCCTTATAATAAGAGCCTACTGGTGATAGAATAACCATAAACTTATAATGGCTTGCCGCATGAACACCTAATTTTGGTTGATATGCAAACATAAATGGTCTGATATATAAAGAAGTGCCAGGATTTGTAGGAATCCAAGAAGCCTCCTTCTTAACTAATTCATGAACAGCTTGAATAAAATCCTCTACAGGAACTGTAGGCATACATAATCTTTCATTTGAAGTTTGGAATCTCTTAGCATTCATATCAGGACGGAATAATAAAATTCTACCATCCTCTGTCTTATAAGCCTTCATTCCTTCAAATGTTTCTTGTGCATAGTGTAAAACTAATGAAGCTGGATCAAACTCAATTGGTCCATATGGAATGATTCTTGGGTCAACAAATCCCTTACCCTCAATCCAATCTACCATAAACATATGGTCAGTATAATATTTACCAAAGCCTAATTCATTCATATTAGGCTTTTCTTTTAAATTTTGACGTTGTTCAAATCTAATTTCCATAAAATTATCCCCCTTAAACAAAAACTTATATATATTATACCTCTAAAATAGAATATTTTGAAGATATTATTTGAAAAAAATAATAAAATAGTATATATTATTCCTATGGTGGTGTATATTTATGAATTTAACATATTTAATTTCTTCAAATACAATTTTTTATAACATTGTTAGCATATTAATAGGATTAATATTAATAGCTCATTCAATTAGCTCATTAAAAAAGAATAAAAAGCTATTTGGTATTTTAACTATAATTCATTCTCTTTTATTTATAGGCTTTGGTATTGGTGGATTCTTTTTACCAAAGGGCTATGAGGTAATAACAATCCTAGCTATGCTAGCATTCTGTATAACAATGGTATTATCAATTCTTTTATTTAATAAAAAAGAAAAGAAAATAGATACAGGAGCTAATAAATCTAAAAAATAAAAATTTTTTATAATTTAATTTATCATATATATAATATATCTGAAGATGAATAGATAATCCTAAAAAGCTTAATGATGAGGTAATAAAACCATCCTTAAGCTTTTTTTTCATTATGAAGCTACTAAATTTATTATGTCCTCCAAGAGGCTCAATAAATAAATATAATACCTCATTAACATTAGTAAGAACTATTAATAGCTTAAAAATAATAATTATACCTAATATAGATATTAATATATTAGTATTCTTATTAATAGAATCTAATAATTCCTTTAATATTGGTCTTTTAATTGATTTTTTATATTCTGATACAATAATACCCCTATTATTATATTTCATAATAAAAATAGCCAATAAAATAAATATTATATAATAAAATATAATACTTATATTAAAGGAATTTAAAATAAATATAGTATAAGCAAGTGAAAAGCCAGAAAATGCCATGCTAAGGCTATTAGCCTCGGTAATATCTATCTCATTATTATCTAATGAATTAGCTATTAGCTTATAGCTTCCTGGTGCTCCACATATTATTGATAGAATAATAATAAATGAAGATTTTGGATATCTAATCTTAAATATTCTTTTAAATAGAGGGAATAAATATAAGCTTAATGCTTCTAATCTTTTATCATTATTTAATAAATCTATAATTATTAGACTTGGAAATAGAATGGGTACTAGCTTATTAAACCATATACTAGAGGCCTCTAATATAGTTATAGAAGATATACTAGGATTTAATATAAGTAATATAAATACTATTATAAGAATTATTGTAAGCATATAATCACCATTAATTATATGCTTATAAAAACTAAATAATTATTTAAAATAAAATAAAAGGCTAGTTACCTAGCCTTGATTTTTAAGATGGCGTTTTGGAAGGGACTCGAACCCCCGACCGACGGCTTAGAAGGCCGTTGCTCTATCCAGCTGAGCTACCAAAACAATTTAGTCTTTTTTGGACTGCTCAATTATTATAATACATTTAGTATTCTATTTCAAGTATAAAATTAAAATTAATTATATTAAATTATAATTTAATATGGTAAAATAATAATAGATTGATTTTTGGAGGTGCTGATATGAATAGAGAGTATTTAGATGAATTATTAGAACTATTAAAATCGGAAATATCAGATGCCGAAAAAAAGGAGCTTATTTTACAATATCATGAAAATGATATTGCTGAAATGCTTGAAGAGCTTGATAAGGAAGATAGAATTAAGCTATATACTTTATTAGGTGATGATAATGTTGCAGATGTCTTACCTTATGTAGAGGATGTAGAGGAGCTTGTTGAGGATTTAAGTACTGATCATGTAGCAGATATTATTGAATTAATGGATGCCGATGATGCGATTGATATCCTAGAGGAGCTAGATGAGGAGCAAAGAGAAGAAATCGTTTCATTAATGGATGAGGAATCAGTTAGTGAGATTAATGATATTGTTAAATATGATGATGATATGATTGGTAGTAGAATGACTAACAATTATATTTCTATAACTAATACTGATACCGTTAAGTCTGCAATGAAGAAGGTTATTAAGGAAGCTTCTGATAATGATAATTTATCTCATATTTATGTGGTTGATGATAATGATAAGTTTTATGGTGTTATTGAGCTTAGAGATTTAATTATTGCAAGACAAACTGATGAGCTTGAGAAAATAATTAAATTAAATTATCCAGTCTTTTATGCAACCTCATTAGTTGAGGATTGCTTAAATAGCTTAATGGATTATGCATTAGATTCATATCCTATTTTAGATAGTGATGATCATTTAATTGGTGTTATTACATCTGATGATGTAATTGAGGTAGTTGAAGAGGAAATGAGCGATGACTATGCTAAGCTTGCCGGTTTAACTGAGGAGGAAAATTTAGAGGAATCTATTTTGGCATCAGTTAAGAAAAGATTACCTTGGTTAATTGTTTTATTAATACTTGGACTTGTTCAAGCATTTTGTATGACTGGATTTGATAGAATAGTTGCAGCATTACCTGTTATTATTTTCTTCCAAACATCAGTATTAGCGATGGCTGGTAATACAGGTACACAAGCACTTGCAGTAACGATTAGATCATTATCAGATTTAGATGAAAAAAATAAGATAATTGGTAAAACAGTATTTAAGGAATTAAGAATAGCGTTCCTAAATGGCTTTGTTTTATCATTATTAGCAACAATCTTTGTATTTATTTTCTTAATTATTACAAAGAAGAGTGTTATAGATGGTGGAGTATTTAATTATGAATATTCAATAAGAGCGGCTTTAATTGTAGGTACAGCATTATTATCTGCGATGACTGTTAGTGGCTTTGTTGGTACTATTATTCCTATTGTTTTTATGAAAATAAAAATAGATCCTGCAGTTGCATCAGGACCATTTATTACAACAATAAATGATGTTACAGCATTATTAATATATTATGGATTAGCTTATGTAATGTTCCAAAGTTTAATATAATGTTTGAATTTTATGTTAAATATGGTAAAATTATAAAGTATGCGTTGGAGGTTTTATTATGAATAGTTTAGAATTTAAGGAGCTACAATCTGAGACAGCAGATTTAATTATACAATATGACCATTTTGATAAGGTTTCATTTATGCTTGATTTACAATACAGCATGCAATATGCTGAGCAATTAGATAAGGGTTTTATTTTATCTAAGGAAAATGAGCTTATGCAGTCAGTTTTATTAATGGTATCTGGTGGTAAAAGTACTGTTGAAATTAATGCATATATTTTAGCATTTAAGGTTCAAACTCAAAATGAATTAAAAAATATGCAAAATAAACGTAATCTAGGCTTTGAGGTTTTTAATAGAATTAATGAAATGACAGAAGAACAATATTATAATATGGTTCAATTATATGAGAATTATATTAAGAATTATCATCCTGGTATTAAAATGAATGCTACTGAGGCTGATAATTTAATTTATAAGCAAGCTAGAGATTATTTTAAAACTAGTAATTACATTGCTCTTAATTCATTAATTGGGAGATTACCTGAATCACAAAAGGTTAATATTTCTGAAGCTGAATATAATAAAGCTAATGCTTATTATCATAAAATTAAGCTTACTATTGCTAATGATATTAAGAATAGAAAGGATAAATATCCTTTTGATAAAAAGAGTGTATTTGCTAATGAAATGACTGAATTAGCTGAAAAGTTTGATTTAGAGGAAAATATTAAGCAAATTACTATATTAAATGAGGCTCTTCATAAGGATTATGTAGCTGTAATGAGAGAAGATGTGAAATTATAGGAATTGGATGTACCAATTCCTTTTTTTATGATATAATATAATTAGATAATGTCGATTATAGGAGGAATAATATTATGGCAAATAATAAATATGCTGGTACAAAAACAGAAAAAAATTTATGGGAGGCATTTGCTGGTGAATCTCAAGCTAGAAATAAATACACTTATTTTGCTAGCGTAGCTAAGAAGGCAGGCTATGAGCAAATTGCTGCTTTATTTTTAGCAACAGCTGAAAATGAAAAGGAGCATGCTAAGCTTTGGTTTAAGCATTTAGGTGAGTTAGGAACTACTGAGGAAAATTTATTACATGCTGCTCAAGGTGAAAATGCTGAATGGACAGATATGTATGATAGAATGGCTCGTGAGGCAGAGGAAGAGGGCTTCCCTGAGCTTGCTGCACAATTTAGAGGTGTTGCTGCTATTGAAAAGATGCATGAGGAAAGATATCGTGCTTTACTAAATAATGTTGAATCAAAGCAAGTGTTTGAAAAGGCTGGAATCGTTATGTGGGAATGTAGAAACTGTGGTCATGTAGTAGTTGGTGTAGCTGCACCTAAGGTATGTCCTGTTTGTAACCATCCACAAGCTTATTTTGAAATTAAAAAGGAAAATTATTAATAATGAAAATTGCAGTTACTGTTAGTGATGGTAATGTGTTTCAGCATTTTGGTCATTCAGAGGCGTTTATGCTTTATGAAACATTAGATGATAAAATTATTAATAGCGAATTAATAATCACTAATGGAAATGGTCATGGCTATCTTTCAAAGCTATTACATAATAATAACGTTCAAGTATTAATATGTGGTGGTATAGGTGCTGGTGCTATAAATGCATTAACTGAATATGGCATAAAAATATATGGTGGGGTTACTGGTAATGCCGATGCCGCAGTATTAGCATTATTAAATAATACTTTAAAGTTTAATCCTAATTTTAAGTGTAATCACCATGGTGATGATCATGATTGTAGTAGCCATGATTGTGGTAGTCATAGGCTAAATCGTAACACTTTAAAATAAAAAAAAACTTACATCAAAAAAATTAAAATGGTATAATAATAGTATAGAAAAATGCTGTTGTTATGCCATTTTTTATTTTTAGGAGGATACAATGGAAGGTAAAATTATAGGATATGAACGATTTGGTGAGTTGAAAAATATGCTGATTGAGCATGCAAGAGAATCAGCTTTTATTCATGTTTCTTTAAGAAATGGAAGAAATAGAATTAAAGAAGCTAAATCAAAAATAGTAGGTATTTATGATAGGTTTATTTGTGTTGAATCTAGAATTAATAATTATGATGAATCATTCACCATAAATTATATAGACATTTTAACTAAAAATGTCATAATTAAAGAATTAAATTTATAGGAATCAGTCGATTCCTATTTATTTTTATGGTAAAATTAGATGAGGTAATTTTTATGAAGGAATATTGGAAACCTGGCAATATGATCTATCCAGTACCTGCTGTGATGGTATCATGCCAAAGAAAAAATGAAAAACCAAATATTATTACAGTAGCTTGGACTGGAACAATTTGTACTAATCCACCAATGGCCTATGTATCAATAAGACCTGAAAGATATTCTTATGATATTATAAAGGAAACAAAAGAATTTGTTATTAATTTAACGACAAAGGAATTAGCATATGCTGCTGATTATTGTGGTGTTAAATCAGGTAAGAATATAGATAAATTTAAGGAAATGAATTTAACAGCTATTGATAGTAAAAATGTTTCATGTCCATCTATTAAGGAAAGTCCTGTTAATATTGAATGTAAGGTTAAGGATATTTTAGAATTAGGCTCTCATCATATGTTTATTGCTGAGATAGTAGGTGTTACTATTGAAAACAAATATATGGATGAAAAGGGTAAATTCCATTTAAATGATAGCGAGCTAGTAGCTTATTCACATGGACAATATTTTAAAATGGGTGAAAATATAGGTAAATTTGGTTATTCAGTTAAGAAATAGTAGAAATAAAATTATATTTAATATATAATTTAATAAATAGAACTATGAAAAGAGTGATACGATGAAAACATTTCAGGTTATTGTAGATTCAGCATCTAATATAAATAAGGATATTAGAGATGAATTAGATGTTGATTATGTTAAGATGAATTATACTATTGGAGGTAAGGATTATGATGCTTGCCTTGATTGGAGTAATTTATCCTCTAAGCAATATTATGATTTATTAAATAAGGGAAAAAAATCAATAGTTGGTCTTAATAATGAGGAGGACTACGAAAAGCTTTTTACTAAATATTTAGACCAAGGTCTAGATATTTTATATATTGGCTGCTCATCTAAAATATCTGGCGTATTAAATACTGCTATAATTGTTGCTAATGAAATAATTAAAAGATATCCAGGTAGAAGAATAGCTTGTTATGATTCATTAAGAATAGGTGATTCATTGGGCTTAATGGCTATAGATAGTGCTAAGATGGCTAATGAGGGCTTAGAAATAGATATGGTTGTAGCTAAGCTTAATATGAATAGATTAAAATATCAAACATATTATTTTATTGATTCATTAGATTACATTAAAAAGCCTGGACGTATGAATGCTTTAAAGCATTCATTTGCTAAGCTTTTTAATAAAAAGCATATGGTAATGACTAATAAGGATGGAAATCTATTAACCTATAAAAAGGTTAGTGGACGTAAGAAGGCTATTAAGGAATTAATATTATCTGTTATTAATAATATTGAAGAGGATAATGAAATAGAGGTAGTTAATATTTCTCATATGGGAAATATAGATGATGCTATGAAGATAGAGGCTGAATTAAAGAAAAATCCTAACATTAAATCTATTATTATTAATGAAATGGGAAGTATTATTTCAGCATACTCTGGTCCTAAATCTTTAAGTGTAAGCTTTAATGGTAAAAGAGTAACAAAATAAGGATGCATGCATCCTTTTTCCTTTTTTCTAAAAATTGACAATATAAAAAAATAATGTTATTATTTTTAATGTGTTTATGTGAGGTTTATTTATGAAGGATGTATCAAAAATACCGTATTTTCAAAATATTAATATGGAATATGCTTATGATCCATTAACTAAGGTTTTTAATAAGGAAATTATTATTGGCTATATTAAGCATTTAATTGATGATAATGCTACATTTACAGTTTGTATATGTGACTTAGATAATTTTAAGGAAATTAATGACTCTAAGGGTCATCAGATTGGTGATATGGTTTTACAAACTATTTCCCAAAAATTATCTGATGAATTAAATGATTATGGTGTTATAGGTAGATTTGGTGGAGATGAATTCATCTTTGTTATCGAGGATATTGTTGACTATGATAGTGTATGGAAGATCAATAATAAGCTTTGCTTAACTATCAGTGGTATGACTATGCCACAATGGGAGAATGTAATTGATAATAACTTTACTATTACTGTAGGTGTAACAAGATTCCCAATTGATGCAGATGATTATGATCTCTTATTTGAAAATGCTGATAGAGCCTTATATAGAGGAAAAAATAAAGGTAGAAACTGCTTCGTTATTTATAATGAGGCATTACATGCTAATGTAAAAATTAAGCCTTCTAATAAGATATTTGAAACTGAACAGCTTATTGATTATATCTTTACTGAATTAAGTAATCCTAAAAAGAAATTTAATTTAAGATTTAATGATATGCTAGAATTTATAGCTCATTATTATACCTTAGACTATATTACAATATCAGATTCTGAAAGATTCTATCATATAAACTATAAGCAAGGTAGTAACCCTGTTCCAAAATTAATCCCAGTTGAATTATTTGATGAAATTGGACTTAATGAAAATACATTAGTTGCGTTAAATAATAGAATGCATCTAGAGGCTGCATCTCAAAGATTACAAAATTATTTTGTTGAACAAGATATAAACGCAAGTGTTATTGTTAAATGTACTACTAAAACTAAAAAATATGCATATTTAAGAGTAGATTTATTAAGAGAAAGAGTTTGGACAAGAGAAGAAAAAATTGTGTTTATGACTCTTGCTAAGTTATATGTTTTATACTCTGAAATGGAAGATAAATAAAATTAGCCAGTTTTACTGGCTTTTTATTTTTTTGACATTATTATAGATTGTAGTAAAATAATAATCAGTTGGGAGGAAAAAATATGAGGAAATTAAAAGGATTTTTTACCTTTATATTTACTTTAATTTGTGTATTATCATTAGCATCATGTAATGATAATGATTCTATAAAATTTAAAGCAAAGGGTAAAGAGGTAAGTAAAGAAGAAATGGTAGAAGCCTTTAATGAATTATCAAATAATAGAGATTTAAGTAATAAAGATTTTATTATGACAATGGAAAGCGATAATGATTATGCTTATAGCAGTAGTAATAATATATCTAAAATAATAACTAAAAACACTTATAAATATGATTGTGATAATCATATTATTAATTATTCTAGTTATACTAAATATAATTATGGTAAAAATGCTGATTCCTCTGAAAATAATATGTCTGAAATTTATCAGGAAAATGAATTAGGTATTCTTAAAATAAATCCTATGGAAAAAGAATATGAGATATCTGATTATAGTTCATTTGCAGAGATTGAGGCAAATCTTACTGGTTTAGCATATATGGCTTTTAGAAGAATTATGATTGCTGATTCAACATATGATTTAGAATATTTTGATTATAAATATTATATTAATAATGATACTCTAACAATAGAAGAATATTATAATAATGAAGATGAAACTAAGGAAACAACTATCCAGCTTCAATTTAATAAGAATTCAATATTGTTATTAACTGATTCAAAATCGAATGATAGTTATTTTATTCATTCATCTAGTTCTTTAAAACTAGAATTTAGAAATGTAAAATTATCTTATGTAAATTTGAATGATTATACTTATATAGAATAGAGAGCAAAATTATGAAATTATATAAAAAATTAACATTATCAATAACTACATTAGCATGTGTATTATCATTAGCATCATGTAATGATAATAAGAAAGAAGAAAATGGATTTAAAAATATTGGTAACGAGGTAACACAAGAGGAAATTATTGCCTTATATGCCGATGCTTCAGCTGCTATGTATGAGCATGAAGGAGATTTTACGATCACAATAGATGGAAATTGTGAAAGTGTATTAGGAGATAGAGGAGAAAAAATCTATTCAAATAGCTTACTTGTTATTGAATATGATTCTGATTCCAAAATATATAAAGAATCATCTGATTATGAATATACAGCTTCTTTAGATAAAACAGTAGAAAAAACTGTTACCTATGAATGTCAAATTTCTGATTATGTTAGATATATTGACGAGATAGAAAAAACATATTATGATGATTTTTACGCTACTTTTAATCCAAAAGCTGAATATGATAGTTATTTAGAAAATGCAAATTTTGGAACAATAATTTCTGATGAGTATTATTCTGGCTATAAATATTATGCTAATAATAATGTATTTACTGTTACAGCAGATGATGAGCTTGTTAGTGGTAAAATTCAAATTCAATTTTATGATGATTTAGTTGTTTACTTAATGGATGTAGAAGCAACATTTGATGGTCAAACTACTAGCGAAACTGTAAAGTTTACAATTAGCTTTAAGAATGTAAAGCTGGATCCAATTGATGTTACAAATTATACACGTAAAGATTAAAAAAATAATGCCAGCAGCTGCTGGCATTATTTATTAAATATGAATTTCTCTAAAATCATCAAATGCGTGGATATCATTATCTAATATTTCACATACTAAGGTATGTGATTTTTTTGCGTCTACTAAATAGCTTTCTGCATTACCAAAGGTAAATGATTTAGCTATTCCCTTATTTAAAAATAATGGCAATAGCTTTTCATAATGCTCACTAATATGAGCTGATAGAGTAGAATAATGCTTAGGCATATAATACTCTATAGTTTTATCATTATTCTTAGATGTAAAATGATAGATATGATCTGTAAATCTATCAGCTACATCATATTCCTCCTCAATACTATGTATAAAGGTATTTTTAGATAATGGAGCACCTAAGAATAATATTTTAGCATTCATATCCTTTAAAGCCCCAAAACAATTGTTAGGACCAACAGGAGTAGTAGCATTATCATCAAGGCTAACATATTCTAAAGCCTTTTTTCCATAAGCACATACAGAATGAGTTGGATGTAGGCTTCTTACAAAGCCATCTGATAATCTAGCAATATTAGTTAATGCGCCTACACATGAATTAGAGGTTTTAGCATCAAATACCATATCATCTATTTTCATTGTATCCCATGTATGTGTTGGGAAGATAATTAATCCTTCGTTAAAGTATTCCTTTAATGCTT
>JAFTQR010000008.1 GCA_017462645.1 Acholeplasmatales bacterium | reverse complement strand
TATACTTAAGGTTTTATATGTAAGTTTCGCGATTATATTGGCATTTTTAGTTTATCTTGCTGGTTATAATACTAACGCATATAATTATATAAACAAAATAACAAATGAAGCAATAAGCGAAAAGAATTATGTTGAGGTTAATAAATCAGCATTAAGATTTGAAACAAGCAGTGGTAAGTATTTTGATTATCTATTTGTAATAGATAGTAATACAAATAGTAATAGTTATGTTAAGAATCCTATATCATTAAAGGAAGCTGTTATTAATTCTGAAAGAAATGCTTTTGAAAGATATGATGCATGGGGCTTTATAGGAGTTACCTTAACTGAAACTATCTATGACTGTATAGCTACTGAGCTAAATAATGAGCCAATTTCTAAAATTAGTGTAATTGGTAATGATGGAGATAATAATATTGTAGCATCATATGATGTAGATTTAAGTTTTAATAATCAAGAGCTTTATGAGAGAGCTCAACCTTTATTAGATATATATAATACTATATATGCTTCAACAGGTGCTGAAAAAACTAAATTAGAAAAGGCATTAGAAGTTTACTATAATGGCTTTGATGTTGAATTAACAAATTCAAATAATACATTATATGGTGAGCATAGTTTTGAATATGTTGCGAATAATACTACTCAAACTGAAATATATAGTACTTATACAATTGATTTTTCAGGTGATTCATTAACAATTAATGGCTCTGAGGCTTTAATTGTTTCAGAAGCTGAAAGCAGCGTTAAGGCTTTATGTGATAATGTTTTATATGAGATTACAAATGAAAATAATACATATAAATTAAGAGTTGCTGGTTTTGAAGAATCATTCCTATATGGAAATGATAAAACTAATTTTACATTTAGATATTCAAATGATAAATTACAACCATCTGACTTAATTTGGGATGCTGCAGGTATTGTTGCGTTATTCGTGTTAGCAGCTGGTATTTTATATTTCTTAATTTTCCATTTTAAATTTATTAAAAGACTTGTTCTTAGAGAAGGTAAAAAGGGTAATAATAAATATACTGTTAATAAAGAAGCTGTTGAAACTAGAACTAAGGCAAAGACTTCTAATGTAAAAATGGTCTCTAGTAATCCATTAACTAAAAAGGAAACTGCAAATCAAATTTCTGATAAGCCTGTTACTGCAAAAGAGGTATTAGAGGCTAATAAAGCTAGTGAAAATGTTATTGATGCAGAATTCGTAGAGGGAAATAATAACTAACCGAAGAGGTGATTTTATGAAGAAAATTAAAAAGGCAGTTATTCCAGCTGCTGGATTTGGTACGAGATTCTTACCATTTACTAAGGCAATGCCAAAGGAAATGCTACCTATAGTAGATATTCCAACAATAGAATATATTGTTAGAGAGGCTATGGAAAGTGGTATTGATGAATTCCTTATAATTATAAATGAGGGTAAGGAATGTGTTAAAACACATTTCGGAAATAGCATTGCATTAGAAAGATTTTTAGAGGAAAAGAATAAGCAGCTTGAGCTTGAGATTATAAGAGAATTACCAAATAAAATTAAGGTAGAATTTACTTATCAGCACAAGCAATTAGGCCTTGGTCATGCAGTTCTTTGTGCTAAAGAGTTTGCATCAGGTGAGCCATTCGCCTTATTATTAGGTGATGATGTATATGTTGGTAGAGAAAAGCCTGCGACATTACAAATAATTGAGGCGTACGAACAAACTGGATGCTCAATTTTAGGCACACTAGAGGTTCCTATGACAGATGTTTGTAAATATGGTATTTGTGAGCCTTTAGATAGTACTGATAAGGCTTCGTTAATAAAACTTAAAAGTGTTGTTGAAAAACCAAAAATTGAGGATGCTCCATCTAATTTAGCAATTGGTGGTAGATATATATTAACAAATGAAATATTTAATTATTTAGAAACTCAAACAAGAGGTGCTGGTGGAGAAATTCAACTTACAGATTCAATCTTAAGATTAATGTCTGAACAGGATGTTTATTCATTAGCTATTGATGGAAGAAGATATGATATTGGTTCTAAGAAGGGTTTTTTAGAGGCAACAGTAGATTTTGCCTTATCAAGAGATGATCTTCATGACGCAATGGTTGAAATAATTAAAAATAAATATAAAGAATTATAAGAAGAAGGAGCCTTAAGGCTCTTTTTTTCTTGCTTTATTTATAGTTACAATTAGACATTAATTATGTCAATTTCAATTGAAATAATTTAATTATAATGTTATAATTAAAACGTATTTTTCGATTGTTGGGGTGTTGTTATGAATAGAGCGGCTGCGTGTATAAAAATTATTCAAATATTAAGCTGTAGAGATGTAGTTTCAAGTGCTGAGCTTGCAGATATTTTAGAGATTAATAAAAGAAATGTAAGAGAATATATTAAGGAAATAGAAACAGCTGGATATACTATTATTTCTACAAAGGGTGTATATGGAGGCTATAAGCTAGATAAAAGAGATATATTACCATCTGTAAAATTAAATGATGTAGAAAAAAATGTTATTTATAATGGTGTGAATTTTTTAAATCAATCTCCGGATTTTTTAGATGCTAAGCTATTTGAGGAAAGTGTTGGAAAGCTAATGGCTTCTATTCAATCAAGCAATGATATAACTCCACTTGCTATGCTTGAAAGATTCCCGCTAGCAATGGATAAAAATAAGCTTCAGGAAAGATATTTAATATTAAGTGAAGCTATTTCATCACAAATTAAGTGTGAAATTCACTATGAATCTTCTAATAATACACTTAGAATTCATACAATTCATCCTTATAAGCTTTTTGTATATAATGGGTCATGGTTTGTTTTAGCATGGAATGAAACAGTAAATGAGTTTGGTTATTTTAAATTAAATAGAATTGATAGTATTTTAAAGACAAAATATCATTTTTCTATTTTAAAAACATATAATGAATCAGACTACCTAGATTCATTCGGAATGAAGCAAAATGGTGATTATTATAAAGTAGTGTTAGAGCTAGAGGGCTTAAATACAGTAATGAAGGAAAGAGTTTATGGTAAAAACCAAAAAATAGATATTATTGATGATAATCATATTCGCTTTGAATGTGAAATGCAAAATAAGAATATGATTATGTCCTTTATTTTATCATTCGGCTCTAAATGTAAGGTTATATCTCCAGACTGGCTAATTGAGGATATAAAAAATGAGTTATGGAGCACGCTAAATCTTTACGAATAATTACAAAAAGAATGTCATCTAGTATTGAAAAACACATTTAAAAGTGTTATACTTTAAATGGTGATATTTATGGAAGAGAAAAGTATTGCGGTAAAAAAGAAGAGGTATCAATCATTAGGTGAGGAAATAGGTAACGCTGTTACTCATGGTTGTGGTGCTATTTTTGCGATAGTAGCTATTGTTTTATTATCTATATTTGCAGAAGGTGCACTTGAGGTTATTGCAGGTCTGATTTACAGTATAAGTATGTTGTTTGTTTATACATCTAGCTGCTTATATCATGCTTTTAAAAGAGATACTAAGGTTAAAAGATTATTTAGAATATTTGACCATAGTGCTATCTTTGTACAAATTGCAGGTACTTATGCTCCAATATTGATAATGCTTATTGGTGGAAGTAAAGGAATTATTTTCTTGATAATTCAATGGGTAGTTGTTGTAAGTGCTATATTGCTGAGGGTTTTATCTAAACAAAAGAATACTATTCCACAGGTTATTTTATGTCTAATATTAGGCTGGTGTGGTATTATGTTTATTCCTGATATGTATAGATTCTCGATAGGATTTTTCTGGTTAATTTTAGCAGGAGGCTTAACCTATTCTTTGGGTATAGTATTTTATGGTGCTAGATTTAAATATGCACATTTTGTATGGCATTTTTTCGTGCTAGGTGGTTCAATATTGCACTATATTGCAATTTTTGCCTATCTATTTGTTTAAATTTAATGTATAATGCTTATGAATGACTCTATTCATAAGCTTTTTTTTGAGGTGATAATATGATAAAGCATATTATATTTGATTTTAATGGAACATTAATTAATGATGTTGATTTATGTTTAAATTTATTAAATGATTTATTAAAAAGCCAAGGTAAGGCTACTGTTGACTTAAATAAATATCGTAATATTTTTACATTTCCAATAAGAGATTATTATATTGCCGCTGGAATAGATTTTAATATAGAATCATATGAATCATTAGCTATTAAGTTTATTGAAAAATATCAACCACAAAGCTTAGAATGTGGTTTGTATGATGGGGTTTATGAAGCGTTACAATATTTGAAAAATAAAAATATAAAGCTTTATATTTTATCAGCTAGTGAGAAAAATAATTTGTTACAGCAATGTAAATCATATGGTATTGATAAATATTTTGATGAGATATTAGGTATTACTGATATTAATGCTGCTAGCAAGCTTGATATAGGAATAGATTTTATTAAAAGAAATAATATTTCAAAGGATGAGATATTATTCATAGGTGATACATTACATGATTATGAGGTTGCAGAGGCTATGGGTGTTAATTGTGCTTTAGTTAAATGTGGACATCAATCTGTAGAGGTATTAACCAAGGCAAATGTTTTAATATATGATAGTATTGTAGATTTAATGGAGGTGTTTTGATGAAATTAATAATTAATGAGGATTTTAAGGATCTTGATTTAAATGAATTTCCATATGATAAGGCACACTCTGCATTAGGTGAATACCATCATATTATACAAAATGGAAATTATGGTAATTGGTATGATCCAATTCCCCTTCATCAATGGAGAAGCTTAGATGGAAGCTGGCTTGTAACATCTGATGGTAATAAAAGATATATGGAACAAAACCGTGGTGATAATACTAAAGGTGCATTTGAGAATGTATATTGCTGTTTAGTTCATAATCAGAAAATATATGCTGATTTTACTTTAGAGTTTAATATAAGATTATTTGAATTAAATCACTTTTGTGGTATGGCCTTTTCATATATTACATCTAGGAATTATTATGCTGTAGGCTTACGTGAAAATAATATTAGTCTATATAAAAGACATGAGGAGAATTTTGATATTGTTGACTCATATGATTTTGCTTTAGATGATTTAAAAACCTACAATATTAAAATTATATTACATGATAATATAGTAAATGTTTTATTAGATGATAAAAATGTATTAAATGGAAATCTTGATTTTAAATATGGAAGTAGAGTAGCTTTAGTATCTAAAAGCGCATGCCGCTATAGTGATATTAAGCTTTATATGGATGAATCAGAATATGAAAAGCATAATGATAGAATTAAAGCTAATAATGAATTATTAGAGTCTAAAAGAGCTAAATATCCAAAGCTAGAATGTATTAAAAAAATTGATTTAAAGAGCTTTGGTAGTGGTAGACAATTAAGAATTGCTAATGTAGAAGGAAAAACAATTTTTCTATTAGCACAGCATCAAAAGAGAATGATTAGAGATTCCTTCGCAAGACTATCGTGCTTAACAGCCTTTGACATTGATGGTAATGTTTTATGGTGTTTAGGAGAAGCAAATAATTCTATTGATAATACATTAATATCATGTGACTTACCATTTCAAATCGCTGATGTTAATAATGATGGTAAATTAGAGGTAATATACTCAATGGATTTTGAGGTTGTTATAGCTGATTTATTAACTGGAAGTATAATTAAAAAAATGCCTACACCTGTTGTAAAGGATGACCCATTGATGGCATATCATCCATTTTATAGATTAAATGTTGATGCGATAAGGGTTGCTGATTTTAAGGGCTTAGGCTATAAGGGTAATTTTATAATTAAGGATAGATATCGTAACGTATGGGCTTATGATGAAAATATGGAGCTAATGTGGCGATATAATCATAAAAACACAGGCCATTTTCCATATATTTTTGACTTTGATGGAGATGGCAAGGATGAAATGCTTGTTGGTTATGATTTAATTGATCATGATGGTAAAATGATCTTTTCTTTACCAATGAATTCAGATCATACAGATGAAATAATTTATGCAAGACTGCATAAGGATCATCCTAAAAGATTAATCTTAGCCTCTGGAAATGAGGGTATGAATATTGTTAATTTAGATGGAACAATATATAAGCATAATGAAATAGGTCATGCTCAAAGAATAAGCGTTGCTAAATATGATAATAATATTGAGGGACTACAAATTTGCGCAACTGCCTTCTGGGGTAGTGATGGTATTATTTGTATGTATGATTATGATGGTAATTTATTACATGAGATGGAACAGCGTTCTAATGGCAATATAATTACTCCTGTAAATTATGATGGAAAGCATATTCTTGCATTGCTACATAGTGGCTTGGATGGTGGCTTAATTGATTATGAGCTTGATAAGGTTGTTTTATTTCCAAATGATGGTCATCCTACATTATGCTGTGAGGCATTTGATATAGATAATGATGGAATTGATGAAATCATTTGCTGGGATTTAAATAATATGTGGATATACAAGGCAAATGAATATTCAAAGCCAATTGAATATGATAAATATCCTAATGAGGGCTTTTCTAATTATAGAGGAGAATATTTACTTCCTAAAGAAGAATAATGCTTGAAAAAATAGATACTTTGTTATATAATTAATTGTATTTTTTATTTGGAGGTTTTTCTAATGTCTAAATTTGGTAAAATAGTATCAGCATTAGCCATAGTATTAGTATCTATGCTTACATTAGTTAGCTGTGGCGGTGATGATGAAGGATATAATTTTGAAGAGGATTGGGCAAATCATAATGTTGAATTACCTGATGATCATATTTTCGAGGTAATTTCATTAGATAAGGCTAATGAAAAGATTAATAATGGTGAAACATTCATCTTATTCTATGGAACAAGTGATAGCCAATATGCTGGTATGGCTGCAGATGGTATTCAAAAGATGCAGGATCAAGCTGAATATTTAGGCTTTGATGGAACAGTATACTATATTAATATAACAGATTATAATAGTATGAGTGGTAGAGAAGAGGTAAGAGAGAAATTAAATATTCCTGACATGGATACTTTAAATGATGTTAACTCTATTACTCTTGTTTGTTGCTTGTATGTAGATGGTAATCTAGAATTTGGTACATATGATGGCTCTTTAGATGATGAGCTAGAGTTATTTGGACGTGAAAATAACGAAGGCTATATTGTTTTTGAAGCTTTAGCTCAATACCTATTTGTAGATTTAAAGGAATTAGGAGTATTATAAAAGAGTCAATTTTGACTCTTTTTACTTTATATGAGAGTTGCGATTATTTCAGATATACATTCAAATTATTATGCCTTAAAGGCAGCTATTACTGATATAAAAAAACAAAATATAGATACTATTATCATTAATGGTGATTTAGTAACTGATTTCCCATATCCAAATAAAACAATAGATGAAATATTAAAGCTAAATAATGATTACAATTTAATTTTATTAAAGGGCAATAGAGAGGAATATTTAGAAAATATAAATTTTAATAATATATCCTCATTAAACGCATCCTTAATATATACCTATAATAATCTAAGTGATGAATATAAGGAATTATTAAGTAGCCTTCCATATTCCCATTCTATTAATGATATATTTATAGCTCATTCAAGTGATATATCAACAAGAGAGCTATTTTTTGAGGATTCACCTAATACTAAGGAATATATTGATAGAATGAATTATAAAATGATAATATGTGGTCATTCTCATAAAGCTTTTTCACTAAAGCATAATGACAAAATATTCATAAATACTGGGCCATTAGGACATTTTGATAATAGCTTTAGTGGTGTATATCTAATAGTAGATACAGAAACATATAAATATGAACATCGATATATATCATATGATATTAATCAGACATATAATGATTTTATAGAATCAGGCCTATCTGATTATGGCTTAACCTATACTAAATGTATAATGGATATGCTAAAAAAAGGATATTGTAATGCCTCAGAGGTTATTAATAAAGGATTAAGCCTTGTTCAAAATAATAAGTTAGAAGAAAAATATTTTATAGAAGCGTATAAGAAAATAAATGGTAGCTAAGCTACCATTTTTTTGCTAGGAAGTTTATAAATTGCATATAGTAAAATAAAAAGTACTAAAATAAAAATTAATAAATCATCCAAAGCTATCACCACTATTAGTATATGCAGAATAAATTAAAAGTATAATTATATTTTTATTTACATAATATTAATCGGTGAGTAATTTGAAAATAATTGACTATACAATTATAGAAAAGAATATAAAAAATATATTATCTACTAATGAAATATGCCTTGTTGTGAAAAATGATGCTTATGGGTTTGGATTGGAAAATATTATAAATATTATTAATAAGCTAAGCATAAATCAAATTGCAGTTAATGATATTAATGAGGCAATAGAATGTAGAAAATTAAAATATTTAAATAAAATAATATTATTTGGTTCAAATGTTAGAAATATATCTGATATAAAAAAATATAATGTATTACCAGTAGCTAGTAGTAAGTATGAAATGGATATTTATACTAAAAATAAAATACCATTTGTAGTTGAAATAGATACAGGTATGAATAGATTTGGCTTTAAAAATATAGATTATACGATATTAGATAATAATTATATAGATAGTGTTATAGCTCATTTTTATAAAAAAACAGCTAATAATTTGAATATTATAGAAATAATAAATACGGAATGTGCTAAATATAATAAGCCTGTTTCATATGGTGGTAGTTTAATATTTGGTGATACTGATAAAAGGCTTAGAATAGGCGCAATGGCATATAGAGCTGCAACAAGATTTTATGGCAGGGTTGTTTTAATCAAAAATGTGTATAAAAATGAAGAGGTAGGCTATGAAGGTAAATTTAAGGTTAAAAATGATGCTAGAATTGCAGTGTTAGATGTTGGATATTGTAATGGCATTAGAAGAGGCTTTAAGGGATATGTTGCGTTAAATGGAAGGAAATATAAAACAGTTGGTCTTGTATGTATGAATCATACATTTGTATTGGTTGATAATAATGTTTTTGAAAATGATTTATTAGAATTTTATGGTGAAGAGATACCCTTATCTGAATTTTTAAAGAATAATATGATGTCTGAGTATGAAAGCTTCTTATTAATTAAATAATTAATTAATAGGTATAATAAATTTCTACCAATTTCGATTTTTATGTTTTTCTTGAAAAAACACTTGTATAAAAATAGAAAACATTATATAATAAGAGAAAATTTGTTTTTTGGAAGAGGGATTATTATGTTTCACAGCACAAGAGGTAAAAAATTAGTATCATCACCACAGGCTATATTAAATGGCTTAGCAGATGATGGTGGTTTATATGTGATTGATAAGCTACCTAAGCTTGACTATCATGATTTATTAAATGATGATTATCAAACAATGGCAGCTAAAATTTTAAATTCATTTTTTAATGAGTTTACATTTGAAGAGATAAAAAGAGAAATTGATGAGGCTTATTCAAGCTTTGATATAAAGGAAGTAGTAGAATTAAAGGAATGTGATAATTCATATTTCCTAGAATTATTTCATGGTCCTACTTTAGCATTTAAGGATTTAGCATTAGTAGTATTACCAAGATTAATGAAGCTTTCTAAGCAAAAGCTAGGCTATGAAAAGAATATTACTATTTTAACTGCAACATCTGGTGATACAGGTGGTGCTGCTTTAAATGGCTTTAAGAGTATTGATGGTGTTTCAATTGTGGTATTATACCCTCATGGTGGTGTATCACCAGTACAAGAGGCGCAAATGTGCAGCTTCAAGGGAGATAATGCTAAGGTATTAGCTATTTTAGGTAATTTTGATGATTGCCAAAGCTTCGTTAAGGACTTCTTTAATGAGCATAAGGATTTAAGCCTATCTAGTGCTAATTCTATTAATATTGCTAGATTAGCACCACAGGTTGTTTATTATTTCTATAGCTATCTTAATTTATTAAAGAATAATAAAATCAAGGATGGCGAAAAAATTAATTTTGATGTTCCAACAGGTAACTTTGGTAATATTTTTGCAGGCTTCTATGCTAAAAATATGGGATTACCAATTCAAAACTTAATTTGTGCATCTAATAAGAATAATGTATTAACAGATTTCTTCTTAAATGGTAAATATGATAAGAAGAGACCTTTCTTTAAAACTAACTCTCCATCAATGGATATATTAATTTCATCTAATCTAGAAAGATATGTATATTATGGTACAAATGAGGATGAGGCTAAAACTAAGGAATTAATGGAAAGCTTAAAAAATAATGGTGAATATGACTTTAATAATCCATTTGATTTCTTCTATGCTTATAGCTGTGATGAGGAGAATACATTAAAGGTTATTAAAGAGG
Source organism: Acholeplasmatales bacterium (assembly GCA_017462645.1). Classification (GTDB taxonomy): domain Bacteria; phylum Bacillota_I; class Bacilli_A; order Acholeplasmatales; family Anaeroplasmataceae; genus Anaeroplasma. The sequence continues at coordinate 29,128 of JAFTQR010000008.1, read as the reverse complement.
TTTATGATAATTATAATTATTTAATTGATCCGCATACAGCTGTTGCATATAGTGCATATAAGGAATATGTAAAGGAAACAAATGATAATAGTAAGACAGTAGTTGTGTCAACTGCATCTCCTTATAAGTTCCCTCAGGCTGTATTAGAAGCATTTAATATTAATGAGCCTGATGCATTAAAGGCTATTAATGTATTATCTGAAACATTTAATATTGAAATTCCTAAGGTGTTAAATTATCCAGCAGTTGATAGAACAATTGTAGATATTAAGGATGCAAAGGAATATGTTGAGGAAGTGATAAAATGCTTTTCATCAAAGTAGAAGCAACATCAGCAAATGTATGTGTAGGATTTGATGTTTTAGGCTTAGCCTTAGGATTAGAAAATACATTTACGTTTGAAAAGAAGGATAAGCTTTCATTCAAGGGCTTTGAAGAGGAATATTGTAATGAAAATAATTTAGTTTATTCTTCATATAAATATCTATTTGATAAGCTTAACAAGCCTGTTATTCCTGTAGAAATAGGCTTCAGTGGTGAAATACCTGTATCAAGAGGATTAGGTAGTAGCTCATCACTTATTATTGCCGGAATCTTTGCCGCAAACCATATGATGAATAATCCTTTAACTAAAGATGAGCTATTTGATATTTGTGTTGAGCTAGAGGGACATCCTGATAATGTAGCTCCAGCTATTTATGGTGGATTAGTTGCTAGCTATAAAAAGAATAATAAAAATTATCCTAATTTGTATAAGGTTAGTGATAAGTTAAAATTCATTGTAGTAATTCCACCATTTGAGCTATCAACTCATCATGCAAGAAGTGTTTTACCTAGTGAGCTATCATATAGTGATATTGTTCATAATATGTCTAGAATCGTAAATTTACCTAAAGCATTAGAGGAAGGTAATTTAGAATTATTAATCGATTTATTTGATGATAAGCTACATGAGCCTTATCGTGCTAAGCTTATAAAGGGATATGATCAGCTTAAAAGTATATGTAATGATAATAATTGTGCATTTGCTATAAGTGGTAGTGGATCTACAATGCTAATTGTTTCATATAATGAGGATATTATTAATAAGATTAAGCATATAGGCTATGAGGTTAAGTCATTAAAGGTTGGTAATGGCTTACAAATTTGGGAGGTTTAGTATGAACGATGATTATTATGTAATACATAAAAAGGTATTACCTGATTATTTTGAAAAGGTAATCCAAATAAAAGAAACTATTAATTGTGGTGCTAATGTATCTGATGCTTGTAAAAAGGTTGGATTATCTAGATCTACATATTATAAGTATAAGGATTATGTAAACAGACCATCTATGAAGGTTGGTAAAAGAATTATTTTATCAATGAAGCTTGTAGATGAGCCAGGTGCATTATCTAATATTTTAAATGAAATTGCAGCTAAAAATGCCAATATTTTAGCTATTAATCAAGAGGTTCCTATTCATAATATAGCCTTTGTTACTATAACAATAGCTATTATGAATTTTGATATATCAATTCAAAGCTTTGTTTCTGAACTACGTAATGGAAAAAATGTTATTGACGTATTATTATTAGCAGTAGAGTAAGAAAATGAATGTAGCATTATTAGGACTTGGAAACGTAGGAAAAGCAGTTTTTGATATATTGGCAAAAAAAGAGGCGGACATATTTAAAAATCATGAAATAAATGTTAAATATGTTTTAGTTAGAAATGTAGAAAATAAAAATATTGATAAATCATTATTAACAACAGATTTTAATCAAATCGTAGATGATGTCGATATTGATGTTGTTATTGAAATGATGGGTGCTAAGGTAAGCTATGAATATATGAAGCGTGCCTTACAGGCTGGCAAGCATGTCATTACCGCTAATAAGGAGGTAATTGCTAGCCATTATCCAGAGCTTCAGGCTATCGCAATGGCTAAAAAGGTAAAATTATTATTTGAAGCTTCTGTTGGTGGTGGAATTCCAATTGTGCATACTATGCTAAATAGTGCGCCATTTAATAAAATCACAAAAATTGAAGGTATTTTAAATGGTACTACTAATTTTATATTAACATCTATGCATAAGGAAAAAATAGAATTTGAAGAGGCTTTAAGGCTTGCTCAAATCAAGGGCTTTGCAGAGGCTGATCCGACAGCCGATTTAGAGGGCCTAGACATGGTTAGAAAAATAGCTATATTATCTATGATTTGCTATAATAGCACAATCAATCTAGATGATATTTATCATTATGGTATAAAAAATGTCGATAAAAATATTGTTGAGGTTATTGATTTGCTTGATTATAAGCTTAAGTTTATTGCCTCATCAAGCATTGATGAAAATGGTGTTAATATAACTGTAGAGCCTATTGTTATTAAAAATACTGAGCTATTAGCTAATGTTGATTATGAATATAATTTAGTTAGATATTATGGTGAGGGCTGTGCAACTCAAATGATGTATGGTAAGGGTGCAGGACCTGTAACAGCAAATTCAATTGTTTTTGATTTAGGCTTAGTTTTATCTGATTACAGACAAAAGTTTATGCCTGCTAATTCTTATCAATGTAATGGCAATAAATATGTTAATGCTAAATATTTAATTAAATCAGCTGAAGAACTACCTGATGAAATAATAGAGAAGAATTTAGGTAATGTTATTATTACAAAGAACATTAGTGGAGAAGAATTAAATAAGCTAGAATCAATTGAATTCTATGCTAGAATTATCGATTAATATTTACAATTATGTAATATTTTGATATAATTTATTTGTCTAATTTAGGAGGATTTTAAAAATGGCAGTTTTTGATAAGGTTAAGGAAATTATTATTGATGAATTAAATGTTGATGCTGAAAAGGTAACTTTAGATGCAAATTTAAAGGAAGATTTAGGAGCTGATTCAATTGACGCAGTTCAAATCATTATGGATTTAGAGGATGCATTTAACATCGAAATCGATACTGATAATGCAGAAGCAATTTCTACAGTACGCAATATCGTAGATTATATTGAAAGCTTAATTAAGTAAGAATGAAATGGTTGCGATATGCAACCATTTTAGTTTTAAAGAGGAGGTGAAATAATGGATAAAACCTATTGGTATAAAAGATGGCAAAATGATAAATGCTTTGTTATTGAAAATGATAGATTAAAGAAAAAATCATATATTTATACGCCTTTTCCTAAAACTAATATTTTTGGTTTTCAGGATGGAGATGTAAGAAGACTTATAGCCTCAGATATTATTGCAAGATATCAGCGTATGCAGGATAAAAATGTTTTATTTCCAACTGGCTATCATTCATTATGTAACTCTTCGTTTGTTGAAAATAAAAAATATAGTAATATTTTAAATGATGATATTTCTAATATTTTTAAAAGCCAAATGCTAGCCTTAGGTATAGGAATTAATGAATCTAAGGATATAGATATGAGGCATAAGGAATTTTTAGGTAATTTGCAGTATGCATTTATAGAGCTTTATGAGAAGAAGTATATTGAATATAAGTATTCTAAGGTTTATTTTGATGAAAAGCTTAATAAGATTTATGATTATTTAAATGAAAAACACGAGCTTCCTATTATGAATCATAAATGCTTTGTATTAGAATTCGAAAGCTTGATACCTGAAATTTTAAAGGATATTAATAGAATTCAATGTAGTGATAAGCTTAAGAAAAAACTTATTAATGGCTTAAGGCCAAAAACCGTATTAAAGCTTGAATTAGCTGTTTCAAATGGTAATTTATTACCTGTTGAAATTAAGGAGCCTCAATTTTTAGGTGGAGTAAGCTATATTTTTTTAAATCCTGAATTCATTGATATTACTCATTATGTTCACATTAATGAATATCGTAATGTTATGAATTATTTGGAAAATGGATTAGATACCTGTGTATATACAGGCTTAACAGCTCAAAATCCATTAACGGGTAATGCTATACCTATTTATATATCTACTATATATAATAAGGATGCATATTTAGGAATTCCTAATGTTGATTCAAATGATAATAGAATAGCATTAGAGTCAGGAATTGAAATTATTAATATTTTAGATAATGAGCTATTAATGAATTCTGATATGCTAGATGGACTAAATATAGCTCAAGCTAAAAATAAAATTATAGATTTATTCTTAGATGCAGAAATAGCTAAATTAGAAACAACATATGAAAATCATAGTGTTAATTTATCATCGCTAGATAATTTTGGACCATTATTTCCTTTCTTAGAGGATAAGCAAACAGGTAAAATAGCCTCATTAAAGGGATATTTACCATATGCATTTTCTTCGAAGCTTAGACCGATATTAAGTGATGATGTAGATATTTTAGGCACAACAATGAATGGTACAATTAATAATTTATTTACTGAAGGCTTAGCTCCTATATTATCTGTTATACATGATGATATAGGTGCGATTGAATCTATTTTCTCTAGAGTTTCAAAGGATGATTTAGCTGATTGGTTACCAATTGATTATGCTATAGTAGATGAGGAATCTATATACTCTAGTATTTTAATGCCTATTATTTTCTATAACATTATTAAAAAGGAATCAGGCTATGATTTGCCTAATATATTTAATAGAGTTTTAGTATCTCCAAAAACATTAGATAGCAGTAGAAACATTATAAAAAGATCTAGTAATAATCTAATTGATATGACTAATATATTAGATATGTATTATCCAGATACTGTTAGATTATATTGTATGGCAACTCCTTTAAATTATGCATTAGGCTTTGATGCTAATATAATAAAGGAATTAGATAAGACAATTAGATACATAGAGAATGCATTAGAAAGCTGTAATGATGTTATCAATTATGATTATGATTTTGATAATTTTATAACAGCATGTAATAAAGCATTAGAGGATTATGATTTATATGAATATGCAAAGTGTATTTATCAATTTATAAATAAAACAATATTAAGAAAGTCTCTTAATAAAAAACAAGCATTAGCCTTTATAAAGGTTTTGTATCCATTAATGCCTTTTGTGTCAGAGGAAATATATAAAAATATTTTTAATGGAAGATATTCTATAATAAATGAGGAATGGCCAAAATAATTTATATTGTTTTGCCATTTTTTTATCATTTTCATCCGAAAAACGTCAATAATTAGGCATTTTCTTCAAAAAATAAAATAATTGTTGTTATTTTTTGAAAAATATTGTATAATTAGTTCAATAGGATTTTTTTCTATTAGGTAAGGTTTGAAAGGAGTATTTATTACATGAAAGGGAAAGTAAAATGGTTTAATGCCGAAAAGGGATTTGGCTTCATTGTATCTGAAGAGGGTAATGATGTTTTTGTTCACTTTAGCGCAATTGTATCTGATGGATACAAGACATTAGACGAGGGACAAGAGGTTACTTTTGATGTTGAAACTGGCGATAGAGGCCAATTAGCAAAGAACGTAGTTAAAGCCTAAGTTATACAAGGTCGATTATATCGACCTTTTTTTCTTGTGATTTTTTTAATTGTTATAGCATATACTATATCGGAGTTGATTTTATGATGAAGGGTAGTATTGTTGCGTTAGTTACGCCATTTAATGAGGATAATGAGGTAGATTACAAGACGATAGAGAAATTATGCCAATTTCATCTAGAAAATAATACTGATGGATTATTACTATTAGGAACAACAGCAGAGGCTGAGGCCCTAACTAACGATGAAAAGGTAAAGATAGTAGACTTAATATATAAGACTGTATACCCTAAAATTAAAATAATGGTTGGCATTATTTCGAATATAACAGAGCATGTTGTTGAAATGTCAAAGCTGTTTGAAAATTATGATATTGATTCCTTTTTGGTTATCAATCCATATTATAATAAATCAAATGAATCTGGATTATTAAAGCATTTTACTTATATTGCTGATAATGTATCAAAGCCTATTATTTTATATAATGTTCCTAAAAGAACAGGCATGTCTATACCGTTTGAGGTTGTAAAAGCATTATCACATCATAATAATATTATTGGGATTAAGGATGCCTCTGGCGATTTAAGCTTACAATATAAAATAGGTAGGCTTGGCAATGGCTTCATGTATTATTGTGGAGATGATAATTTATTAATACCATCAATAGCTTTAGGCGCAAGTGGAGTGATTTCGGTTATAGGAAATGCATTTCCTAATGAGATAAAGCTTATATGTAAATCATTTAATAAGAATTCTGAAATAGCCAATTTCACCTATAATAAGCTATATGATTTAATAGAGGTAATGTATAATGAGGTTTCGCCGATAGGTATTAAATATATAATGAGCTTACAAGGTAGTATTTATTTATCCTATAGAATACCACTTGATTATCCATCTAGAAATTTAAAGAGATTAATTGAGGAAAAGCTATTAGAAATAATAGAATAATATTAAAATAATAATAAAATTATTATAAATTAATTGCTGGATAACAAAAATCGAGCAATTTTTATGCTTCTTTGTCATTTGAATTATTGATTATTTTCTACAAAAGTTTTATAATAGTTATGGACTAAAAAAAATCATACTCATTAGGAGGAATAAAATGAGCAAAGAAATTAAAAGAATGGCCATAGATGGTAACTATGCTGCAGCATATTCATCATATGCATTTACAGAAGTAGCTGGTATCTACCCAATCACTCCGTCATCACCAATGGCAGAGTATACAGATGAATGGGCATCTCAAGGCAAGAAAAACTTATTTGGTATGCCTGTTAAGATTGTTGAAATGCAATCTGAGGCTGGTGCTGCTGGTACAGTACATGGTTCGTTACAAGCTGGTGCTTTAACAACTACTTATACAGCATCACAAGGTTTATTATTAAAGATTCCAAACATGTATAAGATCGCTGGTGAATGTTTACCAGGTGTTATCCATGTTTCTGCACGTACAATCGCTGCACAATCTTTATCAATCTTCGGTGATCATCAAGACGTAATGGCTTGTCGTCAAACTGGTTTTGCATTATTATGCTCTAACTCAGTTCAAGAAGTTATGGATTTAGCTGGTGTTGCACACTTAACAGCTATTAAGACTGGAATTCCATTCCTACACTTCTTTGATGGTTTTAGAACTTCACATGAAGTTAATACTGTTGAACCAATTGATTATAAGGTATTCAACAGATTATTAGATAAGAAGGCTGTTGCTAAGTTTAGAGCTGAGGCTTTAAATCCTGCACATCCTAAGACTCGTGGTACTGCACAAAATGATGATGTTTACTTCCAAACTAGAGAGTTACAAAATCATAAGTACACTGGTGTATATCCAGTAGTTGAAAAATATATGGATGCTATTAGTAAGGCAACTGGCCGTACTTATAAGCCATATCAATATTATGGACATCCAAATGCTACACGTGTTATCGTAGCTATGGGTTCAGCATGTCAATGTGCTGAGGAAGTTGTAGATTACTTATTAAAGACTGGCCAAAGAGTTGGTTTATTAGAGGTACATTTATATCGTCCATTCGTTAACAAGAAATTCTTAGAAGCTATGCCTAAAACAGTAAAGAAGATTGCTGTATTAGACCGTACAATTGAGCAAGGTGCTTTATATGAGCCATTATGCTTAGATGTACAAGCTGCATATAATGGCAAGAAGGATAAGCCAATCATCGTTGGTGGTAGATATGGTTTATCTTCAAAGGATACTACTCCAGATTTAATTAATGCAGTTTATGAAAACTTAAAGAAGCAAAAACCAAAGGATCATTTCACTTTAGGTATTAATGATGATATTAAGCATACTTCATTACCTGTTACATCTTCAATTGATGTTGCTGATCCAACTACAACTGAATTATTATTCTTCGGTTTAGGTTCAGATGGTACTGTAGGTGCATGTAAGAACATTTCTAAGATCGTTGGTGACTATACTGAGTATTATTCACAAAGCTATGCTGCATACGATTCAAAGAAGTCTGGTGGTTCTACAAGATTACATTTACGTTTCTCTAAGAACCCAATCCGTTCAACTTACTTAGTTAATAAGCCACACTTCGTATCATGCTCATTAGATGCATATCTAGATAAGTTTGATATGATTGATGGTTTACGTGATGGTGGTACATTCTTATTAAATACAGTTGTTGATAAGGACCACATCGAATATAGATTACCTAACAAGTATAAGAGATTATTAGCACAAAAGAATGCTAAGTTCTACATTATTGCTGCAAATGCTGCTGCAAGAGAATGTGGCTTCCGTCCAGGCTTAGGTGTTAATACTATTATGCAATCAGCATTCTTCAAGTTAAATGAGCAAATCATGGATTATGAAGAAGCTAAGCAACATATGAAGGAATTCGCAACTAAGACTTACTTAAGAAAGGGTCAAGAATTAGTTGATCAAAACCATAAGGCTATCGATATGGGTGGCTCTAGATTAGTTGAGGTTGAGGTTAAGCCTGAATGGGCTAACTTAGCTGATGACGAGGTTAAGGCTGTAGATACAAACCGTCCTGCATTCGTAAGAGAAATTGCTGATGTTATCAACTCAATTAAGGGTGATTCATTACCATTATCAGTATTCGCTAAGTTTGGTGAAGACTGCCATATGCCTCAAGGTACTGCTGCATATGAAAAGCGTGGTGTAGCTTCAGATGTACCTCTATGGACATCTTCTAACTGTATCCAATGTAACCAATGTGCATTTGTATGTCCTCATGCATGTATCCGTCCATTCTTATGTACTGAAGAAGAAGTTGCTAATGCTCCAGAGGGTGCACAATTCTTAGATGCAACAGGATTCAAGGGTTATAAGTATCACTTATCAATCTCTACATTAGATTGTACAGGTTGTGGTGTATGTTTAACAGTATGTCCTGGTAAGCCTAAGAAGGCAGAAGATGGTACAGTTACTAAGGCTCCTGCTTTAACTAGCCATACAATGGTTGCTTCTCGTGAAGCTAAGGAAGAGGTTATTGCTCAATACTTCTTAGATAATGTAACATATAAGAGTGATATTACTGGCACTAACAATGCTAAGAATGTTCAATTCGCTCAACCATTATTCGAATTCTCAGGAGCTTGTGGTGGATGTGGTGAAACTCCATATGTTAAGGCTGTATCACAATTATTTGGTGATCGTATGATGGTTGCTAACGCAACAGGTTGTACATCAATTTATTCTGGTTCTTATCCATCAAGTCCATATACTACAAATGCTGAGGGTCGTGGACCAGCTTGGGCTAACTCATTATTCGAAGACAATGCTGAATTCGGTTTCGGTATGAGAATGGCTGTTGAAACATTAAGAGACAGATTACAAACAGTAATGGCATTAAATGTAAATAAGATGTCTGCTGAGGTAGCTGAATTATGTAATAAGTGGATTGAAAACCGCAATAGTGGTTCTGTAACTAAGGAATTAGCTCCACAAATCGTTGCTGCTATGGAAGCAATTGACGCTCCATATGCTAAGGAAATCTTATCATTAAAGGATTATTTAGTTAAGGTTTCTCAATGGATCATCGGTGGTGATGGTTGGGCTTACGATATCGGTTATGGTGGTTTAGACCATGTTATCGCTAACAACCAAGATGTTAATATTCTAGTAGTAGATACAGAGGTTTACTCTAATACAGGTGGTCAAGCTTCTAAGTCAAGCCGTACAGGTGCTATCGCTAAGTTTGCTGCTGCAGGTAAGCCAACATTCAAGAAGGACTTAGCTTCAATCGCAATGTCTTATGGACATGTATATGTTGCTACAGTTTCTCATGGTTATAACCAAAACCAAGTTATTAAGGCATTAAAGGAAGCAGAGGCTTACAATGGTCCATCTATCGTAATCTGCTATGCTCCATGTATTGCTCATAACATTAAGAAGGGTCTATTTATGTCTCAAATGGAGGCTAAGAAGGCTACAGAATGTGGTTATTGGCCAACATTCAGATTCAACCCTGATTTAGCTAAGGAAGGCAAGAACCCAATGCAATTAGATTCTAAGGAACCTGATTGGTCTAAGTACAATGACTTCTTATTAAATGAAGGTCGTTATGCTCAATGAGTTAAGGTAAACCCTGTTCAAGCAGAGGAATTATTCGAAACTAATATTAAGGATGCTAAGAAGCGTTACGCTAACTATAAGCGTTTAGCTGAAATTGAATATCCAAATAAGTAATATAATAATTAACAGGTAAGAAAAATCTTGCCTGTTTTTTTACATTCTTTTTACATTATCACATTGAAAAAGTGTCGTAAAGTGATATAATTTAATATAGAGAGGTGTTGGAGAATATGATGAGGTATGTTGAAAATAATAAAGAAAATCGAAGAGAATTTATAGAAATGCTAAAAACAGTATCATTATATATTAATAATGTAAGAGAAGCATTATGTGCTCCATATGGTTTGTCATCGATTCAAGCAGTAATTGTATTAGATGTTTATCATAATCCAAATGAATGTAAGGTTACTGATATTTGTAAAAGATTAAATAAATCAACAAATACTATTTCACCATTAATTAATAGATTAGTTGAGAAGGATTTTTTAAAAAAGGTTAGAGATAAGGCTGATGGTAGAGTTACATATATCGAGCTTTCAGAAAAATCAAAACATATTACAGAAAAAATTCAACTAGATGTTTCAGATTTTGCTTGGCCTATGTTTGAAACATTACTTGATGATGAATTTAGTGTTATGTACAATGCTTTAGAGAAGCTAATTAAGGTGACTTCAGAATGAAATATTTAATATGCTCTGACATACATGGTTCAATAGATTCAGTTAATTTTTTAATTGATAAATATATTAAGCATAATTGTGATATGATTCTATGCTTAGGTGATGTTTTATATCATGGTCCTAGAAATGATTTACCAGAGTATTATTCACCTAAGGAGGTAATTAATGCTTTAAATCCTTTATCAGATAAAATTATATGTGTTAAAGGAAACTGTGAGGCTGAGGTAGATCAAATGGTGTTAAAATTTAATATATTAGATTCTTATGATTCTAATATTAATGGTATTGATGCTCATCTTGAGCATGGTCATCATTTAGATTTATATAAAGGAAATGCTAAAATTGTTTTATATGGACATACACATATTCCTGATTGTCATTTAGATAATGACAAAATGTACATTAATCCTGGAAGCATAACAATTCCTAAAAACGGTTCTAAAAGAGGCTATGCTATATGGGGTGATACAAAAATTATGGGTTATGATATCGATGATAATATTGTATTTGAATATAATTATTAAAAAGTATGAAAAAAATTCATACTTTTTTTTATTTTTTGTCTAATATTTATATGAGGTGAAAAATATGTATAGAATAAAGGAAAAGATAATTATGGCATTAATAATTATTGTTACTATTTTTTTAGCATTTACTCCAAAGCTAATAGAATTTTTTAATAAGGATGAGAAAATTATAAAAAATGAACCATCATTAACTATAACAAATGAGGAGACTCCAACACAAAATAAATTATTAAATATAACAATTAAGGGCGAGATAAAGGAAAGTGAGTGGACAATCCAAATTCCATATGGATATACCTATGGCTATGTAATTAGTAAAATTAGACTTATATTAAATGATTATAGTGTTATTGATAATAATAAGCTTAAGGATAAATATTATGAGGATACTATAATATATATAGGAACAACAGATTATGATAATAATGATACTCCAGCTGGTGTAATTAATATTAATACAGCCTCAAAGGATGAACTGGTAAGCTTATATGGAATTGGAGATAAAAGGGCAGATAGAATAATTGTATATAGAAATACTAAGAGAATAGAAAGCTTTGAGGAGCTAAAGGAAATAATAGAGGTATCAGATGAAATTATTAAGGTTATTAAGGAACAAGCCGTTTTGTAATGATTTTCATTTTTTATTGATAGCGGTTATTATATTTCTTATAGCTATTAAATATCCCTTATTTTTTATATTATTAGCTATATATTTAGTATTTATATATAAAAATACCAAATATTTATTACCGATTTTAATAATAATTAGCTTAATATTTTTAATACATACTATACAAAATAATAAAAAACTAGAAGATAAGGAGTATTATTATGCTGATATAATTAATGTTATAGATAATGAATCATATATTATAAAAATTGATAATATTAAAATTCTAGCATATGAAAAAAATCATTCATATAGCCCTGGAGATAAAATCAAATGTAAGCTTAAATTGTATGATAAATCTGAAAAATCCTCTTCAAATGATTTTGATTATAATGAATACCTATTATCAAAAGGTATTAGCTTTAGTGCTAAGGTATTAGAATCAAAATTTATTAAAAGTGGATTTTCAATTAATAATATTAAATATAACTATTTGAATTATTTAGAAAAACATTTATCAAACGCCTCATATCAATATGTAGAAGCCTTGGTTTTTGGTAATAATAATATTGATGATGAGCTAAATGAGGGTTATCAAATATTGGGTCTATCACATATATTAGCTATAAGTGGTCTTCATATATTGATGCTATATAAGATTATTTCTTTTTTATTATTAAAATTATTTAAATATAGATATAGTTTAATACCTATCACAATAATAACAATATATGTAATAATAATTGGGTATCCTCCATCATGTCTAAGAGCTTTATTATTTTTAATTATTGGAGCGTTAAATAATAAGGCAAAAATAAAATATACAAAGCTTGATATTTTATCAATATCAATGTTAATAATGATTTTGATGAATCCATATCAAATATATCAAACAGGCTTTATCTTATCATATTTAGTCAGCTTTATCCTTATCTTTTCAAATGAAATAATAAAAAAGAATAATGGATTAATAGGAAGCTATAAGCTCCATTTATTAATTTATTTTTTAACCTTGCCATTTGTGGCATCTATTTCTAATAAAATATCAATTACATCATTATTATTAGCTCCAATATTAACTACTATAACAACTATAATAGTAATGCCATTATCCTTTATATTAGCTATATTTCCTATTTTGGATATATTAATTAATCCAATATTTTCATTATTTAATAGCTATATTATAGGATTAAATAAATCATCATTTGCTATAAATATTCCTACCCTTAATATCTATATTAAAGCCCTATATTATTTAATTTATTCTTTCATTATAGTTTCTATAATAAAAGAAAGAAGAAGGCTTATTTCAATTATTTACTTTAGCTTTTTTATCTTTATAATTGCTAATTATAGGCTTTTTAATCCATTCCATAAAATAACATTTATTGATGTAGGTCAAGGTGATAGTGCTATTATAGAATTAAAAAATAATAAGGGTATTGTTTTAATTGATGCATATAATTGTAATGATTATCTTATGTCTACAGGATTATCTACTATTGATTATTTAATATTAACTCATTCTGATAATGATCATATAGGTGATTTAGAAATAATATTAGATAATTATAATATAAAGAATATACTAATTCCTAAATATGATAATGGCTTTGAAATGCTAGAAGAATATAGCTATAAGGCTGTTGATTATAATTATGGCTTTTACATGGATGATGTCTATTTTGATATTATTGGACCTATTAATAGATATAGTGATACAAATTCTAATTCTATTGTTATTAAGGTTAATATAGAAGGATATAAATTTTTATTTTGTGGCGATATGACTATAGAAGAGGAAAATGATTTAATTAATCAATATAGCACCTATTTAGATAGTGATGTTTTAAAGGTTGGTCATCATGGCTCTAAAACATCATCATCAGAAGAGTTTTTAGAATATGTTACTCCTAAATATTCTATAGTAAGTGTAGGATTAAATAATTATTACGGGTTGCCTGACATAGAGGTAATGAATAGATTATCTAAATATGAATATATTTATCAAACTAGATATAATGGTAATATTGAATTTTATATTTTTAATGAAAAATTATGGGCAAGAGCTTATAAATAGTTTATAATTAAACTGAGGTGTTAATATGATTAAATTAGGTATTTATAAGCATTATAAGGGAAATATTTATGAGGCTATTGGAATAGCTTCTCATAGTGAAACATTAGAAAAAATGGTCGTATATAGATCAGTTAAAAATCAAGATATTTGGGTAAGACCTATCTATATGTGGGATGAGGATGTTAAATTATCTGATGGAAGTATTGTTAAAAGATTTCAATATATAGGTGATAAAAATGCTGAATAATCAGCATTTTTTTGTTGCATAAATAGACTAATTTCATATGCTAATATAGGAGTTGATTAGTTTGTGTGGTATTGTATATAAAAGTAATTTCTATAGCCCTACTGATTACAATAAATTTATTTTAGCATGTGATAAGCTAAATCATAGAGGACCTGATTCCTTTGGTTATTTATTTACTAAGAATCATAGCTTTGGTCATAAAAGATTATCAATTATTGATATAGAAAATGGTAATCAGCCTATGAGTATATTAAATCATCATTTAATTTATAATGGTGAACTATATAATCAGGATGAGCTAATAGAATTATTAAATAAAAATAATATTAGATTGGAAAATCATAGCGATACCTTATTATTATTAAAGCTTTTAATGAGCTATGGAGCAAATTCCTTAAAAAAGCTTAATGGAATATTTTCATTTGTATATGAGGCTGATAACAAGGTAATTGCGGCAAGAGATATGTTCGGGGTAAAGCCATTATATTATACGATAATAGATAATGATTTATTTATTGCAAGTGAGATAAAGGCTATATTAGAATATACAAATGAGGCTGTTATTAATAAAGAGGGATTATGTGAGCTATTTGGAATGGGGCCATCTCATAGTCAGGGTAAAACAGTATTTAAGAATATATATGAGTTAAAGCCTGGACATATGCTGATATTTGATAAGGAAAATGGTTTAAAAATTCATAAATATTATGAAATACCAGTGTATAAAAATAATATGAGCTATAAAGAGGCTGTAGCTAAAACAGAAGAGGTTTTATCTAAAGCTATAAAAAGACAAATGGTATCAGATGTAGGTGTTTCCTCATTCTTATCAGGTGGATTAGACTCATCTATTATTTCTACAGTTGTCGCAAGAAATAGTAATAATTTAGATACTTATAATATCGATTATCAGGATAGTAATGAATTTAAGCCTAATGATTTTGAAATATCTAAGGATTTAGATTTTGCTAAAATTATTAGCGATGATATTGATTCAAATTTACATTGTGTAATTGTAGATAATAAATCATTAGTTGAAAATTTAAAAACAGCTGTTGATTTAAGAGATACACCAGGTATGACTGATATTGATAGCTCATTATATTATTTAGCTAAGAATATAGCTAAAAAGCATAAGGTTAGTATGTCTGGTGAATGTGCTGATGAGCTATTTGGTGGATATTCATGGTTTTATAAAAAGAATAAGGAAATGAAAATATTTCCTTGGATTAGAAATATAGAATTAAAGAATAAGCTATTAAACAATAAATGGAGAGAAAAACTTAATCTTGAGGAATATATAAAGAATGAATATGATATGGCTTTAGCTGAGGCGCCTATTTTATTAGATGAATCAGAAACAGATAAAAAGCATCGAATAATGACATATCTTAATATTAAATATTTTATGACTAATTTATTAGATAGAAAGGATCGTATGACTATGGGTGCCTCATTAGAGGTTAGAGTTCCTTTTTGTGATAAAGAAGTTGTAGAGCTTTTATATAATATGCCATATAAATATAAATATAGATATAAAACTGAAAAAAAGCTTTTAAGAGATGCTTATAAGGATATTGTAGATAAGTCTGTTATTAAAAGAAAAAAGAGCCCTTATCCTAAAAGTAATTCAAGTGAATATAATAGAAGGGTTAAGGAGCTTTTAATAGAATGTTTAAATGATAAGAATAGTATTTTATATGAGCTTTTAGATATAGACTATTTAAATAATTTAATTAGCTCAGATGATGAGCTAGAAGCACCATGGTATGGTCAGCTTATGAGAAAGACCGCTCTATTTGCCTATTTATATCAAATAGATTACTGGTTTAAAAAATATAATATAAGGATTGAAGAATAATTGAAAATTTTGACTTTATTTCTAAGCTATTAGATGGAAGAATAGTCTTAGGTGAGAAAATGCTAATTAATGATGGCTTATATATTATACCTGTATATAAGGCTAAGGTTTCCTTTTTAACTGTTAAAACAGATATTAAAAGTAATAATGGTGATGGCTTAAGTGGAAATCTTAACGTAACACCTATTTGTATATTGAAGGTATTAAATAGTAATATAGAAATTATTAATCTTGAGGAATTAGATAAAAAAGAAGGTATTATGGATGTAATACCTAATATGCTAAATAATATTGATGTTAATAATATATTGAAGAATTTGAAAATATAGGGTTTTTACCCTATTTTTTTAAATAATATAAAAGGATATACCTATAATAGCGCTAATAACAATTAAAAGAACAGTATTTAGCTTTCTTTTAAATAAGTATTTAGAAATAAAATAGATAGAAGAAATGATTATAAAAATAAATGATGATTTTATATCTATATTAAATTTTACGATATTATTATAGGTTAAGGTATTAAGAATTAGTAATAAGCCAGTTGATAATATTAAGCCAATGATTACAGGCTTTATCCCATCCAAAAAATATTGAAAATATTTATTTATGATTAGCCTTTTCATGATAGATGCTATTAATACTATTATAATAAATGATGGTAGGACGATACCTAGGGTTGCGATAATACTGCCTAATAAGCCAGCTTGAGTAGAACCGATATAGGTAGCCATATTAACAGCTATAGGTCCTGGTGTTGATTCGCAAACACCTATAAAATCATAGAATAGGCTTTTATCCATCCAATTATACTTTATAACTGTTTCTTCAATAAGTGGTATCATTGCGTATCCACCACCAAATGTGAAAAGACCTATTTTAAAAAATTCAAGAAAAAGTCTTAAATGAATCATATTTTTGTCCTCCTAATAGAATTATAAATTATTCCTGATATTCCACCTAATAATATTAGGTATATTGATGAGAATGACTTTGATAGTAATTCTAAGGATATCATTAATATGAATATTAATGTCAATAGAATAAGATTAAACATATTCTTTTTCATCTTTGCTAGCATATTTATGCCTGCCTTTAATATTAAAAAGGCAACGGCACATTTTATTCCTATAAAGGCATATCCTACATATATGTTAGTCATAAATTGTTCTAAAAATAAGGATATAATAAATATAATTATTAATGATGGTAGGACGACACCTAAGGTAGCAGCTATGCTTCCTAGAAGCTTTTTTTGTTTAAAGCCAATATAGGTAGCCATATTAATAGCTATAGGCCCTGGTGTCGATTCTGATATTGCTATTATTTCGAGCATTTCGTCATTTGTCATCCATTTGTTTTTTTCTACTATGATTTCCTTAATTTGTGGTATCATTGCATATCCACCACCAAATGTAAATAAACCGAGTTTGAAAAATATCCAAAATAAGTTAAACATAATATCCCCTCGTGGTAATTTTATTAAAAAAATAATGTATATTTTGTCAAATTTTAATTTTTTTAAAATAATTAACTTAAAATTTACAAATTAATATAAAATATGATATAATATTTCATATGTATGCGTTTGCATAATTAAAAAATATAAATGGAGAGTATTTATGAAGAAATTATTAATTGGAAATGCTGCTGTTGCAAGAGGAGCATATGAGGCTGGTGTTACAGTAGTTTCATCTTATCCAGGAACTCCAAGTACAGAAATTACAGAATGTATTGTAGAGTATGGAAATATAAATGTAGAATGGGCATCTAATGAAAAGGTTGCTGCAGAGGTTACAATTGGAGCTTCAATTGCAGGTGCCAGAGCTATGTCTTGTATGAAGCATGTTGGTATGAATGTTATGGCTGACCCATTATTTACAGTTAGCTATACAGGTGTAAATGGTGGATTGGTATTCTGTGTTGCTGATGATCCAGGTATGCATTCAAGTCAAAATGAGCAGGATTCACGTCATTATGCAGAGGCCTCAAAGGTTATGATGCTTGAGCCTTCTGATTCAAGTGAATGTAAGGAATATACTAAGCTTGCGTTTAAGTTAAGTGAGGAGTTTGATACACCTGTAATCATAAGATTATCTACTAGAGTATCACATTCACAAGGCTTAGTAGAGCTATGTGATAAGGAAGATTATAAGCTAAAGGATTATAATAAAAATATTGGCAAGTATGTTATGATGCCTGGAAATGCTATTAAAAGACATGTTGTTGTAGAGGATAGGGCGTTAAAGGAAATAGCTTTTGCTAATAATACAGATTTAAATAAGATAGAGGATAATAATTCTAAGATTGGTGTTATTACATCTGGTATTTCTTATGTATATTCTAAAGAGGCTTTAGGAGATAAGGTTGATTATCTAAAGCTAGGTATGGTTTATCCATTACCTACAGATTTAATTAAGGAATTTGCTAAGAAGCATGATGCTATATATATTATTGAGGAATTGGATCCATTTATTGAAAATCATGTTAAGGCATTAGGTATTAATTGTGTTGGTAAGGATAAGTTTACTTTATTAGGTGAATATACTCCTAAAATGATTAAAAAGGTTGTTTTAGGTTTAGAAGAGAATAATTATTTTGAGGTAGAGGAACAAATTCCAGCACGTCCACCAGTAATGTGTGCAGGCTGTCCACATAGAGGTACATTCTATGTATTAAAGAAGCTTGGTTTAACAGTATCTGGTGATATTGGATGCTATACATTAGGAGCTGTTGCCCCACTTCAATCAGTTGATACAACTATTTGTATGGGTGCATCTGTATCTGCAGGCTTTGGTATGGCTAAGGCTAGAGGTGCTGAGTTTAATAAAAAGCTTGTTTCAGTTATTGGCGATTCGACATTTATTCATTCTGGTATAACAGGACTTATTGATATTGTATATAATAAGGGTGCTAATACTGTTATTATTTTAGATAACTCAATTACAGGTATGACAGGTCATCAACAAAATCCAACTACTGGTAAGACTATTAGATTAGAGGAAACATCTCAGGTTAATTTAATTAAGCTAGCTGAGGCAGTAGGCGTTAAGAGAATTGTTGTTGCTGATCCATTTGACGTTAAGAGTTTTGAGGCAGTGGTTAAGACTGAGGTTAATGCTTTAGAGCCATCAGTTATTATTGCTCAAAGACCATGTGCATTATTAAAGTCAGTTAAGTATGTAGGTAATTGTAAGGTTAATGATAATTGTAAGAAGTGTAAGCAATGCTTAAAACTAGGCTGTCCTGCAATTTCGTTATGTGATGGAAATATTGTTATAGATACAAATCAATGTAATGGCTGTGGATTATGTATTAATGTATGTCCATTTAATGCTATTGAGAAGGTTGGTGAGTAAAATGAATATTATGATTGTTGGTGTAGGTGGACAAGGTACACTTTTAGCGTCTAGAATTTTAGGTAACGCAGTTATCGCAGAAGGATATGATGTTAAGGTTTCTGAGGTTCATGGTATGTCTCAACGTGGTGGTAGTGTTGTTACATACGTAAAATTTGGTGATAAGGTTTACTCTCCAATTATTGATAAGGGTGAGGCTGATATTATTCTAGCATTTGAAATGCTAGAGGCTTATAGAGCACTACCTTATTTAAAAAAGGATGGCGTTATTATCGCTAATAATCAGATGATTAATCCAATGCCTGTTATTATTGGGGCAATGGAATATCCTAAGGACATTGAAAAGAAAATTTCAAATTTAGTAAATTTAGAATGCTTAGATGCTGCTAAGCTTGCTAAAGAGGCAGGAAATATTAAAGCTGTAAATGTAGTTTTAATTGGTGTAATGGCTAAGAAAACTAATATTTCATATGAGAAATGGGTAGAGATTATTAAAAATACTGTACCAGCTAAGCTATTAGATGTAAATTTAAAGGCATTTGATTTAGGCTATAATTATAAGTAATAAGGAGATTATTAATATGTATTATCAAAAAGAATATGAATGCATGCCAAGAGAAGAGCTTGTAAAGCTTCAAAGCGAAAGGCTCGTAGCTCAGGTTAAAAGAATGTATGAAAATGTAGAATGCTTTAGAAATAGAATGGATGAAAAGGGATTAAAGCCTTCAGATATTCATGGTGTAGAGGATTTATCTAAGCTTCCATTCTCATATAAAACCGATTTAAGAGATTATTATCCATATGGCTTATTTGCTTCTCCATTAAGTGATATTGTAAGAGTTCATGCATCTAGTGGTACAACAGGTAAAAGAATTGTTGTTGGATACACTAGAAATGATTTAGAAATATGGGAAGATATGATGGCTAGACAATTAGTTGCCCTAGGTGTTACTAAGGATGATATTGTTCAGGTTGCCTTTGGTTATGGTTTATTTACTGGTGGCTTTGGAGCACATGCTGGTGCTGAGAAAATTGGCTGCTTGGTTGTTCCTATTTCATCAGGTAATACAGCTAGACAAATTGAAACTATGATTGATTTTGGAGTAACAGTTTTATATTGTACTCCATCATACGCTATGTATTTAGCAGAAACTGCTGAAAAAATGGGTGTTGTTGATCAATTAAAGCTTAGAATTGGTATCTTTGGTGCTGAGCCTTGGACAGAGGAAATGCGCCAAAAAATTGAACAAACATTTAAAATTAAAGCATATGATGTATATGGTTTAACAGAAATATTAGGACCTGGTGTTTCTAGAGAATGTGAATATCAGGCTGGTATGCATATTAATGAGGATCATTTTATTCCTGAAATTATTGACCCTGAAACATTAGAACCACTTCCATATGGGTCTATTGGTGAATTAGTATTTACTACAATTACTAAGGAGGGTGCTCCAATTATTAGATATCGTACAAGAGACCTTTGTCAGCTTACAGTTGAGCCTTGTAAATGTGGTAGAACTCATGTAAGAATGAAGAAGCCTCAAGGTAGAAGTGATGATATGCTAATCATTAGAGGTGTAAATGTATTCCCATCTCAAATAGAAGAAATTCTATTAAAGGCTGGTAATGAAATCACTCCAAACTATCAAATTATTGTTGGTAGAGAAAATAATACTGATACATTTGATGTATTAGTTGAAATGGCTGAAAACCTATTTGCTGATGATATTAAGTCTATTGAAGCAATTCAAAAGAAGATTGAAAATAATATTAGAAGCATATTAGGTATCGGTGCTAAGGTTAAGCTTGTAAGCCCTAATTCAATTGCTAGAAGTGAAGGCAAGGCAAAGCGTGTTATTGATAATAGAAAATTAGTATAGGAGGATAATATATGTTTGTTAAGCAGGTATCTGTATTTGTTGAAAATAAAGAAGGAAGTATTTCTAAGGTTGTTTCTATTTTAGGAAAAAACAATATTAATATTAGAGCTTTATCAATTGCTGATTCTACAGATTATGGTATTTTAAGACTTATTGTAGATGATTATTCAAAGGCTTATAATATTTTAAAGGAAAATAATTATACAATTAGAATTACTGATGTATTAGGTATTGTAATTCCTGATAAGCCTAATGGACTTGGTGATGTATTAGCTATTTTAAGTAAAAATGAAATAAGTATTACATATATTTATTCTTTTATTGGTCATTATAAGGATCAAGCTATTACAATCATTCAAGCTGCTAACCTTGAAGAAACTAGAAGAATTTTATTAGAAAATAGCGTAAAAGTTATAAATAATAACGAATTATACAAAGATTAGTCGTTTTTGTTGACAAATATTTCGTAAAATGGTAAAATAAGTTGAATTTTATTTTAAATTGTGATGATCAGAAACAAGTAGTATGATTTAAGCTTTTTAAGAGAGCTATCGGTTGGTGAGAGATAGTAAAGCATTTTATATGAATACATTCTGGGAACTTCTTATTGAAATTAAGTAGGTAAGACGGGTTCGACCGTTATATCGTTTTGAGGCTATATTATATATAGTGAATTAAGGTGGTACCACGGTTATAATCGTCCTTTCTGTAATAGAAAGGGCGTTTTTTTTTAGGGGGGGATTATATGGTATTAACAGATTTTTTAGAACGTAACGCTAAAGAATTTCCGGATATGGAATGCTTAGTGGAGATTAATCCACAAAAAAAGCCAGAGCGTTATCGTACATGGCGTGAATTTAGCTTGATTGAACCAATTGCTTCTAAGGAATATAGAAGAAGCATTACTTGGGCTGAATTCGATAAAATGGCAAATAGATTTGCCAATTTACTATTAAGCAAAGGTATTAAAAAGGGGGATAAGGTTGCGATTCTTTTAATGAATTCATTAGAATGGCTACCAATCTATTTTGGTGTTTTAAAAACAGGTGCTTTAGCTGTACCTATGAATTATCGATATACATCAGATGAAATTAAGTATTGTCTTGATTTGGCAGATTGCTGCTGCTTAATCTTTGGACCAGAGTTTATTGGTCGTGTTGAGCCTATCGCAGACCATACACCTTTAGTTCAAACATTAATTTACGTTGGTACTGGAGATGTTCCTTTTGCTGATAATTATTATGAAATAATCAATTATTTTATTTTTGATAAACCAAATATTGAATTAACAGAAAATGATAATGCTGCTATTTACTTTTCAAGTGGTACAACAGGATTCCCTAAAGCTATTTTACATATTCATAAGGCTTTAGTATCATCATGCTTAACAGAACAAAAGCATCATTCACAGACACATGATGATGTATTCTTATGTATGCCACCTTTATATCATACGGGTGCGAAAATGCATTGGTTTGGTAGCTTATTATCTGGTAGTAAGGCTGTTTTATTAAGAGGTATTTCACCAGAATGGATATTCAATACTATTTCAGAGGAAAAATGTACAATTGTATGGCTGTTAGTGCCTTGGGCTCAGGACATATTAGATAGTATTGATAGAGGAGATTTAAAGCTTGATGAGTATAATCTAGATCAATGGAGGCTAATGCATGTTGGTGCTCAGCCTGTACCTCCATCATTAATTGCTAGATGGAAGAAGGTATTCCCTACACATGATTATGATACTAATTATGGATTAAGTGAATCTATTGGACCTGGCTGTGTACATTTAGGTGTTGAAAATATTCATAAGGTAGGCGCTATTGGTGTACCAGGCTATTTATGGGATGTTAAGATAGTTAAAGAAAATGGTGAGGAGTGTAAAACTGAGGAGGTTGGCGAATTAATCGTTAATGGTCCTGGTGTTATGCAATGCTATTATAAGAATCCTGAAGCTTCAGCTGAGGTTTTAAAGGATGGATGGCTATATACAGGAGATATGGCTAAGAAGGATAAGGACGGCTTCATTTATCTTGTTGATAGAAAGAAGGATGTAATTATCACAGGTGGTGAAAATATTTATCCTGTTCAAATTGAGGATTATCTAAGAAAGCATGATAAGATTAAGGATGTAGCTGTTATAGGCTTACCTGATAAGCGCTTAGGCGAAATTACAGCCGCTATTATTGAGGTTAAGGAAGGAATGACTATGACACAAGAGGAGGTTGAAAAGTTCTGTTTTGAGCTTCCTAGATACAAGCGTCCTAGGGTTGTTATCTTTGAGGATGTTCCTAGAAATCCAACAGGTAAAATAGAAAAACCAAAAATTAGAGAAAAATATTGTAAGGTAAGCTTAGTAGAGCTTCAAACAACTGAATAAGAGGGAGATTAAATTATGAGTTTAGCTATTAAAATTATAATGATTGTTATTTTCTTTGTTGCCACTCTTTATGTAGGTTTCTATTGTAGAAAAAAAGCTACAAATTCAAACGATTTCCTACTTGGTGGTAGAAACGTAGGTCCATGGCTATCAGCCTTTGCCTACGGAACTAGTTATTTCTCGGCCGTAATCTTTATAGGCTATGCCGGAAGCTTTGGTTGGGAATTTGGTATTGCTGCATTATGGATTGGTATTGGTAATGGAGTAATAGGCTCTTACATGGCCTGGGCATTGCTTGGTAGAAGAACAAGACTTATTACTCAAAAGATGAAATCTTCTACAATGCCTGATTTCTTTGGAAAAAGATTTAATTCTAAGCCTTTAAAGCTTTTTGCGTCAGTAGTAGTATTTGTGTTCTTAATACCATATACTGCAGCCTTATATAATGGCTTATCAAGCTTGTTTGCAACAGCCTTTGGCTTTGATGAGTATTGGGTATGGATTTTAATTATATCTATTGTAACAGGTATATATGTAATAATTGGTGGCTTAATGTCTACTGCGGTAAATTCATTTATCCAAGGTGTTATTATGCTAGTTGGTATTGTTTTAGTAGTATATTTCGTATTAGAAAAGAATGGTGGCTTAATGGATTCAATGTCTAAGCTATCAACACACGGATGGCAATATACATCATTATTTGGTAGTGATCCAGTCCATTTAATATTTGTTGTTATATTAACATCACTTGGTACATGGGGATTACCTCAAATGGTAAGCAAATTCTATTCTATTAGTAATGAAAACCAAATTAGAAAGGGTACTATAATATCTACAATTTTCGCTTTAATTGTAGCTGGAGGATGCTATTTCCTAGGTGGTTTTGGTAGATTATTTGTTGATATGGTAAATGGTGCACCTGCTGGTGGTTCTTCAAATATTGTTCCTACAATGGTTACAAATTTAATAAATAATAATGTTCTTAATGCATTATTAGTAGGATTAGTAATTATACTAGTATTAGCTGCATCAATGTCTACATTATCATCATTAGTAATGGTTTCGGCATCAACTTTAACAATTGATTTAGTTGATACTGTAAAGCCACTTGCTGAAAAGAAGAAAATGTGGTTATTAAGAGTTTCTATTTTATTCTTTATAGTAATATCAGCATTACTTGCGATATTCCAAATATACGGTCCTAAGGAGCTTACAAGTGATATAGCATCATTAATGGGTATATCTTGGGGTGCTATATCTGGTGCGTTTATTGGTCCATTCCTATTTGGCTTATATTGGAAAAAGACTACAAAGGCTTCAGTTTGGGCATCATTTATAAGTGGTGTTACAATTGCTTGCCTAAGCTTAGTATTTAAATATGCTGGATTAGGTGAGAATGGTACATTTATTGGTGTATTCCTATCTGATTCAATCTACATGGGTGTAGTTGCGATGATAGCAAGCTTATTAATTGTTCCAATTGTATCTTTATTTACGAAAGCTCCAAATCAAGACTTGGTAGAGGATTTATTCAGCTGTTATAATGATACTGTAACAGTTCCTGCAAAAGAGGCATTAACTGAACCGGTAAATGAATCTGTACAGGAAACAACAAATGAATAATAAAAAATACTGACTTTTAGTCAGTATTTTTTATTGATTCAATAGAAAACGTTTTCTGTCGAAATCATCGAAAACGCTTTACGAAATCTATCAATATATGATATAATCATATATATTTTTATTAGAGGTAAAATTATGAAAAGAAAAAGTATAGTGGGTATATTAGCTACCCTTTTAGCCTTTACATTAGCATCATGTGGTGGTAATGATAAAAGTAGTAAGCCAAGTGCTACACCTACTGTTTATCCAAGTGTAGTACCTACACCTTCAGTAACACCAACACAAAATACACCAACTCCGACTCCTACTCCAACAGAGCCGGAAACATCAACTCCAACAGTTACACCAACTGTAACTCCGGATATAACACCAACTCCAACAACAAGTGATGATAATAGTGATAGTGAAAACTCAAATGTTAATACTGGCACGGGCGCTATTGATTCAGGTAATGGTGAGGTTATTGTGAATGGAGAGGTTCAAATAACTAGCTGTTCAGGATTAAATGAGGCAGGCTATGTGGAATTTGAAAAAATAAATTCAGCATCAGATTATGTTGTTTATGCTAAATCTAATGCTGATTATATAAAGCTAGATTATAAAAATTTACATATTCAAGAGCTAGCTAATGGAAAAATGCGAGCAGATTTATTAGGCTTTAGTAAGGGTACCTATGATATTAAAATAGTGCCTGTAGTTGATGGTGCTGAAAAGGATGGATTATCATCTGTTTGTCGCTTAGGAATTGTAGCCTATGATAGATCAGGATATGCACATTTTAATTATAATGATGGTGTGGGTGCATATAATGATGATGGTACATTAAAGGATAACGCTATTGTTATTTATGTGACAGAGGAAAATAAAGATAATGTTATGGCAACTGTAGAAGAGGTTCAATCTGCAATGTTTACAGTTCCAGGCTTAAATAAACAGGCTTTAGGTATTGGCTGGTGGATTAATAATGCCCAATACTCTAAGCAAGGCTCTAATACCTATTCTTCAACAGGTAATACATTAGGATTTGATTCTTTAAATGATGAGCATCCAATTGTAATACGTATCGTTGGTAAGGTTACAACACCTGAAGGATTAACAGCCTATAGTTCAACTAACCAAGGTGGTACTGTTGGTGACAATGGTAACATGGCTAGGATGAAAAATTTAAAAAATGTTACAATTGAAGGTGTAGGCTTTGATGCTGAAATTGAAGGCTGGGGTATTCACTTTATATGCTCAGACACTACTGGAAATAGAGGCAAAAGCTTTGAAGCTAGAAATTTAACATTTGATCAATATACAGAGGATGCCTTAGGTATGGAGGGTGTACAAGAGGGTTCAATTATTACTGCATCAGTAGAACGCTGCTGGATCCATCATATTACATTCTTACCAGGCTATTGTGCTAACCCTGCGGAATCAGATAAGGCTGAAGGTGATGGCTCTTGTGACTTTAAGCGTGGTCAATATTATACAATGAGTTATTGTTATTATGAAAATTGTCATAAAACGAATTTAGTAGGATCTAGTGATTCATCATTACAATATAATATTTCATTCCATCATAATATTTGGTATAATTGTGGCTCACGTATACCATTATTAAGACAAGCTAATTTACATTTCTACAATAACTATGTTTATTGTGATATAGTAAATCAAAGCTATGTGAATCCAGATGGTGAAACTGTAAAGGTTGGCTTAAGCTACATTTCATCACTACGTGCAAATTGCTTTATGTATTCAGAAAATAATTATTATGAGGGATGTAAGCAGGTAGTAGATGAAGCATCTGGTGCTAAAATGTATGGTAATACTTATTTAGCATGCTTTAGCTCAGAGGGTGTTGCATCTCAATTAGCAACAAGCCGTACTCAAGAATTTACAAGTAATTGTGCTTATAATGGTACAAGCTATGCTAATTTTGATACTAATAGTAAACTATTTTATTATGATGATTCTAAGCAGGTATCAGATTGCTATTTAACTGATGCACAAACTGCAAGATTAGAATGCTTAAAGTATTCAGGCTCATATTATAGAACAGAGCTTAACAATACATATATGCCTCCAAAAATAAATTCTAATTTATATAATGTAGAGGAAGGCATTAATTTATCAAGTGGCTCATATACAGCTACATTAACAAGTGATACTGGTATTTTATATACAAATGTAAAATCAGATAAATTTAAAGGACAAGGTATTACATTTAGATTAAATGATTATGCAATAGTAGATATTAGTATGCTAGGTAATTCATCAGATGCAATGCATAATGGAGCGTTAGTAAGCGAAAATGGTGAGGTTTTATTAACTGACTCCGGTCAAGCTATATTAAAGCCAGGCTTATATTATATTGTTTCATGTAGATTTGATAAGGAAACAACAGTATCTAGCCTAATATTTACTAAATATGATTCAGAGGAATTTAAAGAAGAAAGAATTGCTGAATTTAATGATAAGGTTAATAATATTCCTTCAAGCATTGAATATACAGATAAATGCTATGGATTAATTAAGGAAGCAATGGATTGCTATAAAAATCTAGGAAGTGAAATTCAAGCTTTAGTTGATTATAGCCCTGTATTATCTGCATATAATCAATATGGACAATTAGGAATAGCTTATGTTACTGGCCTAATTGATTCTATTGGTACAGTTACTGTTGAAAGTGGTACTGCTATAACTAACGCAAGAACAGAATACGATAAGCTATTATCTGTTTATCCAACTGCAGTAGTAGCGAATTATAATGATTTAGTATCTGCAGAAGCTGAATTTGAAGGATATGCAGTAACATCTTGTGTAAATAAGATTGATGCGATAGGTACAGTTACATTAGCTTCTAAGGAGGCAATTGAAATTGCTTATAATGAATATAATTCTCTTAGTGAAGAACAAAAGAAATTAGTTACTAATTATTCAATATTAGAAGCATCAAACGCTAAATATGAAAGCCTTGTTAGAATTGATAATGCTGATAAGCTAATTATAAATGTTGATTTATCTAGTATTGAATCTATGAAGAATGTATTAGATACATATAATTCTTTAACTAGTGATGAAAAGGCATCATTAGTAAACGAAGCATCAATTACTAATATTAAGGTTAATTATTTAATTGCATTAATTGATTCTATTGGTACAGTTACAAGCTCTTCTGGAGCAATAATAACAGAAGCAGAGGCTTTATATGCTAGTTTAGATGCATCAAATCAAGCATTAATTACTAATTATGCTGATTTATTAGCAGCAAGAGCAGCATATGATGAAGCATTAGCTCAAACACATATTAAAACATTTGATGATGGTATAACTGATTCTACAGGCTATTTCACAATAAAAGGTAATTTAAAATCAGGAATTGCTTCTAAAACATATAATGGTGTAACTTATACTACCGCAATGAAGATTGAAAGTAGTAGTAAAACATCTATTAGCTTTACTGCTGAAAAAGAGGTTGTTTTAACAATTATTTCAGATTCAGCAGGTAAGGATATTAAAATTAATGATACATCATATACTATGGATGCTGATGGTGTATTAAAGATTACATTGTCTTCAGGAACATATACAATTTCTAAGGATGACTCAATGAATGTATATGCATTTATAGTAGAATAAATAATGAGACATTATCTCAATCATGAGATAGTGTCTTTTTTTAATTATTTCTAAAAATGTTAATATAATAACATTTTCTTAAAGATTTTAAAAAAAAGACACTTTCATAAAAATAACACGAAAAAGACAAAAGTGCCACTGTATATATGTACAGTGGCACTTTTGCATTTTTGGGTATGAAAATTATGAAAGTGCCATCGTTTTTTAATGTTTAAGCGATTTGCATTTATT
>JAFTQR010000007.1 GCA_017462645.1 Acholeplasmatales bacterium | reverse complement strand
GCCTGTAGATAAGGCCTCAATGCAAAGAATTATGCAACAGGTATATAAGTATCCTGATGCATCCGTTGACACTATTATAAATTTAAATAAATTGGGTATTCCTGTTAATGAGTCTAATATTAATCAATATGAAGCATATATGACTAACTCACATCAGCTTTCCAATGATATTAATAATTTAAGTAATAGTATCATTGAATTTAACAAATAATCTGTTAGTCAGATTTTAAATCAAATGGGAATTACTAATGAGGCAGCATTAGATAAGCTAAGTAGCTATAATACCAATTTACTTAATGTGCTTTCCGATGGTGCTGATGTGGCAAATATGACTTTAGCTGATATATTAAATAATACTGAAGCTATTGATGATATTGTCAATAATATTCTTAATGATTCAAATATTTCGCCTGATACTTTAAATGCTGATGGTCAAAGTACAAATAGTATAAATTTCGAAGGTCTTAATGCTGAAGCTTTCATAGGTAATTCTAGTGAAATTCAATCTAATTCAAATATTTTATTATCTGAATCACAGCTTGCTAGGGTTGAACAGCTTGCTACTAAGCTTAATATGGATTCTTCTAGCATAGAAGCGCTTATAAAGGATTTAAAAAATATTGGAGTAGATGATAAAATTATTAATATCATAATAGATAAATCTGATTCTCCAATGCAGCTTCTTAATAACATAAAAGAAATAACTGACAATGCAAATACATTGAATATATCTGCAGATAGCTTAAAGGATTTACTATCAGGAGAATCGTATAATAAAATTTTAGGTGAAGTAATTAAAGATAAATTTACTTTAAATCCTAAGGATATGGAAAATGCCAAAGAGATTGATGAACTATACCAAAAAATGTATGATAAAGCAGGAAAGTTAATGGAGACATTTTCCGGAAGTGCTAATCATGAAGCTGCTGATAATATGTCGCAGGCTGCAAAATCAATGCAACAAAGACTTGATTTCATGCAAAATCTTAACAATATGTACGCATATGCTCAGTTACCGGTTAAGCTTGACCAAAATCAAATGAATTCAGATTTATACGTATATATGAATAAACGTAATATGAAAAGCTCTAAGGAAGAGGTTAGTGCATTATTACACCTTGATATGGATCATTTGGGAGCAACAGATGTGCATGTGAGCTTACATGGTACAAATGTTCACACTAGATTTTATGTTGAAGATGAGATAAGTGCTAAAATTATTGATGAACATATGACTATGTTAGAAAAGGCAATTAATGAAAATGGATTTAACTTAACCAATGAGGTTATAACAAGAGAGCCTGCCTTGGCAACATCACCTAATATGGTTGTAAAAGAGATGTTAGGTGATGATTTGGAAAAAAGCGTTAAGAGATATTCATTTGATATGAGAACGTAGGTGATTGTATGTCAGAATTTAATCATAATAATCAAAATGGTCAGCCTAAAAAGAAGGCGGTTGCTTTACTTTATGATCCTAATAATCAGGCTCCACAGGTTGTAGCTGCAGGACAGGGTGTACTAGCTGAAAAAATAATTGAAACAGCAAAGGTTAGCGATGTACCTTTGTATAAGGATACAAATCTTACAGAAACCCTGTTAAAATTGGATATAGGTGACTGTATTCCACCCGAATTATATGGTGTTGTTGCAGAAATACTTGTATATGTAGATAGAATGGATAAGATTAAGGCAAAAATAGACAGACAAAATGGTTAATAGATTTTTTAATTATTGCTTATGAATAACAAAAATAATTTAAAATTTAATAAGAGAAAAACAGGTACTGACTATGAAGAGCTTGCGGTAAATTACCTTGAGAAGAAAAAGTATTTTATAATAGAACGAAATTTTCAGGTAAGACAGGCAGAGATTGATATTATTGCCAGAGATGATAATACTATTGTCTTTATTGAGGTAAAATACAGAACTACCTCAGGAAGCGGACATCCTTTGGAAGCTGTTACTATTCAAAAACAAAAAAGGATATGTCATGCTGCTTTATTTTATATGAATCGTAATAAAATCTCACCTGAGAATACTAGTATAAGATTTGATGTTATTGGTATTTTAGGTGATGAAATAACACATATAGAGAATGCATTTGATTTTATTTATTAGATTTCAATGTATTTTATTTATCAATTGAGTTAATAAGAATAATTAATTTTTACTTTATAACGATTGTTAAGAGGTTATTTGTATGTTTCAATTCGATTTAAAATATAAGGGTAAACTAATTGATCCTTTACATAAAACAACCTATGTTGATATGGTTGATATATCAGGAAATAATGATATTATACCAATAATTAAATACAAAG
>JAFTQR010000006.1 GCA_017462645.1 Acholeplasmatales bacterium | reverse complement strand
TAATTCTGCATTATATTTAATATTACGTCCCATAAAAAAATACCTCCAAAGTAGACTTTATAATCTCAAGGTCGCGAATCCCCATGGGGATTGTTATTCCTTTTAATTATTTTATTTGTCTACTTTGGAAGTATCATATCACTTTAAAAAGTAAAAATCTAGTTCCCTACATATTAAATAAATTATTCATTGTTGTTTTTTTATAATTAGCTTTTCATTTAACTAATAACAATCTTTTAAATGGTAGTATTAGCATTCAAATATAAATATGCATTTATTTCAAAAATATCGTATAATCCATTCATTACACAATATTTAATATATGAATCTACCTTAGATGAAGGATTAAATTGATATCCAGGTAATTTTAAAAGCTCATTAGCCTCATCTATAAGCTTTAATATTAATATAAAATTAAAAATTATTAATAGACTCTAATAATAATTAATATTATTTTGAATTTATTTCTTAGCATCAATAATTAGCTCAGAAAATATGCCAGATATGCTAATTGTGTTTATAGCATTTTCATTTTCTCTAAATTCAATTGTTTCACCATTTCTACGGGTTATGAGCTTGCATTTTCTACCATTATTTAATAGTTTATAGCTATCGACATTTTCAAGATGAATAATTGCTTTCGCTTTGAACTGGTTTACATCAAGCCTTGTGCAGTTACCTGAAACAAAAATTTCATAATCAGTCTTTGCAGTAAATTCCAGACTTCCCTCAGCATCACGAACGTAAACCTTCTCTGCATCACCATCGTATTCTAAACGTTTAAGACGTAAATCCTCAATAAAAAGCTCCTTAACGCTTGCCGAAACTTCTGTATGTTCTGTGAATTTTTCAGGAAGCAATAGTATAATATCTACATTTTCCTGAGCTTCAAAACGGCTTACACCTTTTTTATTTACAAGCTCAATGTCCAGTTTATTACGTTTTTCATCAAGCTTCACTTTGAAAAGAGAGCCGATTTCGGCAAGCTTTTCAGAAGAAATCACAATGTGGATTTTTTCATCAGCACCTGTTTTAAGAATAATTTTCCTTGCACCACCAAGGTTTATATCAAAATGCTTTGTGGTGTCTATGTCATAAACAGTTTCACTTTCATAAACCACTGGATTTTCTTCACGCTTTTTTACCTGTTCAAGCACAAGCTCATCAAGAGTTAGTTTGAAAAGTTCTGCAAGAATAATCATATTTTCAACATCAGGAAGACCTCGATTGGTCTCCCATTTTGTTATCGCCTGACGACTTACTCCAATTTTCTCAGCAAGCTGTTCCTGAGATAATCCTTCCTTTAATCTGTACCTCTTTAATTTATCACCAAAATCCATAATTTCACCTTATTCCTTAATTAATGTATACGCTGAAATCTTTCTTATAGGCATACACAAAATTATACTTATAATAATATTTGCTAAAATTTGAAATGCTGCAAAAAGCATTAAAAATCCAAATGAAATTTCAATATTATTTTTCATAACGCCTAGAGCTTCAAAAATAAACTGATAGATACCAGGCATATAGAAAATTGCTGTAACACTTGATAGTAGGATTGCTGTAATTGATACAGGCAAAAACGAACCTGACGTTTGTAATATAAGCTGAGAGCTTGTATAACCAAGTGCTTTATAAATGCCCAATTCTTGTTTTCTTTTTACAAGTAAGGACTTAATTACAACATATAATATAAAAATCACAACAAGAATAGTTACTACAAAAATTACCACTA
This sequence comes from Acholeplasmatales bacterium, assembly GCA_017462645.1. Taxonomy (GTDB): domain Bacteria; phylum Bacillota_I; class Bacilli_A; order Acholeplasmatales; family Anaeroplasmataceae; genus Anaeroplasma. Next base: position 22,044 of record JAFTQR010000006.1, on the reverse strand, counting down.
CAAGCACAACAGTAATACCCATATACATATCCTGTGCTTCCTTTTGAAGCTTATATGAATTTACTGAATCAGATACCAAATCAGGGTAATTTGTTTTATATTCCTCGGTAATAATTTCTGCATCCTCAGGATTTTTAAGATATACATAAATCATAGGATTTTGCTTTTCGCTAAATAGACTTTGGTATCCATCTATGCTTAATTCACAAAGCTCTCCCTGAAGGTTCACGCTTTGCACGAAGCCTGTAATATTAAAATCCTTTGTAATGTCACCAACTGTAACACTGATTATATCACCAATTTTATATTTACCTTGATATGCGCTGCCTAAGGCTATTTCATCTGACTTATCAGGATTTTCGCCCATATAGCAAGCATCATTTCTAACTTTTGAAAAATCCTCGCTTGCAAATGCTGTAATTGCCTTATTTTCTATTTTAACGCTTCCACTCATATATTGCAATGATTTTTCAATTCGATTATCATTGTTAAGTATTGCTTCAAGCTGGATTACACTGTCGCTATGAGGATAAATAATCACATCAGACACTTCATCTGACAATGCCGACATAAAGTTATCAGGCTTAACAGCTACATTATAGAAAAGTATACTTGAGAAGGCAACAAGAACAGTTAATACAAACGAAACTAAAAATAACATAACATTCTGTTTTTTCGAAGCTATCATTTGCTTTAAAGCAAGTAGAATTTTTGTATTGCCCTTATTTTCTTCTAGAGGAAGATGATTTTTCTTTGATTTTTTTGAAACAATATTGCCTCTTAAACCATCAACAGGTTGAGTTTTTTTAATCTTTCTTGCAGATATAAAAGTAAAGAAAGTAACAACTATTGACAATATAATTACAACACATATCAAACTCATAAAATCAAAGCTGATGGCAAATGAAAAACCTGACTGAATAGTAAGTGCTGAGCAAAGATAAGGCAGTAAAAGATATGATAGTCCAACACCAAAAATGGAAAACAAAAATGAAACAATCATATATGGTAGAGTAATACTTGCTATAATCTGAGTACTTGTATAGCCTAATGATTTCAGCACACTCATATTAACAATTTCAGTTTCAATAGAATTCTTTATTTTGAAATTACTAAGGAACACACTAACTGCAAGTATAATAAGTGCAAAAGCAGTCAAAATCAAAATAAGTAAATCACAAACCATTGTGCGTGTATCCTTTGCGCTTTTGCTGTCAAGGATTGAAATAAGCATTACATTACTATTTTCAAATGTATTTTCTATAGTTCCCTTAACCTTATCAATATCCGCACCATCGCACAGCAGCATTGAATATTCAGTAACAGCTTCATTTTCAAGAATATCTGAAAGCTTATTAAATTCAGCCTTAGACAGATAGGTGCAGATAAGAGCTGAACCATAGTTGCCATACTGCATTTCTTCAAAAACACCAGCTACTGTGAAATTATATGATTTATTGTCAATAACATATATTATTTCATCACCAACGGAAAATCCGCCGAATTCAGAAATATAAAGTGGAATGTATATTGGATTATCAACAATATTCTTACTTTCTCTAACAATCTCAAGACTGTTAATAGAGCGATCATCCTCAATACTATAAAAAACAATATTCATTGAAAAATCCGCGCCATTAAAATCCTTGATGGTAGCTTCTTTAAGAAGTGCCTTGTGACTCTCGTATTTTTCGACTTGTTCTATTTCATCGATTATTTTTTCAAGTTCAATATTACTTTGTTCTTCAGGAACAATTACATTCAGCTCTGCCGTGCTAAGTTTTTCAAATCTTTCATCATAAGCATGGTCAACCTGATGTAACAAAGCTACTGCACAATTAAGTATTAAGGCAGTTATTAAAATCACAATTCCGAAAGAAATAAAAGATGATTTTTCCTTTTTTAAATTATATAAAATTTGATTTGCTATCTTTTTCATATTACCATCCCATATCTGTTAAAAAGTTGTTGAGTTTTGCTTCTCGTTCAGCGTTTTCCTTTTCGTAAATACCAAGATCACATTCACCGTAAACCTTACCGTCCTTAATATACAAAACACGATTACCCCTTAGTGCTGTCTTCTTGTCATGAGTTACCATAATAATGCTTTGACCATCACTATGAAGCATTGAGAAAACATCTAGTACTGCCGTTGAATTATTCGAATTCAATGCGCCTGTTGGCTCATCGGCAAACAAGACTGTTGGTTTATTTATAACCGCCCTAACAATTCCTGCTCGTTGAGCCTCACCACCTGAAACCTGTGTTGGGAACCTTCTGCGTGTTATTTCAGGAATGTTCACAAGCTCAAAAAGCTTTTTTGCACGTTTTATAGAGTCTTTTTTGCTTTCACTCGACAACGCACTTGCTGTTAACACATTATCCATCAGGCTCATTTTATCCATAAGATATATTTGCTGAAATACAAAGCCACAGTTTTTTCTTCTGAATATTGCTAGCTTGTCATCGTTTAAAGATGTAATTGCTTTGCCATCCCATAAAATCTCGCCAGATGTTGGTCTGTCCATTCCAGAAAGAGAGTACATTAGTGTTGATTTACCTGCACCTGATGAACCCATAATAACGGTGAAATCTCCCTTATATATATTAAGATCAAGATCTTCAAAAATCGTTTGTTCTATATCTCCTGTCCAAAAAGACTTTTTTAGTTTAGTAGCCTTGATAATAATTTCTTTGTTCATATTAAATCCTCCGTTTGCTATTTGATTTGACAACTTCATATTACATAAAAATCAGAGGTAGCGCCACCAACACCTGTTTGCAAATGTAAAAAATGAATGCTACTTTTCGTAGCATCCACTAAAAATGAATTATTAATAAAACTAAAAAGGCATAAATACGCCTTTTATTCTTTCATTAATTTATATTTTTCAGGATTTCTAATTATATCAATTATAACATTTGAACCTTCTAATAATGAATAAATAGTTGCAGTGTGTCTTTTATGATCTATCATATTAAGAACTGCATATACATAATCAAAATTAACTCCTTCTTCTTTTTCTATAGCCATTGTAAAGCCTAACTGACAACCTATAATAATTACCACCTTTTGATTATTAGGAATTTGATTTAAAACACTAAATAATCCAAGTAGCATAGTTCTATTAGGAGTTAATTTTTCATTTTGAATAGTTTCTTCATATATTTTATATTTTAAATTATTCATAACTAATATTTCGTAATAACTTTCTCTTGGCTTACTATTATATAGTGTTCCACCATGAACAAACACTATATAATTATTAATATTTTGTTTAATTACATTTAATTTTTTCCATTCTTCTGGATATACAGTATAATGTTTATATGGCATATGATATCCTCAACTTATTATTCAATAATTATATTAGGATCGATTTGTATTTAACGAAACTTTTATTAATATAAGTATAACATTTTAATTGTTAGATATAAATAAATATATTGATTTTTTATAAACTAAAAGACACTGAATTTTCTTCAGTGCCTTATTTATTAATCTCTACTTGCAGCTATTAAAACTAATAATCTAACAATCTCAATATAAATATATACTAAGCTTACCATTAAGCCTAATGCTACAGTCCATTCTGCATCCTTTGATGCTCCACTATTAACTACGAATCTTGCTTCATCAAAATTAAGTGATAAAGTGATTACACCATAGAATAATAGGAAAGCTTCAATTAAAATTAATACACCAATGTTTTGTACTCCACCAAACATGTAAGTAATTGATGTAATTAATAGGATTGCCATTGCACCTAATGTTAATGCAAAGCAGAATCTTCTCATCTTAGAACCAACTCTTAGGATTCCTGTTGCGAATAATGTAAGCATTACAGCAAATATTGCTAATGCAGAGAATACTGCAACACCTGCAACACCTGGATAAACTGATTCAACTACCCATGTTAATGAGCCTAGGAAAATACCTTCACACATTGCATATATTGCTGATGCATATTTAGAGGCTCTAGCACTCATTCTACCTACCATTACACTAATAAAGCCAATAATTGATGAGCCTATTAGCATACCATAGAATGCTTCAGGATTATTTACTAATATAGTTGGTAAATAAAACGCAACCATTGCTGCAACTAATATTGCTATTCCTAATAAAACAAATGTTTTAATTGAAATACCCTTATATGTAGCTCTTTCTACCTCATCGTAGTAAGCATTATTTGTTTCAATATTGCTAAAAACTGGATTATTTTTCATTTAAAATCCTCCTTAATATATTTACATTATGCATTATATCACATAAATATTAAAAATATTATACTTTTTTGAAATTCACACAATATCACATTAATTTAAAAATGCAAATAGTCCTTCTGTTTCCTCTAATTCCTCATCTGGTAGATTACCAAATGCATGCATTAAATCAAATTCCTCAAATAATGTTTGATTTAATCTTGTTCTTCTAGAAACATCCTTCTTTGATGTAAATTCCTTTTCATTTCTTTTTTCAACAATATCTAAAGCTACTGCTTCACCTAGGCCATCTACTGCTGTAAATGGCATTCTTAAATTGCCATTTTCAACAGTAAATATATTAGCAGTTGATTTAGTAATATCAACAGGTAGGAATTTAATTCCTCTTAATGTCATTTCTAAGGCTACCTGTAATGCAGTTATTAAGTCCTCATCCTTAGCTGTAGCTCCAACCTTATTCTTAAGCTCATCTATCTTAGCTCTAATAGCTATTGGACCACCTAGGAATGCTTGCACATTATAGGCCTTAGCTCTTTTTGAGAACCATGCACTATAGAATAATGCTGGTGAATATACCTTAAACCAAGCAATTCTTAAAGCCATTAATACATATGCAGTGGCATGTGCCTTAGGGAACATGTACTTAATTCTTTCACATGACCAAATATACCACTCAGGTACCTTCTTTTCAATCATTGCTTGACGATATTGCGTCCATTTAGCTGGATCCTTTGCAACACGTCCCTTTCTTACGAACTCCATAATTTGGAATGCCATTAAAGGCTCAAGACCTTGATACATTAGGAATACCATAATATCATCACGACAACCTATTACATCAGCAAAATCAATAACACCAAATTCAGTCTCACCACCAACTAAATCCTGAGCGTTTGTAGCCCAAACATCTGTACCATGTGATAAGCCTGAAATTTTAACTAGCTGAGCAAATGTCTTAGGCAATGTTTCAACTAGCATTTGTCGTACAAAGTTTGTACCAAATTCAGGTACTGCAAAAGATGATACTGGTGAATCAATATCTTCACTTTTTAAACCAATAACATCTGTTGAATTAAATAATCTATAAATATTTTTATCATCGATAGGAATATCCTTTGGATTATCAAATGGGAATTCCTCCTGATGCTCATTTACATAATCCATTAAAAACTTAATAATAGTAGGATCATCGTGTCCTAGTACATCTAGCTTTAATAAATTATCCTCAAATGAGTGATAATCAAAATGAGTAGTTCTCCATGCATTTTCAAAATTATCTGCAGGATATTGTATAGGTGTAACATCATATATATCAACATAATGTGGCACTACAATAATACCACCTGGATGCTGACCTGTAGATCTTTTTACACCTACAAGATATTGTGCAATTCTTTGCATTTCACAATCTCTTAAAACTACACCAGTTCTTTCACAATAGCCCTTAACATAACCAAAAGCATTTTTTTCAGCAATAGTACCTACTGTACCACCTCTAAACGCGTTTTCAGGACCAAATACCTCTCTAATATATTCATGAGCCTTATTTTGATATTCACCAGAGAAATTTAAATCAATATCTGGCACCTTATCACCATTAAAGCCTAAGAAGGTTTCGAATGGAATATCATGGCCATCCTTGGCAAGCTTCTCACCACATACCGGACAAATTGCATCTGGTAGGTCGTATCCACTATCTACAGACTGTAAATCATCTTGGAAGGCTTGCTCAATATCTCTAATACCATATTTATTCTTTTCATCCTCATTCATCTTAAATGCATGGAATTTACATTTCTTACATCTATAATGAGGTGCAAGTGGATTAATCTCAGTTATATCCATCATTGTAGCAACTAAAGATGAACCAACTGAACCACGTGAGCCTACTAAATACCCATCATTTAATGATTTAACTACCATTAAGTGTGACATGTAATAAACTGATGCATATCCATTAGAAATAATAGATTCTAATTCTCTATTAATACGTGCCTTAACAATTTCATGAGGATTAGTACCATATAATTTTTCTTGGTTTTCAGCAACTATTCTTCTAACCTCAGTAACAATAGATTCTACTCCTAAAATACCATCCTTAAATTCATCATCTCTAGGAGCATACATATCCTTACTAAATGCTTTAACATAATCAATAGAATCAGCAATTAAATTAGTATTTTCTACTACTATTTCATATGCTAAATCTTTTCCTAAAAATTCAAACTCCTCTAGCATTTCATTAGTTGTTCTTAAATGCATATTAGGTGATACATCAGCATTAGCTAATCTATGTGTTCCACCACCAATTTGAGGTGATTGAATTAATATATCTCTATATTTTTTTAATCTTGGTCTTAAATAATGACAATCTGATGTTGCAACAACAATCTTATTAAGGCTTTTTGCCATTTTAATTATTCTTGATATTGTATCCTCAATATCAGCCTTACCATTTGGTAAGCTAGAATAATATTGCTGATATGCAGAAGGTGGCTGAACCTCAATGAAATCATAATATTTCATTGATTCTAAGCAGTCCTCTTCACTTCTATTTAAAGCATTTTCAAATACCTCACCATTTGCACAGCCACTACCTAACAATAAGCCTTCCTTATTAGCATCAATAATTGATTTTAAAGCCTTAGCCTCACCATAAATATGGTTAGTTAAGGCATCAGATACTAGCTTAAACATATTCTTATAGCCAATTTGATTCTTAGCTAAAATATTAATATGAGGTGGAATCACATGCTTCCAATGCTCTTCCTTATTTATACAAGAATTAATATCTGCATAATTTGTAATACCTTTTCCATATAAATCATTAAGCATAGTTAAGAAGCATATAGCAGTTACTCTTGTATCATCAATAGCTCTATGATGCTGCTCTTGTTTAACCTTAAAATGCTTAGACATTACCTTAAGGTTAAACTTCTTAACCTCAGTATAATAATTAGCTCTAAATAAATTAAGCGTATCTAACGCAGGTAATACCTCATAATTCAATCCTAGCTTTTTAATTTGAGCATATATAAATCCAACGTCAAATTTAGCATTATGAGCTACTAAAATACTATCCTTACAATATTCCATGAATTTAGGAATAACCTCTTCAATTGTAGGCGCATCAGCTACCATTTCATCAGTAATACTTGTTAAATTAGTGATTTTTTCACTAATATGTCTTTTTGGATTAACAAATGTTTCATATGTAGAGATAATACCACCTTGATATAGCTTAACTGCAGCTATTTCAATAATATCATCATATGTTTGAGAAAAGCCTGTAGTTTCAATATCAAAAACTACGTATGTAGCATTTCTTAAATTTATATCTCTTTTATCGAATGTAATAAAATAATTATCATCATTTACATAAGCTAGCTCTACACCATAAATAGGCTTAAAATCTGAATCCTTAGGTAAGGAATGAGCAATATCAGGTATAGCATATACACCACTATGGTCAGTAAATGCCATAGATTTCCATCCCCATTTTAGAACCTGCTTAATATAATCACCGGCATCTGTTAAGCCATCTAATGTGCTCATCTTTGTATGAGCATGCAGCTCAACACGCTTAACAGCTGCATCATCCTTAATATCCTCTTCCTTATGCTCACCAATTATTGTTATATCATTAGCTGTAATAACAACATCTCTAGCATAGGTATCATATTCAGCCTTACCTACAATTCTAAGCTCCTTATTCTTCTTTATTTCATCATTAAATAATTGTTTTTCCTTATCTCCTCTAAGCCATTTCTTAATAACAATAGAATCAGTTTCATCAGTAACCTTTATTGTAGCAAGTAATGATGATGTCTTAGCAAAAGACTTAATTTCAATATCAAAGACATATGCCTCAATTAAGAAATTAGGTAAGCCATTCTTATTTTCATATTCACTTAAAGCCATTTGTGAGCTTGGAATATCCTTTATAAGTGTCTTATAGCTTGGAGCCTCCATTCTATAAGACTTTTTACTTTCCTTTATTTCCTTATTAAATTTAGCAGCAGCCATAGCCTCCTGCTTTTGAATATCTAATTGCTTATTAATTTCATCATCTAAGGCATCTATTTGAGCTTTAACACTTTTATCCTGATCCTGTTCTATTGATACAACAACATTTAATCCATATTTTTCAAAAGAATCTATAATAGGCTTACATAAATCATCCATTCCTAATGAATCATAAGCAACCTTAAAAATAATCTTATTATCTTCTATAGCACAATCCTCTATATTTAACGCCTTAAATCTAGCTGATGATGCAACTAAAACCTTAAGTATTTCATCTAAATATTCCTTTAATTCAATATCTGTTAATTCTTCATTTTCATACCCAATAGATAATTCTAAGGAAATACTTAAATCACTAAATACATCAGTAACCTTATTTTTTAAGGCATTATATTGATTAAATGGAACAGCATTAGCTAATACAAGATTAATAAAAAGCTTTTTACTAATCTTTTTAAAAATTGCTTCATCTATTCTTATTTCATTATCAGAATCTAATATATTACTATTATTTATTATTTCTAATAATGTCATAATACCACTCCCTTAAAATCTTCTCTTCTCAACCTTAATAATATGTCTAAATGTTGAGCATGTATAATAGCAAGCTAAAAATAAACCAACATATTGTAGCCAGCTTATATTAAATAATGCTGTAAAAATTAAAAATACCATATAAATAAAGCAATCTATAATACATAGCCTTATTCTTACATTTAAATTTATTCCCTTATTTATAAATAAGCTTAAAATTACACATACAATAATCGTAATAAAAATATTTTGAATTAGATTAAATAGCTCATCACCTAATAATACAAAGGTATACTCTGTATTAGCCTTATCTAAGGCTAAATTCATTAGCTCCTCAAAGGCTAATTCAGCTTTATAATCACCTTGCTTTATTTTTAATAGGCTAAATGATTCAATATCATAATCAGCGTATTTTAATGTTCCAATTTTTGAACCATATAAAACAACATCAACATAATCCTCTTTAAAGTTAATAACTACCTCAGAGCTTTGGAAATTAGTTTCAGTTTCACAAAAGAAATTCATTCTATATTCATTACCAACTACAGAAAATTTCTCACCCTCTGCTCTATAAAGCTTATCTGTTTCACTATCAAAGTATATATTAGAATTCTCTATAAGCGTTAATCTTTCAGCTAATACAGCTGAATGACTATTATTAAAATGATCAGCATTTGAATACTTTACACCAACTAATATCATAAAGATAGCACTAAAAATCAAAATCACACTTAGATTTTTAAGAATTGAATCCTTATAATATGCACCTATTCTACTAGGATGGCTCAAGCAAGCTTTTATTTTATTAAACATTAAAACACTACCTTTCTTTTAACTCGTCCCAAAAGATAACAGTAAATTTATTATACCAAAATTATTTATATTTTAATAGTATATTAAATATAAATTATTTTTTTCTTTAATAAAGCAATCAATTTTATTATAATAATATTGGTGAGAAAATATGGACAAATTTACTTATGAAAAGCCTTATTATACCTTAACTCAATATTATAATGAAAAATATGGCTGTAAAATTGGAAAAATTGCTCTTAATGCTAATTTTACCTGTCCAAATAAGGATGGTAAAAAGGGCTATGGTGGCTGTACATATTGTTCAAAGCCTGGTAGTGGGGATTTGGCTGGAGATAAAAATAAACCATTAAAAGAGCAATTTGATGATATTAAAAACATAATGGAATCAAAATGGCCAAGCATTAAATATATGCCGTATTTACAGGCTAATTCTAATACATATGATAAATTAGAAAATTTAAAGAATATCTATAATGAGGTTTTAAATATTTATCCAGATAAAACAGTTGGTATTTCTATTGCTACTAGAGCTGATTGTATAGATGAAGAAATTGCAGATTATTTGGGAGAATTAAATAAGGTAACAAATGTACAAATTGAGCTTGGTTTACAAAGCTCTAATGAGAATACTGGTGTTTTAATTAATAGATGTAGTACTAATTTAGAATTTGTAAATGCTGTTAATTTATTAAGAAAATATAATATTGAAATTATTGTTCATATTATTAATGGATTACCATATGAAAATGAAAATGATATGATTAATACTATTAATTTTATTAATAAATTAGATGTACAGGGAATTAAATTCCACTCTTTATTAATTTTAAAGGAGACTAAAATAGCTCTTCAATATGAAAAAGAAAAATTTCATATTTTAACTTTAGATGAATATGTAGATATTACAACTAAGCAAATTATGAATCTAAGACCTGATATTGTAATTCATAGGCTTGCGGCTGATGGAGTATATGATGATTTAATTGCTCCATTGTGGACTAGAAAAAAGCTGGTTGTTATGAATGAAATTGATAAGAAATTAAGAAGCTTAAATGCTTATCAGGGTATAAATTATAAAGGAGAATCGAAATGATTCTCCTATGTTTTTTTTAATTATTCTTCTTTTTCTTTGATGGAATACAGCCTATAGCAATTAATCCAACCACACCAATAACTAGCCATGTATAATCTACCTTTTTTACATCTACTCCGCCAACCTCAGCAATAGCTAGAGCAACATTTAATTCTGTAACATCATTAGCCTCTTCAAAATATAGATTATTTTCTGTTTCATACATAATATAATAGTTATCAGATATTTCAATATATTTAATTTCCTCAAGTTCAGTTAATATTTCTTGTTCAGTTGATTTTTCACCACTTTGAATAAAGCCTTTAGTTATTGATACAATGTTATATTGATTTAATACAACATAAATAAGTACTATTGATAATAAAAATTTAACTAGCTTCATAAATTACTCCTTTTCAGCACGCATTTTAGCATCAAACTTTTTGCGTTCAACTGTATCTAAAATCTTCTTTCTTAAGCGAATATGATTTGGTGTTATTTCTACTAACTCATCCTCATTAATAAATTCTAAGCATGCCTCTAAAGATAAAATTCTAGGCTTTTTAAGAACAACTGTTGTATCCTTATTAGATGATCTAGTGTTTGTTTGTTGTTTTGCTTTAACAACGTTTACTGCTAAATCTAAATCCTTATTAGCCTCACCAACAATCATACCCTCATAAATTTCCTCTCCAGGAGCTATAAACATACTTCCTCTATCCTCTAAGGCGCCAATTGAATATGCAGTTGATTGGCCTTGTGCCATTGAAACTAATACACCTGTTTTTCTTGCACCAACAGATACACTTTCCATTGGCTTATATTCAGAGAAGCTATGATTAATAATACCATAGCCCTTTGTTACAGTCATAAAATCTGTATTAAAGCCAATTAATCCACGAGATGGAATATTATAGATTAATCTTGTTTGCGTTTCAGTATTAGTCATTGTTTCCATAATACCATGACGATTACCTAATAATTCAATTACAGAACCAGCACTTTCATTTGGAACATCAATAACACAATATTCATAAGGCTCACATGTAACTCCATCAATTTCCTTCATAATAACTCTAGGTCTAGAAACCTGGAATTCAAAGCCCTCTCTTCTCATATTTTCAATTAAAATACCTAAATGTAATTCACCTCTACCAGATACAATCCATTCCTCACTAGAAGGAATTCTTGCAACCTTAAGTGATACATCCTTTTGAACCTCACGGAATAATCTTTCCTCTATTTTAGTGGCAGTAACGCTTTTACCATCTCTACCACAGAATGGAGATGTATTAGTTCCGAAGGTCATTTGGACTGTAGGCTCAGAAATATGTATTTTCTCTAAAGCCTCCTCCTGTCCTACTGTACATATAGTTTCACCAACTGATATATCAGGCATACCAGCAATAGCTACAATTTCACCAGCTGACGCACTAGCAATTTCTGTTCTTTCAAGACCTAAAAAGCCGTATAGCTTTTGAACTCTAAATTGCTTAATTTCGCCATCTAATCTCACGCAAGATACAACCTCTCCAGCTTTAATTGTACCTCTTTTAATTCTACCAATACCAATTCTACCAACAAAATCTGTATAATCTAATAATGCTGGCTGTAATTGTAATGGTGCCTCACTATCCATATTAGGTGATGGAATATGATTAATTATCATATCTAATAATGGCTCCATACCATTTTGTTGTGTTTCTAAAGCACTATCTAATGAGCATGTATTATTAACAGCTGATGCAAAGCATACAGGGAATTCTAATTCATCCTCATCACAGCCTAAATCAATAAATAGCTCTAATACCTCATCAATAACCTCTAATGGTCTTGCTGAAGGCTTATCAACCTTATTGATAACAACAATAGGCTTTAAATGAGCCTCAAATGCCTTTTTTAAAACAAATCTTGTTTGTGGCATAGTACCCTCATAAGCATCTACTACTAATACAACACCATCAACCATCTTCATGATTCTTTCAACCTCACCAGAAAAATCAGCATGTCCTGGTGTATCTAATATATTAATCTTTGTATCCTTATAAATAATAGCTGTATTCTTAGCTAAAATAGTAATTCCTCTTTCTCTTTCAATAGCATTAGAGTCCATTACTCTTTCAGCAACAACCTGATTATCTCTAAATGTATGTGAGCTTCTTAAAAGCTTATCAACTAATGTTGTCTTACCATGATCTACATGGGCAACAATCGCAATATTTCTAATCTCCATAAATAATCCCCTTTATTCCCAAAAAACAAAAATTATTATAGCAAATAATAAGAATAATTTCTATAAAATTATTTATTTTTCTTATATTCCTTTATTGGAAGCGCTAAAGAATAAGCTAAATCATAATTCTTACCTTGATAAGCAGCCATAATCATCTCTAAATAATTAGCTGCATCTAAAGAATTTTTCTTTGCTGCTTCTCTTTTCAATTTTTTAAGAGTTGAATAAAATAAAGGATTTTCAGTACCCTTTAAATAATTTAAGCTTTCTACTAAATGCTTATTCTTATTTAAAAATCTATAAAATGCTGATATATATTTTGGCGTAGCCTTATTAAAATCAATTTTATAGGTAGCTTTATTAATAAGCTGATAAATTTTACCTATTTCTAAGCCTATACAATAATTAATAACATCCGCCTCATCACTATTACATGGTCTATAGGAATGAAGTAAATCAATTAAATCAAATCTCCATAAAACTCTATGCTGTGACTTATTACTATCAAGATATATTTCCTTATATAGCTTAATAAAAGCTAATAAACTAGACTCATAATCAAGCTGATGATTATAATCATCTAATACCTTTTCAATAGCCTCCTCTAGGCTAGTACTATTTTGGTTACTAATAGCTATTTTATATAGCTCATCTAATAAAGCATTAGATTCATTATAATATGATTCTAAAATAGCATTAACATCAATAATTTCTTGCTTAATTTCATCCTGTGAATAAATATAATACTTAAATGATTCAACTGTTATTGAATCATTATCTAAGATACAATAAGCTAAAGCATCCTCTCCAATTACTCTATTAGACGGATGACCTACAACATCATTTCTTATATATTTTAAATTTCTTAAATCAGGATTATTATTAATATTTATAAAGCTTTTACTATTTGTTAAAGCATATGCTAAAGCATATAAAGAGTCTATTGAAACAAATAGACCCTGTAATAATGCATATAATCTTAAAATATGATCGTTTCTTGTTAGATTTTCTTTATTGTTAAAATAGCTTAATTGTATATTATTAGTAGTATCTAATGCTGCAATAGCGGCAGCCATTTGATAATCCTTCTTTTCTATTTGCTTATTAAAATCAAATCTATTAATTTTTTCCTTATTAAGCTTAATTTTATCTAACATAATAAACTCCTAATTATCTTAAATATTTATTTGATAAATAGCTAATAAACTGTGCAGCACATCTACCAGATAATGAACCATATGTTAATTCCCATTTACTAGCTTCCTTTAATAATGTTTCCTCAGTAATAACTATATTATGCTTACTAGCTAATGCCTTTACCATTACCTTAAATTCCTTAGGACTTAATGAGCCATAATAAATTTGAAGACCAAAGCGATAAGCTAGCGATAGCTTTTCAGCTTGAGTTTCATTTCTATGAAGATCATCCATAACATCACCATTATCAGAAACAGTTTCCTTTATTAAATGTCTTCTATTTGAAGTAGCATATATCGCAACATTATTTGGCTTAGGCTCAATACCACCCTCAATAATACTCTTTAAATATTTATATTCAATTTCATCCTCTTCAAATGATAAATCATCCATATAAATAATATAAAAATAAGGTCTAACCTTTAAGCTATTAATTATCTTAGATATTTCCTGCATTTGATGCTTATAAACCTCTATTACTCTTAAGCCTTTATCAAAATAAGTATTTAATAAAGCCTTAATAGATGTAGATTTACCAGTACCACTATCACCATATAATAATACATTATTATAAGGCTTACCATTTAAAAAATATTCAGTGTTTTCTATTAGCATTTTCTTTTGAGTTTGATAACCAATTAAATCATTAAATGTAACATCTAATAGATTCTTTATTGGAATAAGCTTGCCATCATCTACTCTAAATGCTTTATAAATAGCCATATCAGCTAATCCATGCTCTTGATAGAATAAATTAATAGCATATTCAAATGCTTTTAATGATGTATTAGCACCTATAACATCAATAATCTCATCTATTAATTCCTTTAAATATGTATTATAATTCTTTCTTTGAAATTTAAAATCCATTATTGGACTTAAGAATTTGATATCCATATAATATAACTCATGGAAATAAGCTAAATCATCCATTACTATATCATTACCACCAATAGCCTCTAATCCACGTTCAATGCTTCTTGTATAAGCATTATCGTTATTAATTAATACATACAGAATATATTTTCTCCAAATATTTCCTGTTAATCCCTCTTCTATCGCAAATTTCATTAATTTAGATATAGCAACACTAATTTCCTCTTGTTCATTTGTTTCTAAAGCCTTTAAAACAGAATCTAATATATCCTTTTTCTTTATATTATTAAATAAATGTAGCATAGCATTACCTCCATATACGCATATCATAATAATTATATCATTTTTTACGCAAAATTGGTACATTATAGTACAAAAGTAAATAAATTTTTACATTTATTTTATAATAAAATTATGAAAGGAGATTATAGTTATGCAATATGTTGTTTTACAAGTAGTACTAAAGGAAAAGTTTATTGGAGTAGGTTCAGGTAATTTAACCGAATTAGAAAAGGTAATTAATGATCAAGCTGCAAAGGGCTATAGATTACACACTATTTCAACTACTACATCTGGAAGTAAGGGATTCTTAGGTGGAGATAGAATTCAAGCTACAATGGTTTTTGAAAAAATCTAAATCAAATTAAAAAAAGTAGGAATATCCTACTTTTTTTATTAATATGGCAGGACTAGCAGGATTCGAACCTGCGTATGAATGAGTCAGAGTCACTTGCCTTTCCGCTTGGCTATAGTCCTAATAATTAAAAAAAGAAGGTTAACCTTCTTTTAAATTCTAATTGGTGACCTGTATGGGGTTCGAACCCATGAATGCCGCCTTGAGAGGGCGGTGTGTTAACCGTTTCACCAACAGGCCATTTATATATGCGTTTGCCACGCATATATAATAATATCACATTTTTATTTTTTTTCAAGTTAAATATTTGATAAAGTTTCTTTAATTCTAGATTTTGACTTATCTTCTCCTAGAATTTGAAGTACACAATATAGATTTGGAGAGTTCTTTCTACCTGCAAGACATAATCTTAAGAATTCAGATACATCTCCTACATGACCCTTATATGCTTCCTTATCCTTTTTCCATAGCTTAATATTATCAGCAAAGCCATGACGAACAGCTAATTCCTTTATAGAATTAAACCATTCCTCTTCATTTAAGGATAAATTCATAGTTTCTAAATAGTCATTTAAAACAGCCTTAATATCAGCCTTATTGATATTAGAATTCCATTCTAAATTAGTTTTATCAATATTATTATAAATATCATCATAGAAGAAAGAAATTATTGGATAAATATCAGAATATTTAGCATAATCCTTTCTAGGCTTTTCCTTTTCTCTTTCGATATTTAAAATAGAAATAAATAAATCCTCATTAGAAATAATTTTTTCATAGAATTCCTTATTATAGGTCTTAGCCCATTCCTTTACCTCTTTAGCTAGACAGCAAGCCTTCTTATAAGCCATTCTTTCCTTAGAAATATTTGCAACCTTTGCAATATCAAATAATGCACCATCTAATGACATCTTATCAAATTGAAGCTTAAATTCATAGAAATCCTTATCTAAATTATCATTTCTCCAAGCCTCATAATTTGAATTAGCAATAGTTAATAAATATTCAATAAAGCCATATTTAGGATATCCTTCCTCTAAGAAGTAGCTAACAGCTGCTTCCTCATCCTTTCTCTTAGAAAGCTTTCTTCTATTACCATTTTCAACCTTCATAATTACAGGTAAATGAGCATATTTTGGTCTTTCAAAGCCCATTGTATCAAATAGCTCTAAATGGATAGGTAGGCTTGATAACCATTCCTCTCCTCTTGTAATATGAGTAGTTCTCATAAAATGGTCATCAACTAAATGAGCAAAATGATATGTAGGTAATCCATCTGATTTTAAAATTACAATATCTTGATCATTTTGTGTTAATTCTAAATCACCCTTGATTTCATCATGGAATGATACCTTATTATTATGATCACCCATAGATTTAAATCTAATAATATATGGATCACCATTATTTATTCTATTAATAGCCTCATCAACTGGTAAATCTCTATATTTAGCATATTTTCCATAATAACCAGGGATTTCCTTATTAGCCTCTTGAATAGCTCTTAATTCAGCTAATTCCTCTGCACTACAGAAGCAAGGATAAGCTCTTCCTATAGTAATTAAATGCTTAATTACTGTATTATATATTTCAGCTCTTTGTGATTGCTTATAAGGACCATAATTACCAATTTCCTTTGTATCTGAAATATAGCCCTCATCAGGAATAACATCAAATACGGCTAATTGCTCAATTAATGATTCACCACTACCAGCAATTTCTCTTTTTGTATCAGTATCCTCAAGTCTTATATAAAATACACCACCACTTTGCTTAGCATAGCGAGCTGAAACTAATGATGTAAATAAGCTTCCTGTATGTAAAAAGCCTGTTGGGCTTGGAGCAAATCTTGTTACCATTGCACCCTCTGGTAAATTTCTTTTTGGATATCTTTTTTCTAAATCATCTATAGTTTGTGTAATATTTGGAAATATTAAATTCGCTAAATCAATATAATTTGCCATAATAACACCTCTTTTATAATCATCTTTTTTATTATATCAAAATTATTGTTTTTTTCAATAAAAAAGGAGGATGAAATCCTCCTAATTATATAATATTATCCGAAATATCTATCTAATAAGCCCTTGAATGCTTTACCATGACGAGCTTCATCTCTAGCCATTTCATGAACTGTATCATGAATAGCATCTAAATTTAATTCCTTAGCCATTTTAGCTAAATCAAATTTACCAGCTGTAGCACCATTTTCAGCAGCTACTCTTAATTCAAGATTCTTCTTTGTAGAATCAGTTAATTGCTCACCTAATAGCTCAGCAAACTTAGCAGCATGCTCTGCTTCCTCCCATGCAGCCTTTTCATAATATAGGCCAATCTCAGGATAGCCCTCTCTATGAGCAACACGTGCCATAGCTAAATACATACCAACCTCACAGCATTCACCTTCAAAATTAGCTCTTAATTCCTTTTTGATTTCCTCTGGAGCTGTAGCTGCAACACCTAACACATGCTCTGCTGCCCATACTAATTCATCAGACTTCATTTCCTCAAACTTATCTGCAGGAACCTTACATAAAGGACATCTTTCTGGAGCACTATCTCCCTCATGAACATAACCACATACCTTACAAACCCATTTTTTCTTCATACTTTTTTCCTCTTTCCTTTTTTATTTTTATTTTTTTTAATTAACACCTTTACATTTATGACATACTCCATAAAAGACTATATCACAATCACATATATCATCACTATTTACACTTGAAATCTTTGACATATCGAACGCTATTTCTTCAGGCTTCACATCGTATATTTCACCACATTCCATACATTTATAGTGATAATGCTTTTGCTTTATTGTCTCGTAGACATCTATTCCATCTAGCTTTACCTTTTTAACTTTATGCTCATCTGTTAGAACCTTAATATTTCTATATATTGTAGCTAGTGAAAAATCAGGATGATTCTTATTAATATATTCAATTAATGCTTCTGTTGAAGCATGTCCTAAATATTCTAAGGAATCAAAAACAATATTTCTTTGATTAGTATTTCTTCTTATCATTTAATACCTCCTTATTGAGAATCATTCTTATTTACACTTATATTATAATCTTATTGAGAATGATTGTCAATAAGAAAATTAAAAAATTTTTAAAAGAAAAAAGACACTATAGTGTCTTTAATCTAATAATTCTAATATATCATTCTTAGATATTTTAATATTTTGCGTATTTTCATCTGCAATAATACTTTCAGCAAGCTCCTTTTTAATGTTTTGAAGCTTTAATACCTTTTCTTCTATAGTATCCTTACAGATAAGCTTTAATACATAAACATTCTTAGTTTGACCTAATCTATACGCTCTATCAGTAGCCTGAATTTCAGCACTACTATTCCACCAAGGATCTAAATGAATAACCATATCAGCACCAACTAAATTTAAACCAGTTCCTCCTGCCTTTAAGGAAATAATAAATACCTTAATATCAGGATTATTATTAAATTCCTCAACCATTTCTATTCTTGTTTTAGCCTTAGTAGAGCCATCTAATATAAAATGCTTAATGTTTGTTTTTTCAAGCTCTTTAGATAATATTGGGAAGCTTTGAGCAAATTGTGAGAATACTAATATTCTATGATTACCTTCTATTGATGATTTAATCAAATCAACAGCAAGATTAATCTTAGTATTTTCAAAGCCTTCATTATATATTAGCTCTGGAGTAATACATATTTGTCTTAATCTTGTTAGTAATGCCAATATATTATTTCCACCTTGATTTAAATCATCCTTAAGCATTCCAACATAGGCTTCATATATTTCTCTTTGCTTATCACTCATTTTACAATAGTAATAATCCTCAATTTTATCAGGTAAATCCTTTAAAACATCCTTTTTTGTTCTTCTTAGGATAAATGGACTAACACGCTTTTGAAGCTTTAATAATGCTTCCTCATCATCATTAACTATTAATGCCTCATATCTAGATTTAAATCTAGAATAGCTTGATAAATATCCAGGCATTAAAAAGTCAAATATACTCCATAAATCAGATAATCCATTTTCAATTGGTGTACCTGTTAGGGCAAAGTTTATTTCTGATGAAATAGATTTTATTGCCTCACTCTTTTGAGCAAATTGATTTTTAATATATTGTGCCTCATCAGCAATAATAAATCTAAATTTATTATTATATAAGGAAACATCTCTTCTTAAGGAATCATATGATGTAATATATAATACCTTTTTATTTTCATCAATTGATTTTATGATATTTTCTCTGTCCTCTAATCCACCTAAGACAAGTTTAACAGGACAATTTAGATTCCATTTTTCACATTCATATTGCCAGTTATAAACTAAAGACATTGGGCATACAATTAGGCTTGGCATTTCCTTAGAATCTGAATCTAAAAAGCTTATTATTTCAATTGTTTTTCCTAGACCCATATCATCTGCTAAAACTCCACCAAAATTAAATGAAGCTAATGTTTTAAGCCATTTAAAGCCTTCTAATTGATATTCTCTTAAATGCTTTAGAATATGATCGTTAGGTAAATAATCATTATTTTTATAATTTCTTATTTTTAAAATCATATCATATAATTCATCTGTCATAGATAAATTCTTATCAGCCTCATTAACAAGCTTTAGCATATAATTTAAAGGCTTTTTAATCTTTTTAGTAATATCATTAACTGAAATATTAAAATCCTCTAGAAAATCACTTATTTCCTTTGCGGTTTCCTCTTCTATTTCTAAAATAGTGTCATCCTTAAGCTTAACAAATCTTTTTTTCTCATGATATGCCTTAAGCATATCCTTAATATCCTCTAGGCTTAATTCACTATTTTCTAATGTAAAGTCTAATAGGCCTACATTATAAGATACATTTATTCTAGTTCTTGTGCTTTTTTTAGCCTTAATAGATTTCATTGATTCATCAAAGAATACATTTCCAAAAGCTTTAATAGAGGATAAATCACTAGTTAAAAATTTAAATTGCTCCTCTAAAGAATCAATAGAGTAAAGCTTTTTATCCTTTTTAACAAAATAATATGATTCAATTGTATTAAAGTAACCCTCTAATAGTTGTTTTAAATAAGGACTATTTTTATCTAATTCCTTACATGCTATTTTAGTATTTAAGCATATTGAATTATCAATATATGATAAATATGAATTAATCTTAATATCAGGAATAGGATATTTTTCATAGAATTCATCTAATACTGTTATATTATTTTTTATTATAGGTAAAAGATTAGTTATAAAAGCTCTACTATTAGATTCAATTAATAGGCTTCCATTTACCTTAAATAATCCATCTAATAGCTTACCCTCCATTCTAGATTTATAAGAGTATTTATAAATTATTTCATTATTAATAAAGTAAGCATTGTTAACACCACATACTAATATTTTAGTATCCTCTGGCATTTTTATATGTAGATTATTTGCGTCTAGTAATATATTAATATTTTCTAGCTTAACTATTCTTCTAGGTAATGATTTAGATTCATTAATTGTTTTTATTTGAATAGTATTACCTTGATACATTTCTAATATTTTCAATAAATGAGATTTTCTAATAGAAATTGATTTAGTAGTATTATCATTAATAATATTTGAAATAAAGCTATAAAATTCCTTACTTACATCGTCGAAGCATTCATATGAATGCTCAAGATTAAGCTTTTGTCCATATTCAAATGCTTTATGATTTTCAGTCATATCAATAAAGCCTTGAATATCCTTTACAACATAATCCTTATCGTAGCCTATTTTTATTGATAGACTAGCCTCTGCTTCATTTAATTCAATAATTGGTATTAAATGAATTTGACCAAAGTATTGATTAGCCTTATTAATTTCCTTAGTTAATGTATTTAATAAATTAGAATGAAGTATTGCGTTCTTTCTTTTATTATAGGCTTTATATTCTAGATGATAATACTCGTTATCTAACTCATATAAAGCTAATGAATATAGGGCAGCAACATGCATACATTCTTTATTTCTATAGTATTGTAGACATCCACAATCATGCTCAAGGATGTTATATTTACTATCAATTAATATTGATACTCTACTTGAGTTTGTTACTCTATAAAATAAATCCTTAGGCATTATTTTATAGTTATTTCCCATTTGTATAATATCAATATACGCTGATGGTCTTTTAGTAGCTTGAGCTATAAAATTTTTAAATATGCTATTTGAATCAAATTTGTCTAATAAATCACTAAATTTCATATTTTCATCTCCTTAAGCAACTATATTATTATAACACATTTTTAAAAAAATACATATAATAAAATGGTGATAGTCTGAAAATAAAATAGTTATAATCTAAGCACGGGGAGAGAAAAAAGGGCATAGTCCCCCTTACCCCAAAATTTACCAAAAGTATATAATTATGTTTGTAAATATCCTGAGGTAATATCTTCGATAGATATACCATT
>JAFTQR010000005.1 GCA_017462645.1 Acholeplasmatales bacterium | reverse complement strand
GGCCCCTCGTAAAGTGGATTGCTCCTTTAAACAGCTAATCATGCGATTTGTGCTGTCCTATCCAGTATTATCCATCGTTTCCAATGGTTATCCTCGTCTTTACGGCAGGTTACCTACGTGTTACTCACCCGTTCGCCATGGAACCCCGAAAGGTACCATTCGACTTGCATGTATTAGGCATGCCGCCAGCGTAAATCCTGAGCCAGGATCAAACTATCCAAAAAAATTTATTTTAGTTTGATTTTAATCTTTTCTGCTCATTCTTTGTTAAAAGAATTGTTTTAATTCTTCGTTACGTTATTGTTCGTCATATATAGTTTTCAAAGACCTAAATCTTAGCAACGCCTTTTTTTGTGTTGCTTGTATATAATAACACTTTGAACACTACTTGTCAATATCCAAAATGAAATTATTAAAGTGGTGGTTGGGGACGGTTTCGAACCGCCGAACCCTCAGGGAGCAGATTTACAGTCTGCCGCGTTTAGCCTCTTCGCTACCCAACCATGTATTAATTTTTCTATGGTTTCTAGCCACAGTGCTTTTTCATTTTATCACAGCAATAAAGCATTGTCAACAACAATTTTATCTTTTTTTAATTTTCTTAAAACTTTTTGTCTACTATCCTAATTAATATATATAGGGGAGATTTCCACTCCCCTTATACTATACTTTTTTTATTCTTTTATCTAGCTCATATGAGGCCATCATAATAACTCTTTGACATTTAACACATTCAA
The DNA here is from genome assembly GCA_017462645.1 of Acholeplasmatales bacterium. GTDB lineage: Bacteria > Bacillota_I > Bacilli_A > Acholeplasmatales > Anaeroplasmataceae > Anaeroplasma. The sequence continues at coordinate 26,364 of JAFTQR010000005.1, read as the reverse complement.
GCTTTAAATCAGCACCTGTTCTAACGATTTTCCACTCATTACAGCCACACACATGTGGCTTTTTTGTCTTTACTATTTGTTTTAATTCATACATTATAATGGTTTCTCCTTTATCTTTGCAAACGCTCTTGGATACTTAGTTGGTGTAGCCTTAACCTTCTTAATAACAATTATTTCTCTTTCGCCAGCCGAATCAGGTAATTCGAACTTAATTCTTTCTACTATTTTCCCACCTAAAATACCAATTGCATTACTAGCCTCATTAATTTCCTCACTAGCTACGGTACCTTTCATCGCTAGAAAATAGCCATTTAGCTTAACAAGAGGTAAGCAAAGCTCTGCTAAAATATTTAGTCTTGCAACAGCTCTTGCAGTGACTATATCAAATCCTTCTCTTTTTTCCTTAGCATAATCCTCAGCTCTCTTATGATATGCTGAAACATTATCTAATTTAATATATTTAATTAAATCATTTAAAAAATTAATTCTCTTATTTAAAGCATCAATAATGGTAACCTTAGCATTATTAGATACAATTGCTAACGGAATAGATGGAAATCCTGCACCGCTACCTACATCACATAATGTAATTTCCTTAGATAAATCTAATGCCTTAACAATAGATAAGGAATCTAAAAAATGCTTATTATAAACCTCATCATGCTCTACAATCGCAGTTAGATTCATATATGAATTAACCTCAATAAGCTTATTATAATATAATTCAAACTTATCTAATTGTTCATTATTTATATTTATATTTAATTTTATAAGCTCATCCTTAAAATTCATAAATTATCCTCTTCTATTTATTTTCTCAACATATATAACTAAAACTGAAATATCAGCAGGATTAACACCACTAATACGTGATGCTTGACCTATTGTTTTAGGTCTAATCTTTTTAAACTTTTCTCTTGCCTCTAGGGCTATATTATCTACATCATCATAATTAATATCATTAGGGATTAGCTTACTGTCATAATTTTTCATTTTAGATGCCTGATCAATAGCCTTTTTAATATATCCTTGATATTTATAATGAATTTCTATTTGCTCTAATATTTCATTAATATCATCATATTCAATATTAAGATTTAAATCTGCAGCCTTAGCAAGCTCTAATATTGCTTCCTTAGTAACCTCTGGTCTTTTAATTAATGCTGCTAAGGATAATGATTCATTAACAGGTGTTGAATTATACTTTTTTAATACCTCATTAATAAGCTTAGCTCTGACCTTTAGCTGCTCAAACACCTCTATACCGTATCTAATAGCATTTTTCTTAGCCACTAATCTATTATATTGCTCATCTGATATAATACCAGCTTTATATCCATATTCTCTTAATCTTAAATCAGCATTATCATGTCTTAATAATAATCTATGCTCTGCTCTTGATGTTAATAATCTATAAGGCTCCTTAGTCCCCTTAGTTACTAAATCATCAATCATTACACCTATGTAAGCCTCATCTCTACCAAAAACTATAGGCTCCATACCCTTTAACTTAAGACCTGCATTAATACCTGCCATTAAGCCTTGAGCTGCAGCCTCCTCATAGCCTGATGTACCATTAATTTGACCTGCAGTATATAAATTATTTACATGCTTAGTTTCTAAGCTAGGCCAGATTTCTAATGGATCAATGGCATCATATTCAATAGCGTAAGCATACTTTATTACCTCACAATCCTTTAATCCAGGTAATAATCTTAGCATCTTATCTTGTACCTCTATAGGCATAGATGTAGAAAAGCCTTGAATATATTCTTGATCTAATGATAATGATTCAGGCTCATAGAATATTTGATGTCTTTCCTTATCAGAAAATCTAACAACCTTATCCTCAATAGATGGACAATATCTAGGTCCTATACCTTCTACAACTCCACCATACATTGCTGATTTATCCAAATTTTCTAATATTAAATCATGTATTTCCTTATTAGTATATGTTAAATAGCATGGGACCTTCGCACCAGTTAATGACTCATATCCCTTATCAAAGCTATAATGCCATGTTATTTCATCACCATGCTCAACACTAGCCTGACTAAAATCAATTGTTGAAGCCTTTATTCTAGCTGGAGTACCTGTTTTTAATCTTTGAATTGTAAAGCCATTTCTTCTTAAAGCTAACGAAATACCCTTAGATGTTCTTTGTCCATCAGGACCCTCATTAGATGTCCAATGACCTCTTAAAATTCTACTATCTAAATATGTACCAGTAGTTAAAACACAGGCTTTACAAGCATAAGTATTACCATTCTCAGCTACTACTGCCTTAATATTCTTATCCTCTACTATTAAATCAGTAGCAATAGACTCAATTAATTCAAGATTACTAACTGTTTTTAAATACTTAAGCATTTCCTTAGAATATAATATTTTATCAGCCTGAAATCTTAATGCCCAAACAGCAGGACCCTTTGATCTATTTAGCATCTTAGTTTGAATCTGACATAAGTCAGCATTCTTACCCATATATCCGCCTAACGCATCAATTTCTCTTACTACTACACCCTTTGCAGGACCACCAATTGATGGGTTACAAGGCATAGAGCCAACCATATTTAAATTACCAGTTATTAAAGCGGTTTTAAAACCCATCTTAGCACCTGCAATAGCTGCCTCGCAGCCAGCATGTCCTCCACCTACGACAATAATATCGTACATAAAAGTCACCTACTTTGTTAAAAACAAATATAATAATTTCATTGTATTAAAAATACCATCAAAATGTGTTCTTTCCATTCCATGAGATGCACAAACACCACTACCAATTAATGCACCCTTACAATCAATTCCAGCTCTTAAGGCTGCAGAAACATCTGAGCTATAATATGGGAATATATCAATTACATGGTTAATATCATTATTTTTAGCTAAATCAATTAGCTTATTTGTAAGTTCATAATTATAAGGACCTGATGAATCCTTAGCACAAATACTTACAGCATACTCATTTCCAGCTAAATCTAAGCCTACACAGCCCATATCAATAGCTAAAAACTCTTCTATGCTTTTATTAATAGAGGCAGCACCATGACCAACCTCCTCATGATTTGTAAAATAACAATAAATATTACATCTTGGCTTAATATTATTTTTCTTCATATATTCTAAAACAGCTAAAATAATACATACAGAAGCCTTATCATCTATAAATCTAGACTTTAAAAATCCACTTTCTGTAATAACAGTCTTAGTATCATAACACACATAATCACCATTATTAATTCCAAGCTTTAATACATCATCTCTATTACTAACCTTTTCATCTAATCTTACAATAATATTATCTATATCTCTAGACTTGCTGGCACTATCCTTATATACATGAACTGAAGGCGATGTAGATAATATGGTACCAGTATAAATAGCACCACTTCTTGTAATAATCTTACAATACTCTCCATCTAGCGTTGGAACTAAAGGTCCACCTACATTAGTAATCTTTAATGTACCATCACCATTAATAGATCTAACCATTAATCCTAAGGTATCATCATGTGCCGCAATCGCTATATTCTTATTTTTATCAATACCCTCAACAAACAATTCTATACTACCCTTATTTGTTATTTTGAAATCAGAATATCCTATATTTTTTAAAATATTACCTAAAACATTATTAATAGATATATAATATCCTGATGGTGAATCAGTTAAAAATATATCATTTATTATTGACTTTAAAAACTCTAAATTCATATTTTTTCACCTCTAACAACATAAATATAACACTTTTTATCAACATAAACAATATTGACAGTTTATTTTAAAATGTTATAATATAAGATGTAAACGATTTCATTTTCTTAAACAGTTATATGACAGTATAATTAAAAATTATATTTTTACAAAACTAATTATACTTAAAAACGGGGTGATAATATGACTGATCAAAAATTCTTTAATAATTTGTTAAATTTATACGATAATATTACAGTTATTGTCGATTTAGAAAAGAAACAAATTACTTCTTTTTTAGATGGCAGTAATATGCTTCGTTCTAACATTAGCTTTAATGAATTTACTGAAGCCTTTGCAAGACTTAAAAATTTAAATGAGGAATCTAAACAAAAAATATTACGCTTTTTAACAAACCTAAATCCTCCAGAGGATCCAATTTCAATGGCTATTACCTATACTACAGTTGATGATGAAACAATAGCCTTTGAATTCAAAGGATTAAAATACTCAGAAAACGAGGTTATGCTTATCTTCTCTAGTGCAGAGCACAATATAGTTGAATCTCACGAGCCTCTTACAAGAGTTTATACTAAAGAGGTTATGTTTGATAAGGTAAAAGAGGCTCTTAATGAAGAAAAGCCTTTCGTATTAATGATTATTGATTTAGATCATTTTAAGTCATTTAATGATACCTATGGTCATATGTTTGGTGATATCGTCTTAGTTGAAACTGCTGCTTCTATCAAAAAATTCGTAGGCAACAATGGTTTTATTGGTAGATTAGGTGGAGATGAGTTCTTATTATTAGCTTACATTGATAATGATTATGATATAGTACATAAGGCATGTACACAGGTTCGTCATGCGATTAACAATGTTAGTAAGCATAACATTAAGCAGGCTACTATTACCGCAACGGTTGGATGTGCCTCATACCCAATAGATGCTACTGATTTTGATACTCTATATAAAAAATGTGACAAAGCATTAGCTCGTGGTAAAAACAAGGGTAGAAACTGCTTCGTCATTTATAATGAGGATAAATGTGGCTCAATCGATGAATATAAGCCAACAAAAATTTTCAATACAGCTGATCATATTCATCAAAGCCAAACAAATTCTAATATTGTTGCAGGCGTATTTGAAATATTACATAGAGATGGTAGTACTAAGAAAAACATTGAGGATTCACTATCATTAATTGGTAACTACTTCTTATTAGATAGAATAATATTAACTACTTTAGATCCTGATGCTGGATTAATTAGTAAAACATATAACTGGTATAATCCAAGAAGACCCGATTTAAAGGGAACTGCTCCATCAAAACAAAATAATGTTGCTCATTGGAGGAAAAGCCTTGACAAAACAGGTATGCTTAAGATAGTACAAATCGACTCTAATAAGAATAATAAATATTTATATGATTTGTTAAAATCTCAAGGAACCTCTTCTATTCTAGCATTTGAAATGAAATACATGGATAAGATAATGGGTTTATTAAGATATGACATGTGCTCTTCTAATCGTTTTTGGAGTCAAACTGATATTGCATCATTGATGCTAATATCTAAAATATTCTCTATTTTCCTAAATAAGGAATATGAAAATTTAAGACATAAAAAGCAATTATATACTGATAGATTAACCGGAATATATAATTATACAAAATGGCGTGATATGGTATTTGAGTATCTAGCTAATTCTGAGGAAATAGTTCACTACTCTATCCTAAGCTTTGATATTGACAAATATAAGCATTTAAGCGATGTTTTAGGTACAAAGGCCTGTGATGAGGCTGTTATAGCTATTTCAGAAGCATTAACAATGATATGTACTAGTGACATTTACTGTAGAGTTACAGATGCTAAATTCTTGGTATTTGTTCCAAATCAAACTAACGAGATAATTGAAAAGAAATATTATGATATTGCAAAATACTTAAACTCAAAATGTGGAGATAAATTTTTCCTTAAATGTGGTATTTACAATCATAATCAAGTAGATACCTTAACAACCGCAATTGATAAAGCTAATCTAACAACAAAACGAAATGAAATAAAGCAAAAAGGCTTTATGTACTTCTCTCAAGAATATTATGAGGAAACTAAAAAGCGTCTTGATTTAGAGCTTCATATGTATAAGGCTAAGGAAGATAATGAATTCCTACTTTATCTTCAACCAAAATTTAACACTAATACTGGTGAGGTTGTTGGTGCTGAGGCATTAACAAGATGGAATTATAAGCATGAAAAGATTTTAACACCTAATATATTTATTCCTTTATTCGAGCAAAACGGATTTATTAAGGAATTAGACTATTTAGTGTTTGAAAATGTATGTAAATTCCAAAGAAAGACAATAGATGAGGGATTAACTCCTGTTAAAATATCAGTAAATGTATCAAGATATCAAGCTGATTTTGATGCATATATCGCTACAATTGACGGAATAAGACAAAAATATTCTATTGATCCATCATTAATTGAAATAGAAATAACAGAAGGTATGTATATTGATAATATCAATCAAATATCAGACTTTATTAAAAAGCTTCATGATATAGGCTATAGCATATCAATGGATGATTTTGGTTCAGGCTATTCTAACCTTGCGTCATTAGCTACATTAGATTTTGATTTAATTAAGCTTGATAAGGGATTCTGTGCAAATCAATATAATGAAAAGGAAAATATTATCCTATCATTTGTTATGGCATTAGCTAAAAACCTACATATGGATGTATTATGTGAGGGTGTTGAAACATCAGAATTCGTTGAATATTTAAAATCTATTGGCTGTAATTTAGTTCAAGGCTTCTTCTTTGAAAGACCTATTCCTTCTACTGATTTTAAAGCTAAATATCTAAAGCATTAAAGTGGACAAAATGTCCACTTTTTCCTATAAAAAAAACACCTTGGAATCCAAGGTGTTTATTAATTATAGCTTAAAGTTTTCTTTAAATTCATTGTAGATATTATCTACAGTAAATCCATAAGTTTCATGGATATGCTTAATAGGCATTGAAGCACCAAACTCATCAATACCATGAACAAATGATGCATATCTATACCATGGCATTGTTGAACCCATTTCTACTGCCATTTTCTTTAAATGCTTAGGTAAAACTGAGTTCTTATATTCTTCTGATTGCTTCTCAAATAAGAACATAGATGGCATTGAAACAACACTAACATTAATTCCCTCTACCTCTAATTTCTTAGCAACATCAATACAAATTGGTAATTCACTACCACAAGTAACTAAGCAATATTCTGGATTCTTAGCAGAATATGCAATATATCCACCCTTAGCTACTCCTTCTTTACTTGTATATTCTAAATTAGTTAAATTTTGTCTTGATGAAACAATAACTGTTGGATAAGTATTCTTATCAAATGCACATAGCATTGCTTGTGTCATTTCTGTTGCATCTGCAGGTCTAAATAAATTAGTATTTGGCATTGAGCGGAACATTGTTAAATGCTCAACTGGTTGATGTGTTGGACCATCCTCACCTACACAAACCGTATCATGTGAGAAGAAAAATAATGATGGGATTTTCATAATAGCTGCAGCTCTAACAGCTGGCTTTAAATAATCACTAAATACAAAGAATCCTGCACAGAAGCCTCTTAGTCCTCCATGTAATGTAATACCATTAGTGATAGCTGCCATAGCATGCTCACGTACACCAAACTTAATATTTCTACCAAGTGGATTTGCAGGTCCATAATTACCATCAGCACCCTTAACCATTGTAGAAGCTGTTAAGTCAGCTGAACCACCCATAATATTTGGAAGCTTAGTTCCTAACCAATCTAAAATCTTACCCATAACCTTACGAGTAGATTCACTACTTCCTACTGGATAAGATGGCATATTAGATAAATCATCTAGCTTAAAATCATCATACATGAATTTACTTAATTCAGCAAATTCAACAGGATATTTCTTAGCATATTGAGAAACTACCTCATTCCAATTTGAATTACATTGATAACCACGATTAATTACATTTTCCTCATAGAATGATTTAACAGCATCAGGAATATCAAATTCTGGCTCATTATAATTAAGGAAGTTTCTTAATGCTAAAACATCCTCCTTAGGCATTGGCTTACCATGAACTGATGATTCACCACTATTTGGAGCACCATAACCAATTACTGTTTTAATCTCAATAAGTGATGGCTTAGAATCATTATTCTTTGCCTCAATAATAGCATTATCAATAGCATCACAATCTGTGCCATCCTCTACTCTTACATAATGCCATCCCATAGCTTCAACCTTCATTTTTGTATTTTCAGAATTAGCTAATGATACCTCACCATCTAGCTGAATATCATTAGAATCATATAATACAATAAGCTTTCCTAAGCCTAAATGACCAGCTAAAGACATTGCCTCCATGGCAACACCCTCTTGTAAATCACCATCTCCACATAATACATATGTGTAATGATTAACAACAGATAAATCATATTTATTAAATCTAGCACCTAAATAGCTTTCAGAAATAGCCATACCTACAGATGTAGCTAGACCTTGTCCTAATGGACCTGTAGTTATTTCGATACCAGGAGTATGACCATATTCTGGATGTCCTGGAGTTAAGCTTCCCTTTTGACGGAAATTCTTTAAATCATCCATTGTAATATTATATCCGCTTAAATGTAATAGCATATATAATAAAATTGAACCATGACCAGCAGATAAAACAAATCTATCTCTATTTAGCCATTTTTCATCTGATGAATTAATATTCATATGTCTAGTAAATAATGTATGAGCTATAGGGGCAGCACCTAATACAATACCAGGGTGTCCACTGTTAGCCTTATTAATTATTTCAGCACCTAATACTCTTAATGTATTTATACATTTATTATCCATTAAACTCATCTTAATAATTCTCCTAATTAGTACTTATTATTCATTCTCTTTATTTTCTTCTTGTTCTTCTAGCTCTGAAGCTTCATCTATTGCAGAATCATCATCTTCCTCATCTAATTCAGCATATTTAGCTTCCTCTTCCTCATAAAGCTTATTATAGTATTCATCCATATATTCCTTTTGAGTTTCAATAAGCTTATCAAATTTCTTTTCTCCAAAATGCTTAATTATTAAATCTCTACTTGCAATATTTTCAGCAACAATAGCCTTTTTAGTTTTTGAATTAGATACTATCATACCAATAAACATTACAACTAACGCAATGATAACAACATAATTTCCCCATCCTGGTAAGAAAAATGAAACTATACATAATAAGATAGCCGCAATCATAATTGGCATAATAAAGCGTCTAGAAAACTTCTTTGAAATAGCATCTGTCTTATCCCAGAAGTCTACCCAAATTTGATTAATAGGAGATGTATACAGCTCACCTACAGCCTCATAGTATCCCTTTTCAATAAACACTCTATAATTAACACCATCAACTGATGCCCAAACTGCAAATTGTCCCTTTGCGATAAACTCTTCCTTTACACCATTAAAATCATCCATAAAATAAATTTCAATATTATGGCCTTCTAGCTGTTGTACCTCTAATGGCTCAACCTCATCAGCTATCATAAATAATTTCGGATTAATTTTCACGATAACACCATTATACTTTATAAAAGTATCCTTTCTAAAAAAATACAAAGTTATTATATCACATATTAAAATAAAATAAAAGCGGATTAAACCGCCTTTTTAAAATATAATTTTAAATATCTTAACAATCATATTATGCTCGTAAATTAATTTACTTAATCTAAACTCATCATTATTAAGCTGCATATCTTTAACAAGGAAATTTCTTACTCCACTAAACCATTCCATATCCATAAAGCATGATACAATCGCAAATACTATACATACAGCTATCATTTCTAAAATTAAATATAATAAAGAGCCAAATGTTCCATCAACAAATCTAATAAAGCTATTAGTTCGCATTATGCTCGCAAAAAGCTTAGCTATTAAGCAAATAATAAATATTGAAATAACCATTATAAAAAATGAAATAATGCACATAATTATATCAGCCATTTCACTAGCAATAGCAGAAACCATTTCCTCAGGTGTTGGATTTCCAATTCCATCAACAATTAAATCAGAAATAAAACCTGGTAAGCCTAAGGCATTTGACATTACCTCACTTAAGGATAATTCCTCTATGACTACATCCGCTCCATACTCGGCATGTATCTCCTCAATAATATTATTATGTATATTCTCATATACCTCTGGATAAATAATATCATTATGAGTTAAGAAATGGGCGAATTCACCACAATACATATAGCTTATTCCGATAATAACTAATCCACCCATTAACGAAATAGCCTTCTTCATAAATCCCTTTTTATACCCATAAACAACCGCGAAAATTCCTGATATTATTAAAATTATATCTATTAAGCCAATAAATCCCAAATCCATAATAACATCCCTCCTTTTCACATTTATTATTATAGTTCATTTTACAATATTTATCAAATATTTTACATACTTTTATATGGAAACGGAAACGCTTTTCAAGTATAATATTACTTGAAAGGATTTGATTGTATGGATACTATTAAAATGTTTCAAGAGCATATGAGAAAAAATAGATATGACGCTTATATAATTCCTACTAGTGATTATCATAATAGTGAATATATTAGTGATCATTTTAAAGCCATAAAATTTCTTACAGGCTTTACAGGTAGCGCAGGTACACTTGTAATTACTAAGAAAAATGCATATCTTTGGGTAGATGGTAGATATTATATTCAAGCCTCTAAGCAAATAGTTGGACAATCAATAGAAATAATGAGACAGGGCGAAGCTGGTGTTCCATCTGTTATCGAATTCTTAGCTGATTTTTTAGAGGATGGTAATAGATTAGCCTTTGATGGTAGAATATTAAATACTCAATTTATTTTAGAATTAAAAAGCAAAATCAGTGAAAATGTACAATTAATTACTAATATTGATTTAGTTAAATTCATTTGGGATAAAAGACCTCCAATGCCATTTTCAATATTATTTAGACTTGATACCTTCTTTAGTGGAAAGGATTTTAAGGAAAAGCTTAGCAATATTAGAGATATAATGAAACAGGATAAAATTAATACCTATATTATTGGTTCGTTAGAGGATCAAGCATGGCTTTATAATTTAAGAGGTAATGATGTTAAGCATACTCCTGTTTTCCTAGCATTTACCATAATCACTGATAATGACGTTGTTTTATTTATAGATCAAAATAAAATCGATATAGATGTTCAAAAATATTTAGATGAAAATGGAATAATTGTTAAGCCTTATTTTGATATTTATGATCATGTAAAAAGCTTTAGACAAAGAAAAATATTAATGGATTTTAATAGTATAAATTATCAAATTTATTCTAATTTATATTTCGGACGTAACCAAACAATAAATAGACCAAATCCTACCTCTTTAATGAAGGCTATAAAGAACGAAAAAGAAATCCATAATATTAAAGAAGCTCATATTAAGGATGGATTAGCATTCACAAAATTCATGTATTTTGTTAAGAATTCTTATAAAAACAAAACTGAAATGACCGAATTGTCACTAACTAAATATCTAGATGATTTACGAAAACAAACTAAGGGCTTTGTAGATATTTCCTTCGATACAATATGTGCATTTAAGGAGCATGGTGCAATGATGCATTATACTGCAAATGAAAAAACTGATGCGGCAATTAATAGACCTGGATTCTTATTAATAGATTCTGGTGGACATTATTTAGAGGGTACTACTGATATAACTAGAACCTTAGCCTTAGGTAGATTAGATGATTTACGAAAAATGCATTTTACAACTGTTTTAAAATCTGTAATAGCATTATCTACTTCTGTTTTCCTAAGAGGTACTACAGGCCAAAACCTAGATGTTTTAGCAAGAGCCCCTATTTGGAAGCAGCTACTAGATTATAAATCAGGTACAGGCCATGGTGTTGGTTATTTATTATCTGTACATGAGGGACCAAATTATTTTAGATATAATTCAAAGGATTCTACTGCCATAGAGGCTGGAATGGTTACAACAAATGAACCAGGTATATATTTAGAAAATAAATATGGAATTAGAATAGAAAATGAATTACTTTGTGTTGATGCTGGAAACTCTAGATTTGGTGATTTCTTGAAATTTGAAACATTAACTATCGCACCTATTGATTTAGATGCAGTAGATATTAATTTATTAACAAATGATGAAAAGGAATGGCTAAATGAATATCATAAAAATGTTTATGATGTATTAAGCCCCTTAGTTACACCAGAAGAAAGAGAATGGTTAGCTAAATATACAAGAATGATATAAAAAATAAAACCTATTTCGATTGAAATAGGTTTTTTAATATTAAAAAAGGCGCCTTAACCACATCACTCACAAGCTTAAGGCTGCTACCTTCCGATCCTGACCTGGTTCACCGTGAATAATTGATTAAGGACGCTTATAATTCTATCATATGAAATTAAGATTTTCAAGATTTTTTCTCTCTAAGTTCTTTAAAAAAATCTTTTATTATTATAGAGCATTCATTTTCTAATACTCCACCACTTATTTCGACATTATGATTAAATTTAACATCGAATAAATTAATAAGGCTCTTATGGGCTCCAAATCTATAATCATAAGCACCATAAATAACACGAGGAATTCTAGATTGAATAATAGCTCCACTACACATAACACATGGTTCTAAGGTAATATACATAGTACAATCCTCTAATCTCCATGACCCTAGCTTCTTACATGCCTTATTAATAGCAACAATCTCTGCATGAGCAAGGCTTTGTTGCTTATCCTCCCTTTTATTATGACCTCTAGCTATTATTTTATCATCATAAACAATAACACATCCAACAGGAACATCACCTGTTAATAATGATTTTTTAGCCTCCTTTAAGGCTTCCTTCATATAATAAATATTATCCTTCATTTCTAAATAAAACTGTATGACAGCAACGACATCTTGCCTCATAGTTTTCCTTTTCACCAACTAAGATAGTTGGATCATCATAATAAGCTGGCTGACCCTCAATTATTCTTTGAGTCTTAGTTGCCTCAGCACCACAGCAGCAGCAAATAGCTGTAAGCTTAGTAACCTGCTCGCTTATCGCAAGAATAGGACCTACAACACCAAAAGGCTCTCCTCTAAAATCTGTATCTAATCCAGCACAGATTACTCTATAGCCTTGATCAGCTAATTCCTTAACATATTTTAATAAAGAATCATCAAAGAATTGTAGCTCATCAATAACAACAGCTTGAGTATCCTTCTTTAAATGTCTTTTAATATCACTACCATGAGAAATACTAATAGCCTTTAACGCTTTTTTATTATGGCTTACAATCTCATTCTTTGAATAACGTGTATCTATTGCAGGCTTAAATACTAAATAATTCTTTTTAGCATAATCCATTCTTTTAACTCTTCTAATTAATTCTTCTGTTTTTCCAGCAAACATTGGACCAACAATAACCTCGACCCAACCCTTTTTTCCAGCAAAATATTCCATAAACAATACTCCTTAATTGAATAAAAAACTATAAAATTATTATATCATAAATATAATAATTAATAAACAACATATTACACTTTTTTAAAAAAGAAAAAAGAGCTCCTACGAGCTCATATTCTCTAATATTACTTCTTAATACCATAGCGCTTATTGAACTTTTCAACGCGTCCATCTGCTTGAGTAAATGCTTGCTTACCAGTATAGAATGGATGACAATTTGAACAAGTATCAACACGAATCTCATTTAAAGTTGAACCAGATTCGAATACGCTACCGCATGTAGTACAAGTAACAGTAATTGTATTATACTTTGGATGAATATCTTTTTTCATGTCTACATTACACTCCTTCCGCCATGACAAAGTCATAGTAAGTTTGTTTACTAGGACATTTTAACATAAAAAAATAAGTATTACAATAGTTTTTTCTATTTTGTTGTAATTTTAAATTTTGCTCCTAGCTTAGCTATTTTAGAAAAGAAATTCTCATAGCCTCTATCTATTAATTCTATATTATCAATAGCCCCACCATTTCTTAAGGCTAATATGGCTAATGAGGCAGCATGCCTTAAATCATTAGCCTTAGCTACAATAGGATTTGAATTGATAACGCCATTTATAAATGCCTTATTATCAATTAGAGTAATATCTGATCCAATCTTAATTAAATCATCATATATTTGCATTCTATTTTCAAATATTGTCTCATTTATAACACATGAGCCATAGCTATAATTTAATAAAATTCCAAATATAGATTGTAAATCCGTTGGAAAGCCAGGATATTCCTCTGTAGTTATATCAAAGCTTCTACCACTACTTTTTTTAGATAATATCATATCCTTCATTATCTTGATATCATATTTAGATTTTAATAATAGTGTTAAAGGGTATTTTATATGTGATATATCAGCATTCTTTATTTTTATTTTTCCACATAATAATCCCATAACAACGAATGTCATAGCTTCCATTCTATCAGGTATTATTTTATATTTAATAGGCTTTAGATTTCTAATGCTAAATTTAACAACACTTTTATTATTTAATAATGATATACTAAAACCCATCAATCTTAAAAACTCCACTACCGCATATCCCTCAGGTTCTATATTCAAATTATTTATCACGGAATATTGAGTTTTTAATGCTAATAAAATGGTATTAATGCTAGCACCAACACTCTTCTTTGTAATAGAGTAATCGATATTATTAACTCTTTTATCTCTTAGAATCTTTAGATAATTATCATTTATTGTATATTTATAACCAAATGCCTTTATTGCATCTAAATGGCTATCTATCGGTCTTTGTCCTATTTTACATCCACCTGGTAATATTATTTCACATTTATCAAATAAATATAAAAAAACAGGAATTAAATAATAGGATCCTCTTATTTGACTACATGCCTCTATTGTTAAAGGCTTATATATAATATTTCTACTATCAATATATAAATTATCATTCTTCCATTTAGCCTTTACATTAACATATTCTAAAACATCAAGAAGCTTATAAATATCTGATATTTGGGGTACATTACTTAATTTTACATAATCAGTTAATAGGCTTGTACATATAATTGGTATTGCTGCATTTTTACTTCCACTTACTTTTACTGTTCCTTTTAGCTCTTTAGGATTTGCTATAGATAATAGGCTCATTATAATCACCAATATAAATATATGCAAGCCAAATAAAAAATAGACCAAAAATGGTCTATAATTTATTAAAAATTGGTACAGATACAAGAAGGTCTGATTTTTGTTTAACCTCAATAACAACAAAAGCGTTATTCTTTATTGCTAAATCCTTAAATTTCTTAATGTCAATTTCGCCATCCCCCAAAGCTAAATGACATTTCTTTCTTGTACCATCATGAATATGAAATTCATCAAATGGTAAATTTAATTCCTCATTGATTTCATAGATAATATCATAGCTTAATCCATCATGTCCGATATCATAACAGAATCTAAAGCCATTATCATATAAATCCTTATATGTTCTTTTCATATATGCAGGAATGTTATCAGTATTTTCAATTACCATATTAATATCATTTCTTTTGCATATTTCCTCGGCACGCTTAAAGTTATTGATTAATCTTTTTATATATACATCATATTCCTTTTCATAGATGTAATTTTTAACACCACTAATAGTTACAACAGGCCCAGGTATATTATGCACATTAATTTGCTTAATATATCCCTTTCCTAAGCTAGCATATCTATCTAATAGTATTAAATAAGCCTCAACAACCTCATCGTATGAACCAAAATCTGCCTCATCATAGAAATGAAGTGTAGCTTGTAAATTATATTTTTTTAATAAATCACAAACTGTTTTAGCCTCCATTTCAGCTCTACAATATCCAAAGTTTAAATTTAATTCTACAAAGTCCAATCCCAAATCCTTACATAAAATTAAATTTTCCTCAATTGTATCAAATTCATAAAGCTGTGGCATTCCAAGAAGCATATTAGATCACTCTAACCCTTAATACACCATCCATTGACTTAATTGGTTCAACATCAATATCCTTATCAACATCTAATATTGTATAAGCATATACTGGCTTAGATTGTGTAATTAATGTATCAATATTACCACCTTGATTACTAATAACAGTAGAGAAGCTAGCAATAACACCTGGTACATTCTTATGGTTAATACAAATACGACACTTAGTAGTCTTATAGCCTGCGTTTACAGCTGGATAATTTACAGAGTTCTTAATATTACCATTTTCAATATAATCCTTTAATTGATTAATAGCCATTAAAGCACAATTATCCTCTGCTTCATCTGTAGATGCACCTAAATGTGGAAGGCAAATAACGTTAGGCATATTAACAACCTTAGCATTAGCGAAGTCTGTAACATACTTCTTAACCTTACCATTTTCTAAAGCAGCCTTCATATCATCATCATTAACTAATGCATCTCTTGAGAAGTTAACTACGATAACTCCATCCTCCATAGATTCCATTAGCTTAGCATTAATCATACCCTTTGTTGAATCCATTGCTGGAACGTGAATTGTAACAAAATCAGCACCTGCAACAGCATCCTCTAGCTTTTCAACATATTTAACTTCCTTAGCTAATTTCATAGCATTTTGAATAGATAAATATGGATCATAACCAACAACCTTCATACCTAAATCAGCACAAGCATTAGCTACTAATACACCAATAACACCTAAACCTACAACTGCAATAGTCTTACCAGCAATTTCATTACCAGCAAACTTAGATTTAGCCTTTTCAGCTGTCTTAGCTATATTTTCATCAGCAGCATTATCTAATACCCACTTATTACCACCGATAATATCACGGCTTGCAAGTAATAAGCCACATAATACTAATTCCTTAACAGCATTAGCATTAGCACCAGGTGTGTTAAATACAACAACACCAGCCTCTGCATACTTATCTAGTGGAATATTATTAACACCAGCACCAGCTCTAGCTACGGCAAGAATATTCTTATCTAAATCCATATCATGCATAGCTTGAGAACGTACTAAAATACTATCAGCATCCTCAATGTTTTCTACAGTCTTATCTGGATTTTTAAGAGTTGCTAAAGCAACCTTAGAGATTTTATTTAAACAATAAGCCTTCATATTACTTATTCTCCTCTTCAAACTTCTTCATAAATGCTACTAAAGCTTCAACACCAGCCTTAGGCATTGCGTTATAAATAGATGCACGCATACCACCAATAGATCTATGGCCCTTAATATTAGCGATATTATTCTTCTTTGCCTCTTCAACAAACTTAGCATCTAATTCAGGGTCCTTAGTCTTGAATGTAACATTCATCATTGATCTAGATCCCTTTTCAGCTGCACAAATATAGAAATCAGTTGTATCTAAATAATCATATAGAATTGCAGCCTTTTCTTGATTTCTCTTCTTCATAGCTTCAAGACCACCATTAGCCTTTAACCATTTAAATACCTTACCACAGATATAGATTGAATAGCTATTTGGAGTATTATATAAGCTATTATTATCTACTTGAGTCTTCCACTTAAGCATTGTTGGAGTAACAAACTCTAAATCATCTCTAATTAAATCCTCACGAATAATTAATACAACTAAGCCTGCAGGACCAACATTCTTTTGAACACCTGCATAAATTACACCATACTTAGTTACATCAATTGGCTCTGATAAGAAGCAAGATGATTGATCTGATACTAATGGTTTACCCTTTGTATTAGGTAATTCATGGAACTTAGTACCATAAATTGTATTGTTTTCACAAATATAAACATAATCAGCATCATCTCTAACATCTAAATCACTACAATCTGGAATATAAGAGAACTTAGACTCCTTAGATGAAGCTAAAACCTTAATATCTCCAAATAATTGAGCCTCTTGATAAGCCTTAGTAGAGAATTGACCAGTTAAAATATAATCTGCCTTTTTATTTTTCATTAAATTCATAGGTACTGCAGCAAATTGTTGGCTTGCACCACCTTGAACAAAGATAACCTTATAATTATCAGGAATATTCATTAAATCTCTTAAATCTTGAATAGCATCATTTAAAATCTTTTCAAATGGCTTAGAGCGATGGCTCATTTCCATTACAGACATTCCTGTTCCTTCATAATCTAGCATTTCTGCTGCTGCTTCTTTTAATACATCCTCTGGTAAAACAGCTGGACCAGCTGAAAAATTAAATACTCTTTTCATAATCTCTTTTCTCCTTTTCTTAAACAAAAAAGCCCCTTCTTGTGCTATGCACAACAAGGGACGAATTTTTTTAAATCCGCGGTACCACCCTAATTAGGTAAAACTCACTCAAGATTCTTTAACGGGAATCACTCGGAATTTATTACATTCACCAAAGAGGTAGATTCAAAGGCTCTTATTGATAAGCTTTCACCAGCCGCTTACTCTCTAAACTAAAGATTCCTTCTATAGTCTCTTTATTGGTAATATAAAAATTTCTTCTATGATACCTCATAAAATTTTATAAGTCAATAGTTTTTTAGAATATTTTTTAAAATATTTGCAAAAAATTCGAAAAATAATCAAATGTAGATAATTTTTCAAAAATTTTAAACGATAGAAAGGGGTTTCATTGTCGAAACCCCTTTATTATTATAAATTTGAACCGTAATCAGAAACAATTACTTGACCTGTAATAGGCTTAGATTCATCTGATGCAAAGAATAATAAAACATTAGCTACATCCTCTGCTGTACTTGATTGAACACCTCTAATATCAGCATGCTGCATCATCGCACCAAACATACCCATATCCATATTAGCGGGATTCATACCAGCTGTCATTGGTGTTAAAATATTACCTGGACAAATAACATTACATCTAACCTTACTTTGAGCATAACGCATTGCTGTATGCTTTGTAACACCAATAATTGCAGCCTTAGATGCAACATATGCCGCACCACCACAGCCATATTGACCTGCAACTGAAGCTACATTAACAATTGATCCGCTTTGCTTTTCTGCCATAACCTTTACTGCAGCACGCATACAATACATAGTACCCTTTTCATTGATATTAATAACCTTATCTAAATCCTCATCACCAAAATGATCAATAGCCTTTAAGCCTTCATCTAATACACCTGCATTATTAACTAATACATCAACTGTACCATATGCCTCCACAGTCTTATTAATTAGGTTTTCACAATCATTAACCTTAGAAATATCAGTAGGAACGATTAAAGCCTCACCACCAGCCTTAATAATTTCTGCTTGTACCTCCTTTAAGGCTTCTACTCTTCTAGCACTTAAAACGACCTTAGCTCCCTCGTTAGAGAATAGCTTAGCTGTTGCAGCACCTACACCTGAGTTTGCACCTGTAATAATTACAACCTTACCATCTAAACGTCCCATAAAAAACCTCCTATTAAATTATTGTATTGATTTATCTAATAATATTATAACATTATTTAATATATTATTAAAGACAAAACCACGATTTTCATCGTGGTATTTGTTTAAAATATAATAGTAATTTTTGTTCCTTCATTAATTTTTGATTCTAATTGAATATCAAATCCATGATTTTCACATACATGCTTAACAATAGCTAATCCTAATCCAGTACCGCCCATTGTTTTACTTTTAGCCTTATCAACTCTATAGAATCTTTCGAATATTCTATTTTGTTCATCATCTGGAATTCCAATGCCAGAATCAGATACGCTAAAGTATTCCTTAGTTAATTCAATATGAATAACACCATTTTCCTTATTATATTTAATAGCGTTATCTATTAAATTTGTAACAAGCTCTAATGCTTGCTTCTTATGCATTTTTAATTTTACATTATTTATATTTTTATAAATTGTAATATTCTTAAGCTTTAATATAGATTGGAATGAATCTAATGCATCATTTATTAATGAATCAATAGAAATTTCATCAATATCCTTATTTTCATTACCTGCCTCAAAATTACTTAAATTAAGCATATCAATAATAATATTATTCATTCTATTTGCTTCCTTTAAGGTTTTCTTAGAATATTCCTTAATGCTTTCACTATCAGTAACTATATCCTCAGTTACCATTTGCTGATAACCAATTATACATGTTAATGGTGACTTTAGCTCATGAGATGCGTTAGCAAAGAAATCCTTTTTAGTTTGTTCTAAAAGCATTCTTTGAGTGACATCAATTAAAGAAATAATTATTCCTCCATCCAACCATTTCTCTTCAATATTCTTTATAAAAACACTGTAGCTTCTATTTTCTCTTACACAAGTATATTTTTTTAATTCCTTATCTTTATAACAAGCATCAATTAATTTTTGTAGCTCAACATTTCTAATTAAATAAATATAATTCCTATTTATAACATCATTTAAAGCTACATCAAATATTTCTAATGCTTTATTATTAATTTGGATTATATTCCCTTTTTTATCTAAGGCTATTAAACCCTCATTCATTCCATTAATAATGGTATTTGTCTTTTCATTTTGAAGATTAATGATATCTATTTTACTTTTTAACTCATTATTTAAAGCATCTAATACTATTGGCAAATCATCAATAGATAAATCAGTAATTGTATTATCCTCTGCAAGCTCTGCTAATTTCTTAACATTTTTATTAATAATGTTAATAGAATTTCTAATAAAAAATGATGTAAAAGCAAATGAAATACTAAATATAATTAATAATGTAATAATAGAAACCGCAACATAAAGTGTAATTATTTCATTTATATCATCCATTGGAATAGCTATTCTTAGATAATATCCATCATCTATAGTAGCAATATATAGCATATCACGCCCCATAGTATTTGAATATCTATTATAAACAGTTTCAAGGTTTTTTATTTCAGGTCTTGTTATATGGTTGTCAGTAACATCATCCCTATCAGAATCTATTACAACCTTACCATCCATGTCAATTATGGTAATTCTAATATCTGTATCAATATTATGAAGCACATCTTTTGTTTCATCTAAATTATTTCCATCAAATATTTGAGTTGCGAATTCTAAATAATTTTCTATTTTTCCATTTGCATCATTCGTATTAACATGATTTATAACAAATAAGGATGTAATAAGCATAATTAAAAGAGAACAAAATATAATAATTGAATTAACTATTATTAATCTTTTTTTCATATAGTTAGTTTATATCCCACTCCATAAACAGTTTTAATCATATCCTGTTTATTTAATAGCTTTGATCTTAATGATTTAATATGCATATCTAAGGTTCTACTTTCAACAATAGATGTTCCCCATAACGCCAAAAATATTTCATCTCTAGTTACAACATTACCCTCATTTTTTATTAGTAGGGTTAATATTTCAAATTCCTTATTTGTTAATTCAATTTCATTATTATCCACTAAACATATTCGCTTATCAATATTTAATATAATACCATTTGTTTCATATATGCTTTGTTTTTTCTTTATTCTTCTAGCTCTAGCCTGTACTCTTGACATAAGCTCTAATAAATCAAAAGGCTTTTCAATATAATCATCAGCACCTAAATCTAAGCCATCTACCTTATCCATTATCATATGATTAGCAGATATTATGATGATTTGTATATCTTCGTTTGATTTATTACCTCTAACATTCTTTAATATTTCAGAGCCAGACATATCAGGAAGCATCATATCTAATAATATTATATCTGGCTTTTCATTATTAAAAGCTTCAAAAAAGCTTTTTGCATTATAAAATGTTTTAACAATATAGCCTTGTTTAGATAAAGTTTTATTAATAATTAATGCGATATCCTTATCGTCCTCAACAGAATAAATTAAATAGTTCATAATTTACCTCTAAAATATTTTTTTATCCTTATGAAAGCCATTAACAATGTAAATTACCCATTCAGCAACATTCACACTGTGATCAGCTATTCTCTCTAAATATTTTACCACTAAAGTAGTATAAATTGCAAAAGGTAAATCATTACTAGTAGAAACTTTATCATTAGCTAAGGAATTAATAATATCCTCGTATTCTGAATCAACATAATCATCTCTAGCAATAATATCCTCTGCAAGCTTAATATCCTTAGTTATATAAGCCTTAACAGCATCTGTTAGCATAGTATTAATAAATTTAACTAAATTATCAACTCTCTCGCTTCTTTTATGCTCATAGTTTTTAACCTTTTTAGCAAAATCATAAATATCCTCTGCATGATCACCTATTCTTTCAATATCAGCTACAAGCTTTAATATACCTGTAACCTCCTTTAAATCCTTAGCGTATGGTCTTTCTCTTAATAAAATAGTTAAGCATATTTCTTCTACTAATCTTTCATATTGATCAACTAAATCATCATTAATATTTGCCTTATCTGTTTTACCTAAATAAAAATTAATTGCTTCATTTATATTTTCTACTACAACATCACTCATTTTAAATAATGTTTGATTTAAATATTCTAATTCATTTTGTAATCTCATATACTTACTCCTATCCAAATCTTCCTGTTATATAATCCTCTGTCTTTTTCTTTTTAGGATTAGAAAATAGCTCATGTGTTTGATCATATTCTATTACCTCTCCTAATAAGAAGAAGGCTGTATAATCTGATACTCTTGTTGCCTGCTGCATATTATGAGTAACAATTACAATTGTATAATCATTCTTTAGCTCTTGAATTAGCTCCTCTATTTTAAGTGTCGCAATAGGGTCTAATGCGCTAGTAGGCTCATCCATTAATATAACATCAGGCTTCATAGCTATAGCTCTAGCGATACATAATCTTTGCTGCTGGCCACCTGATAAGCCTAGGGCATTATCCTTTAATCTATCCTTTATTTCATCATACAAGGATGCCTTCTTTAATGAATCAATAACTATTTCATCTAGCTTAGCCTTATTTTTAATTCCACTACATCTAGGACCATAGGCTACATTATCATATATAGACATTGGAAAAGGATTTGGATTTTGAAATACCATTCCAACCCTCGTTCTTAAATCAACAACATTCATATTCATAATATCCTGATTATTATATTTAAAATCTCCTGTAACCTTACATGTAGATATTAAATCATTCATTCTATTTAAGCATCTTAATAATGTTGATTTACCACAGCCTGATGGACCTATAAAGGCTGTAACCTTATTCTTATATATATCTAAGCTTATATCCTTTAAAACATGCTTTTCACCATAGGATAAATTAACATTTTTTATTTCAAAAACCTTGATTAATTCTTTATTTTCTCTATTTAATATTTCCATTAATTAATTACCGCCATTCTATTTAATCTTTTAGATATTAATTTAACTAATATCGATAATACAAAAACTACAATTAAAATTATTATTGAAATAGCACATGCTGTTTCATAATTGGGATTTTCTCCACCTGTAATACTCCAAATATGTACAGATAATGATGTTGATGCCCCAAATGGACTAACACTATCTGATATAGCTGTACCTATAACAAATATTAACGCAGCTGATTCACCAATAATTCTACCAATCGATAATAATATAGAGGTTAATATACCAGGTAATGCGTTAGGAATTATTACCTTAAACACTGTTTGTGTTTTTGAAGCTCCTAAGGCTAATGATGCCATGGTGTAATGATTAGGGATAACCATTAATGCCTCAGAGGTTGTTTTTATTATTGTAGGTAATAATATTATTGTCATTGTTAATGCACCAGCCATTACACTGTAGCCTTCGGCAGATGAAATAGCTGACACAAAAGGAATAAAGATTAATGCACCACAAAAGCCAAATATAATTGATGGAATACCACTAGTCATATCAATCATTGTTTGAATAATTCTTTTAAATCTTCCCTCCTTAGCATACTCTACTAAATATATTGCTGCCCCAACACCTAAAGGTACGGCAATAATAAGTGTTATTATGATAAGTAATAGTGTTGTTATTAGGGAGCCTCTAATACCTCCACCTGATGTTTTACATTGTATAGATTTTATTGTGATTGCATTATCAAGTACTTTTGCATAATATTCTGCAGAATCATTACCACTACAATCTAATATATCTCCATTTTCATCAAAGCCTATTAATATATCTATTCTACTTCCTTCACCAATTTTAAATCTTTCTCCGCTTATTCTATTTTTAGCAGATAAAAATGGTGATTTTGAATCAACATATACTATTTCTATTGAATGTATTCCATCAATGGTTTCACTATCCTTTATGGCAATACCATATTTATTTGAAAAATAGGCATTTTCAATATTGGGATTTTCATAATCTATATCCTTATAGCTAATTTGAGCACTAATTAGCTTTTCCTCATAATCAGATGTAATTAAATCCCATGATAATCTATTAACTCCTTGACTAAATACATAAAATATTATTGCTAATAAAACAAATGCACAAAATATAGTCGATATCCATGTTAATGAATATCTAAATCCATCAGCCATTTTACGAGAATTTATTTTCATATTCTTTCCATTCTCCTTTTTAAAGCATTTAATCCAACATTAGCTACTAATATAATAGCTATTAAAACAATACCTACACTAAATCTAATATCATAATCAATTCCACTTGATTCATGAATAGAACCAATCATAGTAGATGTAAGAGTTCTAGTAGGCTCAAATAAATTAAATACTGGTCCTTCTATTACATCTCCACATACCATTGATACAGCTGTTGCCTCACCTAATGCTCTACCAATACCTAATATTAAGGCTGCAAAAATACCTGATTTTGCACCCTTTAATACGATTTTAAAATCAGTTTGAGCCTTTGTAGCTCCTAAGGCTAATGAGGCCTGAATTTGATCTTGCTTAATTGCCTCCATAGAGGTAATACTAATGGTTGTTATTGTAGGAATCATCATTATAGTTAAAACTATAATCGTTGCTATAACTGATACACCACCCATAGTCTGAATACCTATTGATTCTGCAAAATCTCTTATTAATGGACAAATATAGCCTTGTCCAAATAAACCAAATACTATAGATGGTATTGCAGCTAATAGCTCAATAACGCTCTTCATACAAATTGATAGCTTTTTAGGGGCTATTCTTACAATAAATAGGGCTGTTAATATTGATATTACTAATGATAATAAAGCCGCAATAGATACTATATATATTGTATTTATTGCGATACCTAAAACACCATATAAATTAGAAGCCCATGTGGTACCAATTAAGAAATCCCATACATTTTGGGTATATACTCCATTATCCGTTTTATATTCATTTATAAATGGCTGTACACCCTTAATAAATATAAATAAAACTATTAATATAATCGATGATGCACAGATCATTGCTAATGTCATAAATATATATTTTACGACACTATCTATTTTCATTTTTTTAATTGAATCCATAATTTCTCCTTTTTTTATAACGCCAAAAACAGGTCGAACGACCCATTTTTTAAAATCATCTACAAATTTCTTTAAACTTAGGATTTGCTTCTAATATAGAATCCCATGATGGTGCATTAGCAATACTATCTGTTAAAATACCATCTGTACTTTTAATAATTATTAAGCCCTCTTGAGAGTTCATATATGCTATAAAAGCTTGTAATATTAACCATTCCTCTTCAGTACAATCAGCCTCTGTTCTTGTACAATAATTGAAGTTTCTTTGTAGGGCATAGCTTCCATCAACTACTCCTTCCTCTGTCGCAGTAACACCATTATATGTTAATGCCTTTAATCCAGAGCTTTCTACTGAGGCAAGTGATACGTATCCTATACCATATTTATCATTTTTGATTTTAGTAATCATATCACCATTAGATGATGCGATTACTACACCTGGAATCTTTGTATCATCTGTTTTAGCATCTTCAAATCCAATTGCTGTAAAGAATCCATCTCTTGTACCAGATGATGAATCTCTAGAGTATCTATTGATAGTTCCTATTAATTCATTATTTCCCATCACGGTCTCCCATCTTACACTATCACTAGAATAAATTTCAGTTAATAATTCAGCATTTGCATCATTAATTGCGTTATTTTCCTTATTAACTACCGCTACAATACCATCCTTACATACTAATCCTGATGTTCCGGTTTGAACCTCCTCTGAAGATTTTAATTCTCTTGATAAGAATCCCATATGTAGCTTATTTTCTGAATCCTTATCCTTTCCTTGAGTTCTTTTATAAGCATCAGATGACCCAGTATGATTATGTACACCTTCAAAGCTTGGACATTCTAATTCAAATTCAGCTGTTAATGCTTTAGCTATTTTCTCTACTGATGTAGAGCCTCCAAAATATAATGTTACCTTATCTGTTTTATTATCTTCACCACATGATGCGATCATTAGGCATCCTGTTAATGCTAAAATAGATATTGTTATTTTCTTTAAAACTTTTTTCATAATTATCTCCTTTTAATTTTTACACCTTAATTATAATTTTTATGGTATGTTGAAAAAATCATAATCCTGTAAACTTGTGTAATGTTTTTGTAAAAAAGGTGTAAAAAATAGAATGACAAAAGATTAAAATCTTTCATCATTCTTCTCGAGGACATAAAGTCCTCTTTTCTTTTTGTCGTACTTCTAATATAATTTTCTTGGTGATATACTTGGCTACTATAATAACTGATTTTTTAAATACT
>JAFTQR010000004.1 GCA_017462645.1 Acholeplasmatales bacterium | reverse complement strand
TAGTATGATTCAAATAGATAACCCATCTCAATTACCAGATACTCAGGTTATTTCAAGAATTGAAGAGCCTTTTGTTAAGGCTACAATTATGACACCATCTGAATATATAGGTGCTGTTATGGATTTATGTCAAAAGAAGCGTGGCTTCTTTATTGATATGAAATATGTTGAGGAAACAAGAGCGGTTATTCATTATAATATTCCATTATTAGAAATAGTATATGATTTCTTTGACAAGCTAAAAAGCTATACAAAGGGCTATGCCTCATTTGATTATGAATTAGGTGATTATCAGGCATCTAAGCTTGTAAAGATGGATATTATGCTTAATGGAGATGTTGTAGATGCCTTATCTACAATTGTTCATAAGGATTTTGCCTATAATAGAGGTAAAATACTTGTAGAAAAGCTAAAGGAAATAATTCCAAGACAAATGTTTGAGGTTCCTGTACAAGCAGTAATTAACCATAAGGTTATCGCTAGAAGCGATATTAAGGCTATGCGTAAGGACGTATTAGCTAAATGCTATGGTGGAGATATTAGCAGAAAGAAAAAGCTATTAGAAAAACAAAAGGAAGGTAAAAAGAAAATGAAGGCAATTGGTAGTGTTGAGGTACCTCAAGAGGCCTTCTTAGCAATTTTATCAACTGATGACAATTAAAATTAAAAAAAATAGAAAGGAGAAAAGGTATGAAAAAAGATAATTGTCCATATTGTGCTCATGGTGAATATTTAGCTAAATTTGGTTACCTAGCATTTGAAACAGAGGTTTCATCTGTTATCGTATTTAAGGACCAAACTCATAAGGGTAGAATGATTGTTGCTTATAAGAATGATCATATAGCTGAAATTCAAGATTTAAATGATGAAGAAAGAAATGCATTTATGAAGGATGTAGCTGATGTAGCTAAGGCTATTCAAAAGGCTTATAATCCTGATAGAATCAACTATGGTGCATATGGTGATACACTTGGTCACCTACACATTCACTTATGTCCTAAATATAAGGATGAATTTGAATGGGGTGGTACATTCGTTATGAATACAGGTAATTTAGTATCTGAAGATGAATGTGCTAAGGTTGCAGAAATCATTAAAGCAAACTATAACGCTTAATTAGAGGCTTAAAAAACCTCTTTTTTTGTCTTTTTATACATATTATGAATAAAATATCAAACCATAATAGAGGAGGCGAAAAAATGAGAAGAATTAGAGTTATACAATACGGATGTGGTAAAATGGCTAAATATATTTTACGATATCTACATGAAAAGGGGGCAGAAATAGTTGGAGCAATCGATATTAATCCCTCATTAATAGGTAATGATGTAGGTGATTTTGCAAATTTAGGAATAAAGCTTGGTATCACAATATCTAATGATAGAGATAAGGTACTAGATAATTGTGATGCTGATATTGTGATACTAACTACATCAAGCTTTATAACAGATATTTATGATCAAGCTGAAGCTTGTCTAAAAAGAGGTATTAATGTTATTACAACCTGTGAGGAGGCTATCTATCCATGGACTACAGCAGCCTCTTTAACTAATAAGCTTGATAAAATTGCAAAGGATAATTGCTGTAGCTTCTTAGGAAGTGGAATGCAGGATATATTTTGGATTAATATGGTTGGTCAGGCTTGTGGCGGTATCCATAAAATTAAAAAAATCAAAGGCTCTTATAGCTATAATGTAGAGGATTATGGCTTAGCTCTTGCAGAGGCACATGGCTGTGACTTAACAAAAGAGGAATTTGAAAGAACAATTGCACATCCTAAGGAGGTTATCCCTTCATATGCTTGGAATGCAAGTGAAGCTATTGCTTCTAAGCTTGGCCTTACAATAAAATCAATTAATCAAAGAAATGTACCATACATAATTAACGATGATTTATATAGCGCAACCCTCGGTAGAACTATAAAGGCTGGTAAATGTATTGGTATGTCTAGCGTTGTTACAATTGAAACATATCAAGGAATTACAATTGAGGAAGAAACAATCGGTAAAATATATGGACCTAATGATGGTGATATGTGTGATTGGGAAATAACAGGTGAGCCAACAACTGTATTTAGTGTATTTAAGCCTTATACAGTAGAGCATACATGTGCTACTATAGTAAATAGAATTCCAAGCCTTATAATGGCTAATCCAGGTGTTGTAACATCTGAAAACCTAGATGAGATTAGTTATCTAGCTTATCCGTTAAATTTTTATATATAATATAAAGAATTGTCTGTTAAAGATATACTTGAAAAAAAATAAAATAAATTATATAATATTGTTGTCATATTAAGGGGAGCATTCGCTGAGAGGATATTAAGTTATCGACCCTTGACCTGATCTAGGTAATGCTAGCGTAGGGAATAATGTGAGAGGTATTTATATATGCTCAATCTATATTCTTTTTAAGCATGTCCTAGCGGACATTTTTTATTTTTTAAAAAGGAGAAGAGGAATGAAAAAAAGAATTTTTTCAACAAGAGTGCTTGCTGAGGTTGCTATATTTGCAGCATTAGCATTCGCACTAGATGTCTTACAGGGAGGAATATTTAAAGGCATCTTTATTAATGGCGGATCTATAGGATTTGCTATGATACCTATTTTTATAATCTCTTATAGAAGAGGATTATTACCAGGTATCCTATGTGGCTTTATTTTAAGCCTTATTCAAATGCTAGGTTGTATTTATATCATTCAAGGTAAAACACTTGATGGAGCATTTATGCAGGCTGCAGGACCATTTATTCAGGTTATGCTAGATTATGTTTTAGCATATACTGTAGTAGGCTTTGCAGGAGTATTTATGTCTTTTTATCAAAAATCAAATAGCTTTAAGAGTAAGCTAATTTGGATTACCTTAGGCTGTCTTTTAGGAGGATTATTAAAATATGCAAGCCATACCCTAGCAGGTTTATGGTTTTGGCCAGGTGAAATGTGGGGTGTAGGAGGAGCAGCATACTCATTCCTATATAATGGCTTATATTGTATTCCAAATATAATAATAAGTATTTTAATAATGACTGTAATTGCTAAGGCTTATCCAAGCTTCCTATCACCAGATATGGCAAAGGAGGATAATGCTGATGAATAATCTAAAAAGAAATAGTACATTATTAAAGCATATAATGCTTATACTTATTGGTATAATATTTACTATTATTAGCATAATTAAAATTAAGGAAAGCTATTCATATTATAGTGATGACTGGGGTACTGATATCTCATTTGATACTGATTATATAGTATTATTAGTTTGTTCAATTATAATTTTAATCTATGGAATCTATTCCCTAGCTGCTTATAAAAAGAATTTAAAAGTAAAAAATGCCTATTATATGGCATTTGGAACAATATCATGCTTAATTGCATTTTATCCTTTAGGTATATTCTTTAAATCATTAGCTAAGGAAATACCATTTAATGAATGTGCAGACTATTTATATATAGGTATTATTGGTATAGTAATGCTATTATATGTAGGCTTTAGCTATCTATCAAATAAAAATGAATAAATAGACACAGCAATTGCTGTGTTTTTTTACCGAATATTTTAAAAAATCAACCGAATACATTTAACTTATTGAAATTATTTTTACTTTAAATATAATCATAGCTGTGGGGTGATAAAAGTGAAATGTAATACAATT